>NZ_JAHWGL010000063.1 GCF_019334315.1 Hymenobacter profundi
CTATCTCACCATTTCACTATCTCACTATTTTCACCATTTCATTGTTTTCTCTTGCTTCATCTGATAAAAACCTGGTTGTGGCCGGTGCTGGCAGTGTTTCTGCTTGCGTTGCCCGAACAAGGGTTGGCGCAACGTCGACGGACAACCAAACCCAAAACCAGCACTACGAAGCGGCGTGATTTTTTCCAAATCAAATCGCCTACCATCAAAAAAGTTACGCCGAAGACCAAAGTAACGGTCGAAACGGAAGACCTGCCCGACGAAAATTCGGAGGCTGCCAAATCCATTCTCTTCAACCCCGCCAAGAAGCTCTCCATCGTCAACGAGGATACCACCTCCCTGAACGAAGGAGAGCAGCAGATTGTGGAAACGTCGGAGGAAGTGTTGATTGACAGCACCTGGATTAAAGTAGCGGGCTACTACGCTATCTGGGATACGCGCAACATCAACCCCTACCGGGTGGATGGACGCCGGATTAAGGATACACTCAACCTGCAACTCACCGACGTGCCTCGGCAACGCTTTGCCCGCATGCCGCTGGAAACGACGCCCATCACCTCGGCCTTCAAGTTTCGGAATGGCCGCTGGCACTATGGGGTAGACCTGGACCTGGAAACTGGCGACTCCGTGCGCGCCGCTTTCGATGGGGTAATTCGCATTTCGAAGTGGGATGGCTCAGGCTACGGCAACTACTTGCTGGTGCGGCACTACAACGGGGTAGAAACGCTTTACGGTCACCTGAGTAAGTCGCTCCTACCTGTGGGTACCTTTGTAAAGGCCGGAGAGGTAATTGGCCTGGGTGGTAGCACGGGGCGTAGCACCGGCTCGCACTTGCACTTTGAGGTACGCTACGAGGGCAACCCCATCGACCCATCCCGGATGTATGATTTCCCGGACTATAAGCTGTGGAGTGATAATTTCCAGATCACCTCGGCCCTGTTCAACTACTATAGCCGTGCGCTGAGTAGCCGGTCTTCGTCGAGTAGGAGCGGGAGCCGAGGTGCCTCATCGGCCCGACGTACGGTTACGCACCGCATCCGGTCGGGTGACACGGTTTCGGGAATTGCGCAGAAATATGGCGTATCGCAGGCACAGATACGTCGTTTAAATGGTAATATAGGTATCCTTCGTCCGGGCCGTACGCTGCGGATAAAATAGGCTTGGGGGCTTTGGGAATAAAGATTTAAGATTTTGGATAGACTAATCCCAGAAGCTGTATCCCGAGTACATCCTTAAAATCCCCCATGTCCCTAGATTCTGAAAAATGAAGCTTGATATTCTGGCCATTGCGGCCCATCCGGACGACGTAGAAATGTCTTGTGCCGGCACGTTGCTGGCGGCTACGGCGGTAGGAAAGAAAATTGGAGTTGTAGACCTCACGCGCGGAGAGCTAGGTACGCGCGGTACGCCTGAAACCCGGGCTGCCGAAGCCGCCGAGGCCAGCCAGATTCTGGGCCTATCGGTGCGCGAAAACCTGGGCCTACCCGACGGCTTTTTCCGCAACGATCGGGAGCATCAGCTACCCATTATAGCCGCGTTGCGCCGCCACCGGCCCGATGTGGTGCTGTGCAATGCCATCATGGACCGCCACCCCGACCACGGCCGCGCAGCCCAACTTATCACGGATGCCTGCTTTCTGGCTGGCTTGCGGATGATCGAAACATTGGACGAGGCTGGCCAGGCCCAGGCCGCGTGGCGGCCTGCACATGTATACCATTTCATTCAGGACCGCCCCATCGTGCCCGATTTTGTGGTGGACATCACCCCGCACTGGGAAAAAAAGTGGGCGTCTATCCTAGCCTATAAAACGCAATTCTTCAACCCCGACTTGGATGCGCCCAGCACCTACCTCTCGTCATTGGAGTTTAGCAAGTTTATGGAAGCCCGTGCCCGCGAGTTCGGCCACATGATAGGGGTAGAGTTTGGGGAAGGATTTACGAAGCAACGGACACTGGGAGTGCGGGAGTTAGGCGATTTAATCTAAGTTGTATCGGTGAACAGGTAATCCACTTTTAGACGCAAAAAGCTCGTTAAGGAGTAGATTTTCTATTTGTTGGCTGTTGCGAGGTAGATAGACTTCCTGGCGGCATCTATGGCCGTTTTGCCCGTCTGTATTTCTTGCCAGGCCTTGTAGCAATCATAAAAGCCTCTCTCAAAGGCAATGACGCAAAAGCCCATTTGCTGGTGCAGAAATTTAACGAGCCTAGTCTTAGCCTTGAAGGTGCTGCCATCGTGATGGCTCTGCTCTCCTAACCCGACAATTGTCACGCCCTGTAGACTTTGTTTCAAAGGGGCTAAGTCTGTGTAGTCTTCATTGCTTTGTTCTACATTACTGACTATAACTGCGTTTTCTTTGAGGTAAGCACCCGTTCGGCAGTAGTTTGCGCATAGCCTTGCGCGAAAGAACATAGTAGTAGGAGAAGGAGCAAACGGTTTATAGCTTTCATTATATAGGGTAGATGCAACTAGCAGATACACAAAACGGCTTCAGTTTTTGCTATTCTGAAGAAGTAAGGAAGGATATGTTGCTGCTTTTATTCGGCTTTCGCAGTTCAACTGCGTATAAGTGGCTGTAAATACTTACACAGGAGTAGCCTGACAATCCAATAGGTTGCAATCAACTTCTAGCTGTTAAGTAAACGGCCAATCAATTTCAGATTACAATACTGCTGACTACCATCTTGCTTCTACGTGACATGGGGTAGGTTCTTGTGAACGCGGGATGTATCCTGAATTCCGTGAAGTAGTTGCTGGCTATGACCTATACTGCGGTCATCATTTTCCAGTACATGTGCGTCTCACCAACACTGAGCGAACCTCACTGATAATTGTCAGGTCAATAGATGATCTACGTCAGTGAAAACGAACCGATATCCTAGAATCTTTAGGCCGCTTACTCTGTAGGACCTGTCCACAACTACCTCAAGGGAAGGACTATAGCGTCAGCCAGATTCAGCTGAAATAAATGTTTTGTCGGATTACTGATGCAGTCATAACAGGCTGTAAATCAGTTGAAAAATTCGTATCCGCTTAGCCTATATCGCCATGTGTCCTACCCTGCTTGTACTAACTGACTTTTCTGCAGGGGCCAACCGGTCGCTGAAAGTAGCCGTGAATTTTGCCCATCTGTTGGAGGCGCAACTAGTTGTACTACACGTGCACCGTGATTCACTACTCGACCCGGAGCGGTTCATAGGGAAGCTTTCTGGAGAGAGCTATGAGGTAACCATGCGGGCATTGCATAGCTTGGTGCGTCAACTACCTGTGCCAGCCTTAGCCGAGGTAGGCCAGGGTCTGCTGCCGGATGTGGTAGCCGATGCTATACGGCGCTACCACCCGCTGCTGGTGGTGCTCAGTCGTCCGGATGCAGAAAACATACCCGATGAATTGGCCACGACCACTGCCTTGCAACTATTGCGTAGCAGCAGCTTCCCCCTGCTGGTAGTGCCGCCGGCTACAACCAAAATGACAGCTCCGCGGCACGTACTGCTTGCTGCCGACGGCGGGGAATTTGGGGTGGACGAGCACGGCGACGCTCTACGTCACGTGCTGGCGGCCCTCCACACGCCCGTTACCCTGGTACACGTGACCGAATCGGCAACCCATCACACGGCGGCGCAAGCCTACGAAACGGTTGCTGGCGCAGGACTGACGCGTGATTTGCCGCGAGTTTCGGCCAACCACATCTGCCACGCGAGCCCCTTGCAGGGCCTTCTACAGGCCGTGGCAGAGCAGCGCGCCGACTTGCTGGTGGTGCTGGCCCGGCCGCGCAGCGTTTGGGGCGAGCTGTTTCATCGTAGCGTGACAGCGCAGCTGCTTTTGCACAGTCCCGTGCCGGTGCTAGTGCTACCCGTCCAGAATACGCCGGCCCGTAAGCGCCCACCCCGGCCAACAGAAACAGATGGCTTATTGTACAGTATATAGCACGCACTGATAGCCGTGCCGACCCTTGCTCATGCTCTGTTTGGTAGGAGTTTAAGGGCTTTTTTCTATCCGTATCTATTTAAAAATGAGACAATATGATGTAACTGTGCGGAAGAAAAAACGAGGGAAAACCACTTTCGCAGTGCTGGTTACGTACATGGGCGAGTGGAATCACCGTTAACTATTTCGCAGCGTCACCACGCGCTCTTGCGTTTGGCTGCTGCTACAGCCGCGTTGCCGCTTCCTGAGTTGCCCGAATACCTGGTTGCAACGGCATCATCAAGTGCTAATACGCAGCACAGGCTGCCTGCAGCGCCTATTGTGCAGCTGTTGTATCGGAGTCGGGCACGACAATCCTTCTCCGAAGCAGAGCTGATTGATTTATTGGAACAAGCGCGGAGCTACAATCAGCAGCACGGCATTACAGGCCTGCTTTTTTACCACGACGGCTACTTCGTTCAGTTTTTGGAAGGAAGTGAAGATGTTGTAGAGCCTCTTTACGCACAAATCCAAAAAGACGCACGGCACCAGCAGATCACGACCTTATACCGTGCCGTGCAGTCGCAACGGGTGTTTGCCGGGTGGGCTATGGCGTTTGCCGAGCCAGAGCCAGAGGAATTTTATTGGCTGTTAGACTATTTGCAAGCGCAACGGCACCGTTTGCTGCTACCCAAGATTCCTGTTACTGACCCAACGCTGCTGGTTCTACTGGCAGAGTGGCGAAGCGCCTACCCAAATACTTAGCTGTGCATCTGTCAACCTTAATCGAGTTGAGAGAGCGTTTGCTACGCAAACGCATTCCTGTAGGTCATCATATCGTACAGTGGTTACTGCAGCTTGAACAAAGTTTCAATCAAATCATAGTCCACTCAACAGTGGATTCTTCGTGTCTATACACGAGCGTTTACCTACGGATATCTATACTTAATTTGGACGCTTAGTTGGAGCATATTTGAGTTAATCTATAATTGAATAAATGTAATGCATGCTGTTTTTATGTACTAGATGAAATAGGATAAAATTAAGTAATGTAATGTTGAAAAGGTTTTTGCCTGTTTAAAAGAAGTTTTTGGAAGTTAGTGACGAACAAATTACCTAATTATTATTTTTTTATTTTTTGTCATTTATTGCATCGTGTAATTCACATATATCTCAACCGTATGTTGTTAAACATAGACACACAGATTTTAGTAGGTTTAAACAAACTTGCTGTTGATTCCCCTTCGTGGAGTTCCTTTAGTTTATTTGTCAGTGGCAATAATTTGGTCAAGTGTGGGCTGTTTATGATGGCTATCTGGTGGCTTTGGTTTAAAGACGATACCGTAGCAGCAAGTAAGCGCACTCGGCTGATCATTATAGGTATACTGATTGGAAGCTTGGTAGGCATGTTTGCTACCCGCATGCTCACGCATGTGTTACCTTTTCGCAATCGTCCACTCTACACTACCGAGTTGCATTTAATGGCGCCTATTGAGCAGCTAGCAAATCTGGATACTAGAACTTCATTTCCAAGTGACCATGCGACTATGTTTTTTGCGCTATCTATAGGCTTTTTCTTTCTTTCCCGTTGGTTAGGTACTCTAGCAGTACTCTACACGTTGTCGATGATTTGTTTCCCACGTGTCTTTCTAGGCTATCATTATCCTAGTGATATAGTAGTAGGAGCATTGGTAGGTATTGTTGCTGCATGTATAGCTAACTTACCGTATATACGGCGTGTATTCTATATACCTATACTGACGTGGCAGCAGCAGCACCCAGGTCTATTTTATATAGGGTTGTTCTTGATGACCTATCAGATGAATAGCATGTTCAATGATGTTCGCTCCTTATTATCTTATGTCTTAAGTAGCGCCATATAGAACACAGGTGGAACTTCAGGAAAAGTACTTTTCCTGAAGTTCCACCTGTGTTCTATATGGCGCTACTAATATGGAAAGCCGTGCCGTGTGCCAACAGAATGGTCACGAGCACGGCTCCTTTCTATCAGTATTACGATTAGTTAGTAAGAGAAGATGAATACACTATAGTTCTCCCTGCGCTGATCCCACCGAATCATAAATCACTACCTTCTCCCAGTAATGGGCATATTGTTCCCGGAACTTATCGTGTAGTGGGTGCTGCTGGTAGTCCGCTTCGGCCTCGGCATTCTCAAAGAAGCATAGCCAGGAATAGGTGTAGCTGCGCTCAATAACGGCACGATTGGTGGCCGCTGGGGTACCAATGTGCGCTAGTTTGACGGACGGAATCTGCTGGAGTAGATGGAGACCTTCCAGTAGTTTCGCTTTGTCAGCGTCGGTGGCTGTTTCGGGCATGTAAAACAGCACGTGGTGCACAAACAGATTGTGTGGCAGTGAGGTAGTCATAAGGGTAGGGCAGAGAAACGTATTGATTTACTTGTCTTTAAATACTACATGCGCCTCCGCAGCGCGACATGAGGATGATACAGCAATAGGTACGCAGTGTGCTACCGTCCGCCTAATCGATTTTGCCGCCAGCCCGAAACTCCCGCGCTGCTTGCTTCAGTTGCTGGAGCTGCCTGCGGCTTTCGGGTTTCCAATAGCATGGCGGCTAGCACGGCTGCTACCTTGGCTGTGTCCTCATTGGGGGTAGGGGGCGTGAGGGCGTCAGAAGGGAAATGGTCGCGGATGAAGTTGGTGTCAAAATCCCCCGAGACAAAAGCGGGATGCTGCAGCACATAGGTGCCAAATTTTAGCGTGGTTGCGATGCCGGTAATCTGGTATTCGGCAATGGCGCGCAGCATCCGCTCGATGGCCTCCTGGCGGTTGTGGCCGTAGGTGATGAGCTTGGCAATCATTGGGTCGTAGTAGATCGGGATGTCCATGCCCTGCTCAAAACCGTCGTCGACGCGCACGCCGGGGCCTTGCGGGCGCACATAGGTAGTAAGCGTGCCGATGTCAGGTAGGAAGTTGTTCTGCGGATCTTCGGCGTACACGCGCAATTCCAGGGCGTGGCCAGTGATATGCAGGTCGTCCTGCCCGAAACTCAGCTTCTCACCCCGCGCTACCTTGATTTGCTCTTTCACTAGGTCGAGGCCCGTGATTAACTCCGTAACGGGGTGCTCTACCTGCAAGCGGGTGTTCATTTCCAGAAAGTAGAAGTTGTGCTGCTCATCGAGCAAAAACTCCACTGTGCCGGCGCCCGTGTACTGGCAGGCGCGGGCTACCTCCACGGCCGTCCTACCCATGGCGGTGCGCAGCTCGGGCGTAAGCACCGAGGACGGCGCCTCCTCAATCACCTTCTGGTGACGGCGCTGAATGGAGCATTCGCGCTCAAACAGGTGCACAATATTGCCGTGCTCATCGCCCAGTACCTGAATCTCGATGTGGCGGGGCGCGCCAATGTATTTCTCGATAAACACCGCGCCATCGCCAAAGGCTGAGGTAGCCTCCGACACGGCCAGTTGCATTTGCTCGGCAAATTCATCGGCCGAGTTCACCACGCGCATGCCCTTGCCGCCCCCGCCGGCCGAGGCTTTGATGAGGATGGGAAAGCCTACCTCCGTGGCAATCTGCCGGGCAGCGGCCACGTCCGTAATGGCTTCCTCAGTGCCCGGCACCAGCGGAATATTGTAGGCCTTAGCCGCCTGCTTGGCCGAAAGCTTGTCGCCCATCATCTCCATGGCTTCCGGCGACGGCCCCACGAAAATCAACCCTGCCTCCCGCACCATGCGGGCAAAGGCGGCATTTTCGCTCAGGAAACCGTAGCCAGGATGAATCGCATCGACGCCCAACTCGCGGCACACGGCCAGAATCTTGTCGCCGCGCAGGTAGCTTTCGGCGGAGGTAGGCGGACCCACGCACACGGCTTCATCGGCGTAGCGCACGTGCAGGGCGTGGCGGTCGGCTTCGGAGTAGATAGCCACGGTTTGCAGGCCCATTTCCTTGGCTGAGCGCAGCACGCGCAGGGCAATTTCGCCGCGATTAGCTACCAAAAGCTTCTTGATTTCTTTCATGTGGGGTGGGGTAGAGGGCAGTGAAGTAGAAGTATCTGTCATCCTGAGCTTGCGAAGGACCTTCTCACGTCAGGATAAGTCGTTGGCTGGCATAAGGTCCTTCGCAAGCTCAGGATAGCAGAGGAGGAGCGCAGTTTACACCAAAGAAACAGCTTTTCTGCCTACCCAAAAAAGCAAGCGCACCTAACGAAAATCAGTTGGACGCCACCGGGCGGGCCCCTACTTTTGCTTTTTAGTTAACTTTGTCTTCTTAGGCGTGTTCTGCACTAGCACTACCCGTCTGTATTTCCCACATTAAACCTGTTCCTTCGTGGATCTTTTCAACAAGATAGCCGCCAACCGCGGCCCGCTGGGCAGCCACTCGCACTATGCGCACGGCTATTTCACATTTCCCAAACTGGAAGGCGAAATCAAGCCCCGCATGATTTTTCGCGGTAAGGAGGTGCTCACCTGGAGCCTGAACAACTACCTGGGCCTAGCCAACCACCCCGAAGTCCGTCAGGCCGACGTGGATGGGGCCGCCCAGTACGGCATGGCTCTGCCTATGGGGGCGCGCATCATGAGCGGCAACTCCAACCTGCACGAGCAGCTGGAGAGCGAGCTGGCCGACTTCATCAAGAAGCCCGACGTGATGTTGCTCAACTTCGGCTACCAGGGCGTGGTGTCGATTATCGACGCCATTGTGAACCGCCACGATGCTATTGTATACGACGCAGAGTCGCACGCTTGCATTATTGATGGCGTGCGCCTGCACCAGGGGAAGCGCTTTGTATACCCGCACAACAACATCGAAAACCTGGAAAAGCAGCTGGAGCGCGCCAAGCGCTTGACCGACGAAACCGGTGGCGGCATCCTGGTAATCACCGAAGGCGTATTTGGCATGTCGGGCAACATGGGCAAGCTGCAAGAAATCATTGCCCTGAAGGAAAAATATGAGTTCCGTCTGTTCGTAGATGATGCCCACGGCTTCGGTACCATGGGCGCTACGGGCGCCGGTACAGGCGAAGAACAGGGCGTACAAGACGGCATCGACCTATATTTTTCGACGTTTGCGAAGTCTATGGCTAGCATTGGTGCCTTCGTGGGTGGCGAGGAAACGGTAATTGAATATTTGCGCTACAACATGCGGAGCCAGATTTTCGCCAAATCGCTCCCTATGCCGCTAGTAGTAGGCGCGCTGAAGCGCCTGGAGCTGCTGCGTACCAAGCCCGAGTTGAAAGACAACCTCTGGACCGTGGTACGCGCTCTGCAAACCGGCTTGCGCGAAAAAGGCTTCAACCTGGGTACAACCCAGTCGCCAGTAACGCCCGTGTTCCTGAACGGTGAAATATCCGATGCAACGCAGATAACCTTCGATCTACGAGAGAATTACGGTATTTTCTGCTCTATTGTGGTGTATCCGGTGGTGCCCAAAGGTGTGATCATGCTACGCCTGATTCCGACGGCCATGCACACGTTGGCCGATGTAGACGAAACCATTCGTGCATTTGAAGCCATGGCTGAAAAGCTGGATAAAGGCCTTTATTCGAAATCGCAAGTTCCGGCCGAATAGTCTCTGCTACGGTTGTGCTAAGGCAGTTAGGCCCTCGAATCAGCTGATTTGAGGGCCTAGTTTTTTGCATTAATCTAATGTGTGTGATGGCGGCGAATGCTGTAAATAAGAAGGGAAATTAGAAGAAAAAGCCCTTGTGAGGCGCCAAAGGGCCTTTTGAAAAAAAAGTGAGGTGTTGCTTGTATTTGAAATCCCTGTATATTAGGGCCGTTCAATCAATATATTCCACACCCCTAAAACCTCTCTCAAATGAGCAATTTCAGCAAATTGAAGGACCTGGTGATGTCTCTGGAAGGCGACTTCGAAAAGTTCTACGACAAGCAAAACTCGGCCGCTGGTACTCGCGTGCGCAAAGGCATGCAGGAGCTGAAGAACCTGGCCCAGGAAATCCGCACAGAAGTGCAGAACGCCAAAAACTCGGCTACGGAAACCAAAGCTGCTCCTGCTCCCGCCGCTAAGAAAGCCGCTCCAGCCAAGAAAAAGTAATCACGGATTAAGACGAATCTTTCGGATTCGTCGGATTTTGTGGACGATTAACAAAAGAGCCCGGCTGAAAAGCCGGGCTCTTTTGCGTATGAAGGTAGAAAGGATGATACAGGGAAGAAGGAGGGCTGCCGTAGGGCAATTCTGCTACCGTCCACAGAATCCGCGAAATTCGCCCAATCCGAGCGAATCCGTGGTTCAGACGATCTTGAGAAGGTAGTAGTTCTTCTTGCCTTTCTGGGCTACCAGGTATTTATCCAGTAGCAACGGTACGTCGGCGGCGGGCTGCTCGGGGGCGCCTACCTTCTGGCGGTTCAGGCTCACACCGCCCTGCTGAATCATCTTGCGGGCCTCACCTTTGGACGGAAATACCTGCCCGTTGGTAGCCACGCTCAGCAGATCGGTGGCCGTGAGGGTAGGGAGTTGGGCGCGCTCTACCTCTAAGTGAGGTACACCGGCAAATACGTCGAGTAGGGTAGGCTCGTCGAGGGAGTGTAGGTCGCCACCGCCAAATAGGACTTGCGAGGCCGACAGGGCTGCTTCGTAGGCCGCTTCGGAATGCACCCGGATGGTCACGGCTTTGGCCAGAGCTTTTTGCAAGGTCCGCAGGTGCGGGGCCTGGGCGTGCTCGGCTTCCAAGGCTTCAATTTCTTCCTGGCTCAGCAGCGTAAACACGCGGATGAGACGCGGCGCGTCGGCATCGGCGGAGTTTAGAAAGAACTGGTAGAACTGGTAGGGCGAGGTCATGGTAGGGTCGAGCCACACCGTGCCGGTTTCGCTCTTGCCGTACTTGGTGCCATCGGCCTTGGTGATGAGCTGGCCGGTGAGAGCAAAGGCCTTGCCTTCACCATTGGTAAGGCGCCGGATAAGCTCAGTACCCGTCGTGATGTTGCCCCACTGGTCCGAAGCGCCCATTTGCAGGGTAGTGCCCAGGGTGTCGTAGAGGTGGAAAAAGTCGTAGCCTTGCAACAGTTGGTAGCTGAACTCGGTGTAGCTCAAGCCTTCGGCACCACTTTCCTCATTGCCGCTGATACGGCGCTTCACCGAATCCTTGGCCATCATGTAGTTCACCGTGAGGTGCTTGCCCACGTCGCGCAGGAATTGCAGGAAACCGATTTCCTTGAACCAGTCGTAGTTATTCACCACGCGGGCACCGGTAGGGCCTTCCGAAAAGTCGAGGAACTTCTCTAACTGTGCCCGGATGCCGGCTTGGTTGGCGCGTAGGGTGGTCTCGTCTAACAGATTACGCTCGGCCGATTTGCCCGAAGGGTCGCCAATCATGCCGGTGGCGCCGCCTACCAGCGCCACGGGGCGGTGACCGGTACGCTGCAAGTGCACCAGCAGCATAATAGTAGCCAGGTTGCCAATGTGCAACGAGGGCGCCGTAGGATCGAATCCAATGTAGCCCGTCACGGGCTGGCCGGTGCTCAGGTGCTCCTCGGTGCCGGGCATCATATCATGAAACATGCCGCGCCAGCGTAGTTCTTCTATTAAATTCAAGAGTGAAGCTATGAAGTTGTGAAGTTGTGAAGCGCAAACGCTCCGCAACGAATAGCGCAAAGGTAGAAAGCACAATGGTACCTTTGCTAGTGCATCGTCTGCTGTTGCTGTGTTGGCGCGTTTTCGTGCGCCACCGCTGCACCACTTCACCTTTCACAATTTCACCCTTGACTTTCTCCGCCGACGAACTTCTTGCGCAGCTGCGCCAGCGGCAGTTTCAGCCCGTGTACGTGTTGCAGGGCGAGGAGCCGTACTACATCGACCACGTAGCCGATATCATCGAGCAGACCGCCTTGGCTGAGCACGAGCGAGGGTTCAACCAAGTGATACTGTATGGGAAGGATACCGATGTGGCGGGCATTCTGAACCAAGCACGGCGTTTCCCCATGATGGCTGAGCGCTCGGTTGTCATCGTAAAAGAAGCGCAGGCCGTAGCCGATCTGGAAAGTGAAAAGGCGTGGCCGTTTCTGGAAGCCTACCTCAAAAATCCGTTGGCCAGCACGGTGTTGGTGCTCTGCTACAAGCACAAAACGCTCGACTCGCGCAAGAAGCTGGGCAAGCTGCTGGCGGCCAAGGATACCAAGGCGGCCGTGCTCACCAGCAACCGCCTCTACGACAACCAGGTGCCCGCTTGGCTCACGGCCTACGTGCGCAGCAAGGGGCAGCAAATTGCGCCCCAGGCCACGGCTATGCTAGCCGAGTACATCGGCACCGACCTGAGCCGGCTGATCAACGAGGTAGACAAGATGATGCTGAACCTACCCGCCGGCCAGCCTATCGACGAGGACCTAGTGCAGAAGATGGTGGGTATCAGCAAGGAATACAACATCTTCGAGCTGCAAAGCGCCCTTATCCGGCGCGACGTGCTGAAGGCCAACCGCATCCTACTCTATTTCGAGGCCAACCCCAAAGCCAGTCCGCTGATTCCCAACCTCACGCTGCTGTTCAACTACTTCTCGCGCCTGCTGGCCTTGCACCAGTTGCCCAACCCCACCGATGCCGACTGGACGCGCCTGGGCCTGAAAAGCACCTTTGCCCGCAAAGACTACCAAACCGGCCTTAAGGTGTTCACGCCCGAGCGTACCCGCGCCATCATCCACCTCATCCGCCGCGCCGACGGCCAGAGCAAAGGCATCGACTCGGGCTCGATGAGCGACGGCGAAATCCTGCGCGAACTGGTGTGGCTGATTTTACACCCCGTGCCCTTGCAGGCGGTGGTAGGGTAGGAGCCGTAACCTGTTATTCCGAGCGCAGCGAGGAATCTGGGTTCAGTAGCTGGCTTAGGCTAACACGATCAACTAGAATCTATAAATCGCTCATTTCTTTGATGTGCAACGCGTTGTCTAGCTCGTAGACGCGGGCGCCGCCGGTCGGGATTTCCAAACCCTTCACGTGTTCAGCCGAAAAGTGCTCCAGGTACATGCGGAGCGCCCGCAACGAGTTGCCGTGCGCTACCACCAGCACGTGCTGGCCTTGTTGCAGCAACCGCGCAATGGCCTGCTCATAGTAGGCTACTACCCGGTCCTGGGTCTGGTGCAGGCTCTCGCCGCCGGGTGGGGCCACGTCGTAGCTGCGGCGCCACTGATCTACCTGTTCCTCGCCATATTTCTGCACGGTGTCGGCTTTGTTGAGGCCTTGTAGATTGCCATAGTAGCGCTCGTTCAGGGCCGCGTTGTAGTGGGTAGGGATATCGGCCTGGCCCAGCTGGCGCAGCATAATATCGAGGGTGCGCCGGGCGCGAAGCATATCGGAGCAAAACGCGGTATCGAAGTGGAAGCCACGCAGCTTGGTAGCGGTTTCCTGGGCTTCCTGTTCGCCTTTGGGCGTCAGGGCTACATCAAGGCTGCCCGTGAAGACGTTTTGCAGGTTGGAAACGGACTGGCCGTGGCGTACAAGCACGAGTAAGGACATCAGGAGGAAGTTGGGTGATGACGGCCGGAACCGCCGAACTACAGTAGCTAAGGTGCTATCGTCTCCGTGAACAGCGCGTGAAGTGTTTGGCGGGGAGACTTTGCGAATCTGCGTAATACCTGCCTGACCGTCATTCCGAGCTTGCCGAGGAATTTTGCGTGTTAGTAATTCTTATCTCCCATCAGCACGTGAGAGTCCTCTACGAGCTTGGAATGACGGTCGGGTAGGCCCAACAAAACAAGGGTAGGAAACTATGGGAAATATTTCCACGTTACTAAGAAATATTTCCCATCTTCGGGAATTATTTCTCTCTGCGCCATGACTGCTACCGCCGCCCGTTCATCCAATCAGAAGCCCCGCACTACGAAGTGGGCCGCCTGGAAACTTACCAGTCAGGATTCCTTCGCCCTGGTGATGACGGCCCGGAAGGGAATTCCGGCCGCTACGGTTTTTGAAGTGGCCGAGGCCTACCATTGGCCCGCCAGTCAGCTCGAAGCGGTGTATGATTTGTCTACCAAAACGCTGCGCAATTACTCCCAAGAAAACAAACCGCTGAGCGCCACGGCCAGCGAGAAAACCCTGAAAATCATTGCGCTCTATCAGCTCGGGGTAGAGGTATTCGGCGAAGCGGCGGCTTTTCTGCGCTGGCTCGATAAGCCTGCCCACGGCCTCGACCAGGAGGTACCCTTGCGCCTGCTCGAAACCAGCGGCGGTATCGATCTGGTGGAGGAGGAGCTGACACGCATTGCTTACGGCGACCTGAGCTAAGCTGTGCGCGTCTACCGCATCTGCCTCACCAAGTACGCCGACGACCTGTTTGCCTCCGGCCGTCGGGCGCGTTGGAACTACCAAGACCGTTTTGTTATCTACACCGCTGCCAGTCGGGCCCTAGCCTGCCTCGAAAACGTAGTGCATCGCGGCGGCGAAGGCCTCAACGACCAGTTCAGCGTGCTTGTAATTGATATTCCCGATGATTTGCTGATCGAGGAAATCACCCTGACCCAACTGCCCCCCGACTGGGAGCAGGCCAGTCGCTACGCCGTGTGCCAGCCATTGGGCGAGGCGTGGTACGCGGCTCGCCGTGCGGCCGTGCTACGCGTGCCCTCGTCCATTGTACCGCAGGAGTTCAACTATATCCTCAATGCCCGTCACCCGGAGTTCCGTCGGGTGCAGATAGTAGGGCGTGAGGGGTTTCGGTTTGATGCGCGAATAAAGGCCGCCGAGAACAGTTGATTTTTTGGAAATAGTACCTTACTCAGCCGCGAAAGCGACCAGTAATTCCTGTAGATCGGGGTCGGCGGGGGCCAGGCGGTCGGTGTGCTGCGGGTTGATATAGCCCAGCAGGTTGGCAAAGTCAGTGGGAGCGGCAGTGCGGAATCCCATGGTCCACTGCGCAAACAACCGCTTTCTGATGGGGCCGTCCGCCAGCTTTATGATGCTGGTATGACGAGCATCACGCAGAATACGGGCAAAGACTGTACGTATGTTGGGTTCAGGGCCTTCCAGCAACTGGATGATGTTGCCCTGGCTGTAGAGGAGAATTCCGGTTATGTCGTGGGCTGCGTTGAATGCCCGCGACTGCGTAAGCAGCTGCGTAAGCTCGGCATCGCCCATAGGGGCCGTAGCCCGACTCTGATACATGAGGTGGTGCAGAGGGGCCTCGGTGCCGGTGGCGGCGGTGCGCTGGGTAGGCCCGCTAGCAGCCCGCCGCAGGCGCAGGATACGCTCTATCGTGCTTGTATCTAGTGGCTTGCTGAAGAAGCCGGCTACGTTTTGGTAGCAAGCTGCTTTGGCCCGATCTTCCGGATTGATGGAGGAGGTCAGTACCATAATGCAGACTGGCTCGCCCATGGTCAGGTGATTGCACGCATCCAGAAACTCCCAACCATCCATCAGCGGCATATTCAAATCCAGCAGGATAAGGCTGGGAAGGTGAGACGTGCCCGCTTGGCGCGCAAGGGTCAAACGCTCTAGCGCCTGCTGACCGTTGGCATAAAGCTGCACCCGGCTTCCGACCAGGGCCTTCTCTAGAAGTATTCGGGTGATAGTGGCGGTGGTGCTATCGTCCTCGATTACGTAGATTAAGCCGGCGTTAGGGGTAGAATTATTCATAAAATACTACTTATGCTGCAAAATTATACGGCTGGAATCACAAGCTAAAATTCAACTATATTATTGCCATAATCAAGCTGAAGTGTAGGGATAATATGAAATGCGATAGAAAAATACAATTTCATCGATAATAAAAAAATACAAGAAGCAAATGTGTATAGACCTATTCTGCCGCTGGTAGCCATATGCCGTGAAACCCCAAAGGAATATGATGTGGCAGCCGCAAGCGGGCTACAGTAGCCAGGGTAGCAGCATCGGCCACCAGCAACTCCGTACGATTGCTAGTAGCATCAAAACGTAGGTAGAGTACGTGGCCCTCGTCTTCGAGCGGCGATGCGTGGCCGGGCATTGCCGACCGGGGCACTACCACCGGCTCGCTGCACAGCGCGCCCGGCTGGTAGGCGTAGCGGACTTCACCAGTTTGCACATCAAGCTTGATCAGGTGGTCGAGTAGGGGAGTCGAGTGATGCGGGGGGCGGCCAATGGTCCAGGTGTAGCGGTAAGGCTGGCCCAGTCGGTCGGGGTTGATTTCGGGTAGCTCGCCTTCGTGGTCCGATAGCGGCTGACGCGTCACGGTGCCGCGCGTGAGGTCGAGGCGGAAACGGACGAATTGGGCCTGCAACTGGTCATCGGGTAGGTAGCCAGTCAAGTAGGCCTTGATGCTCAACGTATCGGGGTAGTCCTCGAGGAGCAATGCGTCGGCCACCAGCGTACCATCCGCCTCTTGGTAACCATTCACGAAGTGAAACACAAAGCCGAAGTCCGTAGCTAAGTGGTGCACTTGGCCATCGGGGGCTACTACCACTACCTGCGTGGGTTGGTCGCGGCCCACGCGGATGGAGGCTGCCGGCGAGGCCAGGCCCGTAAGCGCCCGCAGCACATCAAAGGCCACCGGCGTCAGGAAGAAAATCTGGTGGCCGCTCTGCGTCAGCACAAAATCATGGGCAAAGGTAGCGGCAGGCATAGGCAGCACGTGCGCTATGCGGGCCTGGCCGGCCGGGCTTACCTCGTACAGCACCAACCGATGCTGCCGGCCGGCTACCGTGCCAAAGTTGTGCAGCACGCCGGTGGTAGGGTGCACCTTGGGGTGGGCCGAAAAGGGCAGCTCAGGCGTAATCCGGCGGTCAAGCCAGGAAAAGGGATTGCGCAGCACGCCCTCGTAGTCGAAGCGCCCCAACGTATCCAAAGTGTCGGGGTCGAGGCGGTGGGGAAGGCCGCCCTCCCAAAGCGCCAGTAGCTGGCCGCCGTGCGCTACCAAGCTGGTATTGGCGGTGTTCTTGAATTGCGTTTTGCCGAAGTTGGCCCGCAAACCACCGGGCAGGTTGGTGCCGAAGCTACGGTAGAGCATGCGCCCAGCCTTTTCTTCGGCCACCAGCTCGGCGGTTTGCACGTGGCGGTTGCGGTAGCGCACGCGCTGCCCGTCAAAATGAAAGCGCGCCACCATGCCATCACCGTCAAACAAATGCTCGTAGGGCACGCCGTGGTGCTCGAAGCGGCCGTTGCCGTTGCGCAGTAGGGTGCCTACCAGCTGCGGGGGTAGGGCGCCTTCTACCAACTCCAGCTCTACATCGTCGTATTCGGCGGCGGCATGGCGGTTGGCCGCCAGGTAATCACCTAAAACAGGGTAGTGACGAACCGACATAGCGAGTGAGGAAGAGGAAGGGTAGGAAAAAGAGAGCGGAAGAGACGAGGAATCGAAACATCAGCCGCAGTTACTCGCCGCATGTCTGAAATAGCCGCTGCATGCGCTCCACATTGTGGTCGTCCAGCGGCTTCGAGAAATAGCCGTGCACTTCCTTGTAGTGCGCCGCTTTCGTGATGTCATCAGGATGGATGGAGGAGGTCAGGATGAACACGCACACGCTCGTGGGTAGGGGCAGACCAGAGAAGGCGTCTAAAAACTCCCAGCCATCCATCAGGGGCATATTCAGGTCCAGCACAATCAGATCGGGCAGATCAGCGCCGTTGTGAAGCGCCGCAGATAGATGGTCAAAGGCCCGCTGACCGTTGGCATACGTTTGCACCTTCTCACAGGCCAGCGACTTCCGCAGAATTAGCTTGGTGATGGAGGAAGTAATCGGGTCATCTTCTACCACGTAAGCCAGCTTAGGCGTTTTCATTGAAATAGACTTTAAAGGTAGACCCAACTCCCACCTCGCTTTCCACGGCAATGCTGCCCTGCATGGCTTCGATTTGGTTTTTGGTAATGAACAAGCCTACCCCGCGCGCATCTTCATTATCGTGGAAGGTTTTATACATGCCAAATAGCTTCGCGCGGTTTTTCACCATATCAATACCCAGGCCGTTGTCCTGCACCTTCAATACGATGAAACCCGGTTCCTGGTACGTGTGCAACCGGATAACGGCGGGCCGGTGTGGCGAGCGGTACTTCACGGCGTTGCTGATCAGGTTGAGCAGAATACTATCGAGGTAGGCCGGAACGACGGTAATGGCGAGGTCGGCGGGCACGTGCACGTCCATCGTTATCTTGTGCTGACGAATCAACACGCTCAACGCTTCCAGTGTTCTGTCGATTTCGGCCCGCAGGAAGCGCCGTTCTTTGGGCTTGTTGACGTTGCTATTCACGGCAACGATATCGCTCAGATTGACGATGGTTTCGGCTAGCTTTTGAGTGCTGGTTTGGAGCATCTGCAAAAACATGGCGTGCTGCTCCTCGTCTTCCGCTTCCGTGAGCAGCTGCACCAGCGAGGTGAGGTTGGCGGAGTGCGAGCGGATGTTGTGGGAGATGATGTAGGCGAAATTTTGCAGCCGGATGTTCTGTTGGCTGGTTACATCCAGCAGGTGCTGAGACTTTTGCAGGTTCTCTACCAGCAGCGTCACGTCGTAGCCCACGCACAGAATTTCCTCTACTTGGCCTTGCTCATTGAGCGTTCCTTTCAGCTCCCAGTGGTTCGATTTGACGGTGTTATCAGAGGAGAGCTTGCGCAGAATAACCTGGTGGCCTACCTCGGGCTCCTCGAAGCACCGCATCACCATAGCCAGACATTTCTGGCGGTCTTCTTCAATAATGCTGAGCAACGAAGAAGTGCCTATAATATCCTGCCCATACCCGAAACGCTCGTAAAAGATATCGTTGGCGTAGGTGTAGTCGCCCTTCGTATCGGTCTTCACAATATAGACCGACTGATTGCTCAGAATCAGGCCGTAGTGGTTGGCTATTTCCTCGGCATAAGCCTCCGCGTGCTTTTCCTTGGTGATGTTGCGCAGGGCTACCAGCAGGCGTGTGGGCGTGCCTTGCTCATCGCGCAGCAGCAGGCCCTGGCCGCGCAACCACACCACGGAGCCATCCCGATGGGTGCACCGCAACAGATGATCGTATGAATGATCGGGGTCTTGCAGGCAGGCTTCCAGATGCAGTTGGGCCAGTGCCAAATCAGCGGGGTGCATGGTCGCCCGCCACGGGGTAGGGCCAGCAGGTACCTGCTCGGGCTCATAACCCAGCGTGCGCCAGAAGGTAGGGCTCACCCAATCGTGTTCGTGCGTAGGGGCCTGCACATCCTGGTACCACAGCCCATCGAGTACTTGGGTCTGCAAAAAGTCAAAAATGACGGTCTTCGTCGTGAGGTGCTGATATAATTCAGCTTCGGCGCTACCCTGATTCATCTTGTATGAGTATAAAGCGCTGCAATAACCTCGTAGCGCTGGACAGAAAACTTCCCAAAAAGTAGCTGGAGGCGTGTAGCACACAACCATATTGGGACAGGTAAAAGCGCCTGCAATAGTCTAGCCATACTGATAAAAAAATATAATTTTACAATATAACGAAGCTCTAATAAGCCTTATACGCATTGTTGATTATAACTATAACGATGTAAAAAAATAAATGGCTAAAGATGTTGTCACTTTTCGGCTAATGTGGATTTTCAATCGGGGAAAGTGGATTGCAACTCGGCCAAACGTGAGAAACTAGCCAACAGAGGTAGGGGTGAGAGGCTTATTATGTATTAATGGAATGTCTATGAATCTGAAGTTAAAATACACTAGCGCATATAAAGCGAGTGGTATAGAAGGCTTCGGTTTGATTAACGGATAAGAAACGACTAGGAGGGTAGCCTTGGTATCGTTCCTCCGTGGAGTATAACTGAGGTTGAGACAGGTATACACAGCGAATACAAGAAGCGCTACCCTGTGGACCTTAAGGTATATACCAAAGCACAGGGTAGGGACGTTTCCGCTAGAAAGTAGCACAATTCCTACCCTAGCCCGGCAATTTTCGCTACTTTTGGCCGATTCCGGGCGGATGGCGCCCCTTTCCGTAACGCCTCGTAATGAAGTTTATACCCCGTCTGGCGCTGGCTGCCTCGCTCAGCGCCGCCGTTCCGGCCGCTACCCTGGCCCAGCAAACGCAGGTTTTCACCAATACCGAACGCTATTACCAGGAAGGCCTGGAGCTGTTCGATAGAGCCAAATATGGCGCGGCCCAGCAGGCATTTCGCCGCTATCTGGCCGCTACGGAGCGCCGCGCCGGCACCCAACTCACCCAAGACCGCGGCGCCGACGCCGAGTACTACGACGCCGTATCGGGCCTCTACTTGCTGCACCCCGACGCCGAGGGCCAGATGCTGGCCTTTGCGGCCCACAACCCGGCGCACCCCAAGGCTGCCTCGGCGTTTCTGGAGCTGGGCAAGTTTTACTTTGCTAAGAAAGACTACCCCAAGGCCGTTGACTACCTACAACGGGTAGAGGCCGATAACCTAGCGCTGGAGCAGCGGGGCGAGGCCGAGTTCAAGCTGGCCTATTCCTACTTCGCCCAAAAAGAGTTCGACAAGGCCAAATTGCTGTTCGACCGCAGCAAGCAGGGCAACCACCAGTACCGCTATGCCAGCAGCTACTACGCGGGCTACCTGGCCTACCAAGCTGGCGACTACGCCGCCGCTCGTCAGGACCTGGGTGTAGCCGAGCAGAACGACGCCTACCGCCCCGTGGTGCCGGCCGTGATGAGCCAGATTTACTACAAAGAAGGCGACTACGACGGCCTGATTCGCTACGGCTCGGCGGCCCTGAACCAGACGCCGCCCCCGCAGTCGGCCGACGAAATCCAGCTGTTGGTGGGCGATGCGTACTACCAGAAGCAGGACTTCAAACAAGCCGCGCCCTACTTTACGCAGTACGCCAACGGCCGCAAGCGCATCGAGCCAGCCTTGCAGTACAAAATTGGGTACGCCAACTACCAGCTGGGCGATTACAAGAACGCAGCCAATAGCTTCAAGACCGTGGCGGCTCGCAAGGACTCATTGGGGCAGAACGCGGCCTACTATCTAGGCCTGAGCTATTTGAAGCTCAACCAAAAGCAGCCCGCCCTCAACGCCTTCGACGCGGCCCGCAAGGCTACCTTCGATCAGCAGATTGCGGAAAACGCCACCGTGAAGTACGCCCAAATCAACTACGAGCTGGGTAATTCGCAGGAGGTGACCACCGTATTGCAGGACTTTGATAAGCAGTACCCGCGTTCTAAAAACGCCGATGTGGTGGACGATTTGCTGAGCACTAGCTTCCTGAACTCGTCGGACTATGCCAAGGCCATTGCCTACCTCGAAAAGCTGAACTCGCTGAGCCCTAAGCTGAAAGCTACCTACCAGCGCGTGACGTATTTGCAGGCGGCTACACTTTATAACAACAGCCAGTTTACGGAGGCGCTGGCGTTGCTGGATAAGTCGCTGAAGTACCCGCAGGACGACGCCCTGCGTGCCCAGGCGCAGGTGTTGCAGGGCGAGATTTACAGTGTGGGCCAGCGCTACCCCGAGGCCATTACGGCTTACGCCGCGGCGGCCCGCACCACCCGCTCGGGCGGTGGTGCCGATAGTGACATTGAGCAGCAGGCCCGCTATGGCCTCGGCTATGCCTACTATAATACCAAGGACTACGCCCGCGCCAAGCCGCAATTTACCGCGTGGCTGGGCGACAAAACCGCCCGCCCGGCCAACCCCAACTACTACGACGTAACCTTACGTTTGGGCGACATTGCCTACGTTGATAAAACCTACCCGCAGGCACTGAGCTACTACGATAAGGTGATTCAAGCCAATGCCGCCGACAAGGACTACGCCTACTACCAAAAGAGCGTGGTGCTGGGCCTATTAGGCCGCCGCGACGAGGCTGCCGGCACGCTCAGCACCCTGCTGAAAACCAACCCCAACTCGCGCTATGCTGAGCAGGCCGTGTACCAGCAGGCGGAGCTGGATTTTCAAGGTGCCAATTTCCAAGCTGCTGTGGATGGCTTTTCGCGTTTGCTGCGCGCCCGCCCCAATAGCGCGTTGGCCCCGCAGGCGCTGCAAAAGCGCGGTGTGGCCTACGCCAACCTAGAGCAGCACGACAAGGCCGTGGCTGATTTTCAGCAGGTGCTGAACCAGTACCCCGGCACGCAGGCCGCTAATAGTGCCCTGTATAGCTTGCAGGAAAGCCTCACGGCGCTGGGTCGCACGGAGGAGTTCGATAAGTCTTTAGCGCAGTTCAAGCAACAGAACCCGCAGAGCAATGCTGCTGTGAGCGTGGAGTTTGAGGCGGCAAAATCGTTGTACCTGGCCGAAAAATACGCCCAGGCCATTCCGCGCCTAGAAAGCTACCTCAAGCAATATCCCGATAACGCCCTGGCTGCTAACGGCCGCTACTACCTAGCCGATTCTTACCTGCAAACCAATAAGCCGGCCGAGGCACTGCCCCGTTTGAAAGCGGTGGTAGAGGAAAACAAGAGCGAGTACGTAAACCGCGCCGTGAGCCGCGTGGCCGATCTGGAGTACGCCAACAAGAATTATCCTGAGGCCATTAAGTACTTCCAGCGCCTGCGCGAGTCCAGCACCAACAAGCGCGAAGTGGCCAACGCCGGGGTAGGACTGATGAAGAGCTACTACGAAAGCGGCGACTACGACAATACCCGGCGTGTGGCCCAAGAGCTGATTGCGCAGAGTGGCGCGTCGTTGAGCGCGGCCGGCGCGGCCCCGCTCTACCTGGGCAAGGCCAGCTACAAAGCCGGCAACCTCGAGCAGGCCATTACGGAGCTGAACAAAGCCGCCGCTGGCACCGACGAAAACGCGGCCGAAGCGCAGTATGCTGTGGCGCAGATTCTGTTTGAGCAGAAGAAATATGATGACGCCCTGGACGCCGCCTACAAAACCAACGGCTCGGCTTTCGAGACGTGGCAGGGTAGAGGCTTTCTGCTGATTGCCGATATCTACGCCGCGCAAGGCGATACGTTCCAGGCGCGCGCCACACTCAACTCCATCATCGACAATAACTTCCCGCTAGCCGAGATTATTGAAGGTGCCAAGCAGCGCCTGGCCGCACTGCCGGCCGAGGGTAGCAGCACGACGCCAGCCGCCGCACCGGCTGCGCCTACCACCAAAAAACCTGCTACTCGTCAGTCGGCACCTGTCCGCAGTAATCTCACGCCCACCACGGCGCCACCCGACTCCACGGCCACGCCGCAGTAGGTTCGGATGGTAGCGAAAATCAGCTGTCATCTTGAGCTTATGAAGGACCTTTTTACGCAGGGTCGAAGCGCAACAACGACTCGTTCCTGTGTGGGAAGGTCCTTCATAAGCTCAGGATGACAACTGATTTTTGCTATCAAGTATTCTTTAACAAACAAAAATCGCCTACCCCGTCGTCTGGCTCCCCCTCTCCCCGAGGAGAGAGGGCCGGGGGGTGAGGTCCCACGCCAGCACAATCATTCCATGAAACGAACTACCTACTATACCTACCTGGCCCTGGCTGCGCTGACTACTGCGCCGCTTGCTGCCCAGGCCCAGAAAAAGCCCGGCGGCAAGATTGAAGAGGCCGAAGTGGAGATTGTGAAGGAGCGCGTGAACCAGCTGCCCGAAGCGGCCCGCAACTATGAAAAAGTAGCTATCGAGCCGCCCGCCAAGCAGGCGGCTTCCACTACCTATAACTACCCCGATTTTCGCCTACCCACCGACCGGCTGAACCCCGCGGTGCGGGTGCTCACCATCCGGCAGGAAGACTTGCTGCCGCTCACGGGCAACTATGTGAAAGCCGGCCTGGGCAACTACGGCACCGTCTACGGCAAAGCTTACCTGCACAACACCCGCGACGACCGCGCCAGCTATGGCCTGGATTTCAGCCATCTATCATCGTCGCGCGGCCCGATTGATAAGCAGAACTCCCGCCAGAGCCAGACCCGGCTGGGCCTGAACGGCGAGATTTATAACGGCCCGGTGGCGCTGGGCGCCAAGCTGGATGTGGGCCGCGAACGGTACAACTTCTACGGCTACAACCGCAACGTGCCCGACCTGCCCGACGACCCCGACGCGCTGAAGCAGGTGTTCTACCGCGCCGCGGCCAAGGTGTACGTGCGCAACCGCTCCGCCGATGCTCCTTTTCAGTATGATCTGGGGGTAGGGTTCAACTATTGGAAAGACCAGTTTGAGGCCCGCGAAAGCAACTTTAATATCGGCTTCAAATCAGCGTATTCCTTAGCCGAAAAGGGGCGCGTGGTGGTGAATGGCGACCTGTCGTTCATCTCGCAGCAGGATTCTATTGGCACTGTGAGCCGGCCGTTTGTGCAGATTGCGCCCAGCTACGAGTTACTGTTGAACCGCCTAGCCATATCCGTGGGCGCTAACCTGGGGTACACCGGCGACACCATCAACGACCGAAGCCAGTTCAAAATTTACCCCGCTGTGCGCGTGGGCTACACTGTTACGGAAGATAAGTTTCTGGTGTATGCAGGCTTGGGCGGCGCCTTGCAGCGCGTCACACTCTACGACCTGACCACCGAAAACCCCTGGCTGGCGAAGAACCAGCGCGTGGCCGACACCCGTCGCGGTCCTACCCTCTACGTGGGCTTCAATTCTACGCCCGCCCGCAACCTGGAGCTGAACGCCAAAGTGACGGTTTCCAACGACCAGAACCTGTATTTCTACAACAACAACGCTCGCGACACCACCAAGTTTGACTTGGTGTATGACGAGAAATCAACTCAGCTGTTGCAGGTGCACGCCGAGGCGCTGTACAACGCCGCCGAGAAGTTCCGGCTGGGCCTGAAGGCCGACTACAACGGCTACAACACCAAGACCCTGGCCGAAGCTTTCCACCGGCCCAAATTCCAAACCAGCATCTTCGGCAGCTACAACGCCAGCGAGAAGCTGCGCGTGGGTGCCGAGCTGTATACGTATAGCTCTAGCTACGGCACGGGCTACCGCCCAGTGCTCACGCCGGCCGGCACTGTGCGCGAGCGAGTAGTACTGCCTACCAGCTCCGTAATAGACCTGAACCTGAAGGCTGATTACCGATTCTCGGAAAATCTGTCAATCTTTGCCATGGGCAATAATTTGCTCAACCGCCAATACCAGTACTTCCTGAACTACCCGGTGAAAGGAATTAACGTTTTGGCAGGTGTTACGTATGATTTTTAACCGCTCACTGTGTTAATGCCTGATTTTGCGTTGCATTGCTATTTCATGTAGGACCTTTCCGGTCTTGCTACCCCATTGTGCTACAGTGAGGTAGCAAGACCGGAAAGGTTTTCAATTTTTAGCGGCTGACCAATATCTTGTCGTTTTCTGTTACCCTCTGACCTTCCTGTCCGTGCAGCTTTCCGACCATATTCGCACCCTGCTTCAACACCACGATTGCGTTATTATTCCTGATTTTGGTGGGTTGATTGCCGACTACGCCCCAGCGCAGATTCATCCGGTGCGCCATACCTTGGCGCCGCCTACCAAGCGCGTGGCCTTCAATCAGTCGTTGACTCGCAACGATGGGTTGCTGGTAGATGCACTGAGTCGCGCCCTGGGTGTAAGCGCCGGGCACGCCCGCCAACTGGTGCAGGACGCCGTGACGCGTTTGCGCGCCGATCTGGAGAATCAGCAACGCGCCGAGCTGCCCGGTATCGGCGTGTTCCGGCAAGCGGCGGGTCGTGGACTGGATTTTGAATACACGGGCTCCCAAAACCTGCTGCCCGCCAGCTACGGCCTGCCAGAGCTAGTGTCGCGGCCGGTGCGCGCTACGGATGCGCTGCTAGCTCGCGAGCGGCAGCCCGCCGTGCCGCAGTTGGCCGCCGGACGCCGGGCTCGGCGCCTGTGGCAGTCGGCAGCCGTGGCAGTGGTGGTAGGGCTGGCGCTGTCAGCGCAGTACCTGTATATCCTCAACCTTGATTTTCTGCCCGACGCGCTGCGCTTCAATAGTGGTGCACCGGCGCAATTGGAAGTGTCGGCGCCGGCTTCGGTGCGGCCCATGCGCCAGCAGGCTACCTTGTCGCCACGCCCCGATAATACGGAGTGGTCGACGGTAGCAGAAGCGCCCGTTGAGGCTGCTACCCCCGTAGCTGCGGAAGACCCAGCTACTGCCGCTGCGTGGGGAACCGAAGTAGCCACGCCTGCCTCGGCGCCCACGGTAGCGGCGTCCGCCGCTAAAAAAGCTGCGCCGGTAACCACTGTACCCGCTGCTCCGGCTAAAAAATCAACTCCGGTAGCCGTTGCCAAACCCGCGGTGGTAGCACCCACCAAAGCTGTGGCTCCTACCGTGGCACCAGCTGCCAAAGTTGAGACTACAATTAAAAGCCGCACGGGCCGTTTCTACGTTATTGCTGATGTGTTCAACTCCCTGCCGAAAGCTCAGCAGCGCCTAACGCAGCTAAGCAAGCAAGGACAAGACGCGCAAATTATTCTGCCTTCCGCAACCAGCCGCTACTACCGCGTGTCAGTAGGAAACTTCACCGACAAGCCAACAGCCACCGCGCACTTAGCGCAGCTGAAAAAGTATTCCAGTTCCTCCCCCTGGGTTCTCCCTTACTAGTCTAGCATGAGTGCATTCCTGCTGCAGATTACCACTGCCGCCACCGTAGCCGCTGACTCTGCCGCCGCAGCTACCAACGTTCCCGTTGCCGATACCACCGACCTCTCCCTGCTCGACCTGATTCTGAAAGGCGGCTGGATTATGGTGCCAATCTTTCTGCTTTCGTTCGTTTCGATTTATATCATGATCGAGCGGTATATCACGATTCGGCGGGCAGCGACTATTCCCGGTGGCTTCATGGGTAGCATCAAGAGCCTGATGGTGCGCGGCGACTTGCAGGGAGCTAAAATGCTGTGCGCGCAAACGCCCTCACCGCTAGCTCGCATGATTGAGAAGGGTATTCGCCGCATTGGCCTACCCTTACAGGAGATTGAGGCCAGCGTAGAAAACGTAGGCAAAATTGAAGTAGCCCGCCTCGAAAAAGGTATTGGCGTGCTGGGCATCATTGCTGGTATTGCGCCCATGCTCGGTTTCGTGGGTACGATTATCGGCGTAATCAAGATTTTCTACTCCATCTCCACCACCGGCGACTTTGGCATTGCGCAGATTTCGGGTGGTTTGTACACTAAGATGGTGACTTCGGCCGCCGGCCTCATCGTAGGTATTATTGCCCACATTGGCTACCACTGGCTCAGCATTATGGTCGAAAACCTAGTGCTACGCATGGAGAACTCCGCCGTGGAGTTCATGGATATTCTACAGGACAACTAAAAGTTTGTTAGCTGTTAGTTGATGGCTGTTGGCTATTAGCTTGACGTTCGAGAAAAGCTAACAGCTATCAGCCAAAAGCTAACAGCTCAAGAAGATGAATCTCACCCGTCGCCGAAAGCTTTCTTCGCACGTCGAGACCAGCTCGATGAACGACATCATGTTCTTTTTGATGTTGTTTTTCCTGATTGTGAGCACGATGGTGAACCCAAACGTGATTAAGCTCATGCTGCCCAATGCCCGCTCTGGTAAGGCCGTCATGAAGCAGACCATCAATGTATCGGTGAATGCCAACGGGGAGTACTTCATTGACCGCCAGCCCGTAACGGCTGCTACTCTGGAGCAGGAATTAGGTAGCCGCGTGCAGGGTCAGGAAAATACTACCGTCGTGCTGCGCGTCGATTCCGGCCTGAACGTGCAGAAGCTGGTAGACGTATTGGAAATCGGCAACCGCCTGAAAATCAAAATGGTCATGGCCACGCAGGCCCAAAAGTGACAGAGCGGCTGAGTGACTGAGTGAGTTCTCGCTTTGTTGCTCGGCCATCTAGCTGCTTAGGTGCTGCATTTACGAAGAGGATTTTTTGTTTGACTGTGCGTCGAACAGCAAAATTCACTTAGCCACTCAATCACTCAGTCACTCTATGGCAACCCACCGCGAAGAGCACCGCCGCGAGGCCCTCCTGGGAGCCGTGATTATTCACGGACTGTTGGCCGCGGTGTTTGTATTTACTGTGTTTCGGGAGCCCGATCCGCCCCTGACCTTTGGTGGCGATGGGGTAGAGCTGAACTATGGCATCGATGAGGCCGGTTCGGGCGACATTCAGAGCCTAGCCACGGCCAACGACTCGCGCAACCGCGAGGACAGCCGTCCGCCCGCTAATAATCCATCGCCCCAGCCGCGGGCCGCTCCCGTAACGCCACCGCCGAGCCCGCCCCAGCCGGCCGTGCAGGAGAAGATAATAACCAGCGAGGCCGAGGAGAGTCCTGTATCGGTGCCGCCCGTGACGCGGGCTGCGCCCCGGCCTACCCCCGAGCCACCCCGCGAGGAGGTACGGGAAGAAGCGCCGCCCAAACCAGCTCCCAAGCCCCGCACGCTCTACACGCCCCGCGGTAGTGCCTCGGGTGGCGGCAACGGCGTGAACGGCACCAGCAACACGCCCACTGGCAACAACAACGGCGACCGGCCCGGCAGCGTGGGTGACCAAGGCGACCCACGCGGCACCCTCGATGCCAAGGCACTGTACGGCCAGCCCGGCAGCGGTGGTAGCGGCAGCAGCCCCGGCAGCGGCGGCGCGGGCGGGCTCGAAATGAGCGGTTGGGCCTTTGTGAACCGCCCCACTGCGCCGGCGCTGGACAATAACTCCGGTTTCGTGCGCTTCCGCATCAAGGTGAATGCCGATGGTGAGGTAGATGCTATTACGAAGGTGTCCGGTAACGTGTCGGCGGCTCAGGAAAAAGCTTGCCGCGACGCCCTGCAAAACGCCGAGTTCCGGCGGACTACCTCGGCCACGGGCGGTGGCTCGGGCTATTACACCTTCCGCTTTACAGTGCGATAAAACCGCTTTCTGTTACTTTTGCAACGCCGCCGACTGGATTTCTGGTCGGCGGCGTTGTCCTTCTAGTCCGCTTCTGATGAACTACACCGAAACCCTGGCTTATCTTTATCAGCAACTGCCCATGTACCAGCGGGTAGGGGCGGCGGGCTTCAAGAAAGGCCTCGGCAACACGGAAGCACTGGCGGCGGCAATGTCCAACCCCGAGCGAAAGTTTCGGGCTGTGCACGTGGCGGGCACCAACGGCAAGGGGAGCAGCTCCAACATGCTGGCCGCCGTGTTGCAAGCGGCCGGCTACCGGGTAGGGCTCTACACGTCGCCGCACCTGCGCGAATTCACGGAGCGCATCCGCCTCAATGGGCAGGAGTTGACGCCCGATTATTTGGTGCAGTGGGTAGCGAAATGGCAGCCGTTGTTCGAGGAAATTCAGCCGTCGTTTTTTGAGATGTGCGTGGCGCTGGCCTACTCGTATTTTGCCGAGGAGCAGGTAGATATTGCCGTAGTGGAGGTAGGGCTGGGCGGCCGGCTGGATTCCACTAATATCATCACGCCGCTCGTCTCGCTTATCACCAATATCAGCTACGACCATCAGGCCATGCTGGGCGATACGCTGCCACTGATTGCCGCCGAAAAAGCGGGCATCATCAAGCCCGGCGTACCGGCCATCATCAGCCAAACTCAGCCGGAGGTAGTGGAGGTTTTCGAGCAGAAGGCCCAGGCGGAAAACGCGCCATTGCTTTTTGCCGATCAGCAGTACCAAGTCTTGCAACCCGTGGAAACTGTCGCGTCTGAAGCGGCTACCCAACTCGTAGACGTGCAACGCCACGGCGCACCCTACCTGGCGCAGTTGGAGCTAGGGTTGCTGGGCGACTACCAGCGCCTGAACCTGCCCGGCGTGCTGGCCACGATAGACGAATTGCGGCAACAGGGTTTCACGATTTCAGAAGATGCCTTGCGCACGGGCTTGCGTGAAGTCAGCCGCCTCACCGGCTTTGCTGGTCGCTGGACCATCATCAGTCGTCAGCCTCTCACCATCTGCGACACGGCCCATAATGAGGCCGGCCTGCGCCTGACCATGCACCAATTGGCCCAACTGCCGCACCAACAACTGCATCTTGTACTAGGTGTTGTTAATGATAAAGACGTGACCCCGGTACTGCGCCTGCTACCCCCAGAGGCCACCTACTATTTCTGTCAGGCCAGCATCCCGCGGGCTTTGCCAGCCGAAGCGCTGGCTGTTCAGGCGGCCGAAGTAGGGCTGCACGGTGCCGCCTACCCCACAGTGGCCGAAGCGGTGCAAGCGGCCCGCGCCGCCGCCACGGCCGAAGACGTCGTCTATATTGGCGGTAGTACTTTTGTAGTGGCCGAGGTAGACGAGCTTTAATACTTTTTTCGCTGTCATCCTGCGCTTGCGAAGGACCTTCTCACGGTAGAACGACAGGCGTAACAACGACTCGTTCTAACCTGATAAG
>NZ_JAHWGL010000064.1 GCF_019334315.1 Hymenobacter profundi
TCTTTCTGTATCAATCATTACGGTAGATCAGCCGTCCACGAAATCCGTGTATTCCGACAAATTCGAGCGAATCCGTGTTTCAGATTACTTCACTACAATCTTATTTAGCATCAACGCGGCGGATTTCTTACTTGGGCGGCTTACACCGATAATGGTTTTGGCATCGGCCCAGGTAGTGAAGTCCTTCACGTAAGCCAGGTTTTGGTCGTTAGCTACCTTCAAGCCTAATCCTTTTGGCTCTTGCACTACGCCGGTTGTCATGTCCACGTGGCGCACATATAGGTCAGATTTCCCTTTGATGGTCTCCTCCGTCAGGAGTTGCAGGTCCGGGCCGAATATAGCCGCACGAAAGCCGATGCTGGAGAAGGCTTCGGCGGGTGGGGCTACCTGGTTTTTGTTGATAATGGTGTGCCAGCGTGGCGCCAAAAACTCATTGTACCCAAACAGGTGCAACTCCCGCGAATGAATCGGTGAGTTCTCGCCGCCTTCTTCGTACTGTTTTTGCGCGATGATGACCAGTTGCTTATCCTCATTCACAAGCAACTGGGCCAAGTAAATGTCTTCTAGACGTTTGCTGGTGCCTTGGGTTGCTTTGTTTACCTCGGCTAAGTAGTCAGGCGAGAACTTCACTTCCGGCGCAAACTTCATATCGCCCTCGTCGGTGAAGTCAAATCGAACGGCTTTCAGACTGTGATAAAGGCCGGTTTTGCGTTCGGTACAAATAGCAGCGGCGTACAAAGTGTTATCAGGTTGCAGACTAAACTTCGTATCGAACACCATCACCTCCTGCCCGCCAAACACGCCCCCAAGCGCTACCGACATCACCTTCACCTCCGTGCTGGTATTAAGGTAGTGCCGCACACTCAGCTTTTTCATCCCGTCGCTGAGCAGCGTTACGTACTGCGTGCCATCGTTGCCTAGGCTAACGGTAGTGGAAAAAAAAGCACCCTGATCATGGAAATCGTAGGTGCGCTCTTTCACTTGGGAAAGCTGCGCGTCATATACATTGGCAAGGATAGCCTTTATTTGCTGTTCGCGGGTGAGGTAGCGCCACGCTATTGTGTGGGTGCCATCCGGTGAAAAAGTAACGCCTGGGCGTCGGTCACGCAGACCGGCTTCGATTAATTTCTTGCCGGCGCTTTTTTGACCTGTTTTCAGATCGAATGTATAAGCTGTGAGCTGCTGAGCCGCACTAGTTTTGCGGTATATTACTACGGTAGCTTGCTGGTTGCTTTGCGCAAATCCTTCAATGCTTTCTTCCGCTGTTAGTGGTAAATCGGTACTCCATACACGTTTTAGTTCGCCATCATAACGCTCTACGGCGTAGCCCGAAACTGATTTATGTGCTAAAATTAAAAAACCACCATCCGACTGAGAAAGGGTCTTTTGGGAGACACGTTGATTGTATCGGTCATATGATTGCTCGGGGAGGTATGCAAACGATACCGATTTCGTTTTCTGTGCTTGCACCACCTTCGGAGCCAGTAATGTGCTGCCCAATAGGATGCTGAATGACAAAAATGTAAGTCTCACAGACAAAGGAATTTAAGATGGTTTCAGGAAAAATTCAGTGAAAATCAGTACACAAAAGTGACCAATTATCAGGTGTTTACGTATATGAGCCGGACTGACGAAAAATAGTCTATTGCAAAGCGTAAGTTTCATAGAAGCTTAATAGTTTGATTAACCGCTATTAGCTGAAAATGCCTTTACTTTGCAGCCGGATACAGGAATGAAAAGGAAAAATGTGCGGTGCAAAGCTTGCGAAAAAGTGACGTTGTGCTGAAGAGTAAGATTAGCTAAATACAAAAAAACAAGTGATGCACAGAAGTTGGTCTCAACTTTGTGTCAGAAAGACTACAAATACCTTTCCTTTATGAAGTTCTTAGCAAAATCGTTGTTGCTTTCAGGTTTACTTGTAGTTGGCAAGCTCGTAAAGCAGCAGTCGCCTGAAGCAGTTATCACTATCGCCCCCGATTCGTTATCGTTAGAAGCAACCTCCACGCAGCCGATTTCTTTCTTCACTCGCCAATTATACCCTCAGGTGGTGAGTGTACAGGAAAACCAGCAGCCATGGCGAATTACCCCCGCCTATTTCACTACCAATGAGGTAGTCAATCAGTAAGTAGTTTCCTTAAGACGACCCATCAGGTCGTCTTTTTTGTATGATACCGTTTCCACGGCATCAGCTAATGCGGCTCCAGTTGACAGCCGTAGCCGGTAGTGACTCTATATGGTGCCGGATATTCTGATTTTGGGGCAGTTGTAGGGTAGGGTCCTCTTGCAAAAGCTGATTAGCAGCAGCTCTGCTCTCTGTTAAAATGCGGGCATCTTTAGCCAAGTCGGCAATCAATAGGTCCAGTACACCGCTTTGCTGAGTGCCCATCAAGTCGCCGGGGCCGCGCAGCTTTAGGTCGATGTCGGCGATTTCGAAGCCGTTGTTGGTGCGCACCATCGTTTCGATGCGGGTGCGTGACTCCTTACTAAGCTTGTAGCCCGACATCAGGATGCAGTAGCTTTGGTCGGCGCCGCGTCCTACCCGGCCACGCAGCTGGTGCAACTGCGAAAGGCCAAACCGCTCAGTGCTTTCAATCACCATCACGGAGGCGTTGGGTACGTTCACGCCTACCTCAATTACGGTGGTAGCCACCATAATCTGGGTTTTGCGCTCTACGAAGCGCTGCATTTCGGCATCCTTCTCGCCAGCGGTCATGCGCCCATGCACAATGCTTATCTGAAATTCCGGGAAAGCTCGCTCTACGCTCTCGTAGCCGTCCATTAGGTCCTTATAGTCGGCCATGGCCTCGCTTTCCTCAATCAGCGGGTACACAATGTACACCTGCCTACCCAGGTTGATCTGGTCGCGCAGAAACTGAAATACTTTCAGGCGGTTGGAGTCGTAACGATGGACTGTGATGATGGGCTTGCGGCCGGCCGGCAGCTCGTCAATTACCGACACGTCCAGGTCGCCATAGAGTGTCATGGCGAGTGTGCGCGGAATGGGTGTGGCCGTCATCACCAGCACATGCGGAATCACATGCGGATTTTTCTGCCACAGCTTCGAGCGTTGCGCTACCCCAAACCGGTGCTGCTCGTCCATGATGGTGAGGCCCAGGTTGCGGAACTGCACTACATCCTCCAGTAGCGCGTGCGTGCCTACCAGCATGTGCATCTCGCCCGAGCGCAATTGCTCGTGCAGTACCCGCCGCGCCGCCGTGCGCGTACTCCCCGTCAGCAGCCCGATTTTCAGGCCCAACATATCAGCGTACACCTTCAGACCGGTATAGTGCTGATCGGCCAGGATTTCGGTGGGAGCCATCAGGCAGCTTTGGGCACCGTTGTCGGCAGCCATCAGCATGGAGATAAACGCTACGATGGTTTTGCCCGAGCCTACATCGCCTTGCAATAGGCGATTCATCTGCTTTCCTGAGCAAAAATCCTTGTAGATGTCGTGAATAACCCGCTTCTGCGCGCCGGTAAGGTCGAAGGGCATCACGTTCTTGTAGAAATGCACCAGCGAGGGCACCTCCTTAAAGATCTGCCCAGCCAGCTCTACCTTGCGCTGGTCGCGCTGGCGCAGGAGCTTGAGCTGCACATAGAATAGCTCCTCAAACTTCAAGCGAAAGCGCGCAGCTTGCAACAGCTCGGTGCTCTGCGGAAAGTGAATCTGTTGCAGCGCGTTGGCCTTGCTCATCAAGCCATACTGCTGAATGAGGTAGGGCGACAACGTTTCCGTTACCTGAGGCAGGGCCAGTTTCAGCAAGTCGGCCACCATGCGCATGATGGCTTTGCTATCGATGCGGTGGTAGTTTTTGAGCTTCTCGGTGGTATTGTATACCGGTTGCAAAAAGCTCTGGCCAGCCTTCTGTTCCGTCACTTCCTCTAGTTCCGGATGGGCCATCTGGGGCCGGCCGTTGAACATGGTAGGCTTGCCGAATACAATGTACTCCTGGTGATTCTTGATAATCTTCTCCAGGTAATTCACTCCCTTAAACCACACCAGCTCTAGCTCGCCACTGGCGTCGGCTACCTTGGCCACCATGCGTTTCTTGGGGCCTTCGCCAATCACCTCGCGGTTTCGCAAGATGCCTTTCACCTGCACGAAAGGTAGGTCGTCGTGCAGGTCCACGATGTTGTAGAACTGCGTGCGGTCGAGGTAGCGGAAAGGGTAGCGCTGAATCAGGTCGCCGTAGGTGAAGATGCCTAGCTCCTTTTGCAACAGCTGCGCCCGTTGCAGGCCCACGCCTCGCAGGTACTCTATTTTAGTCTGAAAGAAATTACTCATCTACTAGCTGTTAGCCATTGGCTGTTAGCTATTCGCTTCAAAAAAAGGAGTTTGCGGAAAGCTAACAGCCAGCAGCTATTAGCTAACAGCTAAATTATTGATACTTCAACGTGTTCAATAGCTTCACTACGTCCTGCTTCACGTACTCAATCACCGGCGCCAGCGAGTCGTTGGCGGTGGCGGTACGAAAATATAGCGCGCCCCGGAAGAAGTGTCGAGTACTATCAGTTGTGTAGAACTGAAACTGACTAGGTACTTCGCCCTGCAACTCAAACACCGACACGCGCATGCCGTTGGGCGTTTTCATGGTGCTCTCGTCGATGGCTGTTGCTTTTATTTCGTGCTTGCTGGTGAGCTTGCGCGCATCTTCCAATAGCTTATTGTAAAGCTGATGGTTCCCCTTTAAGTCGGCGTACGTAATCTGCACGTTGGCATGCAGTTGGGGGTAGTAGATGTTCAGCCAGTGCGGCTGCGCCAGGTAGGAAGAGTCGCGCAGAATGCGTGCTTGTTGCGAATACTGAAACGTATACGGGTGTCCCGGTGCCAACTGCTGGTAGCTATGCGGCGGCAGGTCGATGCGGTTGTAGCCCTTGGGTTTCGGCGTGTAATCGGGAGCCGACGAGCAGCCGGTTGCCAGCAGCAAAAAGCTCAGCGCGGCGCTAAGGCCACGTAGGGAAGCGGAAACAGGCATACGAAGCAAGGCAGAGTTCACGTAGTAAAGGTAGCAGATAAGGCGGTAGGGGCATATTATGGCCGCCCGTTGTTTGCAGGTTTTAAACAATGTCAGCAGCAATTGAGAATTCCACTGTTCCTACCTGTTCTCGCAGTTTACTCAATTGCTTCTAAACAACATCAGCAACGAGGGGCAGCTGCAAGCTGCCCCTACAACGCAAAAAGCCCCGGCAGCGTGCCGAGGCTTAGAAAAGCCGGGTAGGGTAGAGATTAAAACGGCAATTGGTCAAGCTCCGGCTCTTGCCGGAACGTGACCGTAGCCGCGGCGGATTGCTCCGCCGCGGGGGTAGTACCATCTCCTTGCGGGCGGCCGCCCAGCATAGTTAGCTCATCGGCTACAATCTCCGTGATGTAGCGCGTCTGATTATCCTTGTCCTGGTACTGGCGTGTGCGGAGCTTACCTTCCACGTACACCTGCTGACCTTTCTTCAAGAATTTCTCAGCCATTTCAGCCAACCCGCGCCACGCCGTGATGTTGTGCCACTCGGTGCGCTCCACGCGGTTGCCTTGCTTGTCTTTGTAATAGTCATTGGTGGCCAGGGTGAAGTTTGCGACGCTGACGCCGCCTTCCAGATGCCGAATCTCCGGGTCTTTGCCCAAATTGCCAATCAGGATGACTTTGTTGATGCCTGCCATAGTGTTACTTTTTCGTTCTGTGTGACATAGTATTTACTGTTCTAAAAGTAATAGATGAAAATATATATTCCAAGTTTTTTAGCTGAATTATTTCACTTTTTGCTAATATAATTAGTGATAAGAATGGGCTTAGGTAAGGCCTCCACTTCTGCAACGCTGAACGCGGCCAACCCTAGTTCCTGCAATGCCGCAACAGGCAAAGCCGCCTGCAACTGAATAGGGTAGAACCGGGCCTCCAGCTTCTGGTGGCTAAGCACGTGCCGGTAGGCCGCCGAAGGTTCCTCGGCTCTATTTGAAACTATCGTACCACCCAAAGCTTCTACCTGACGCAAAACCTCCACCGCCGATAACTCGGCTGAGTCTGTCTCCGTCAAAGCGAAATCGTAGAGGCCCTGCCAAATGTCTTTGCCAGTACGCTTACGCATGTATACCTTGTCGGCGTGACGTAGTACCAAGTAGTGAAAATAGCGCGTGCGGGCTGCTTTGGCTTTGCTCTTGATGGGCAATTCGGCCACCATGCCGTGCTGGAAGGCATAGCACTGCGCCTGCAACGGGCAAAACAGGCAGTCTGGCTTCACCGGCGTACATTGAATGGCTCCAAACTCCATGATGGCTTGATTGAACTCAGCTGGCGCATCGGCTGAAATCAGCGTATCGGCTAACTGCTGAAACACTTTGCGGCTGGCTGGCGCGGCAATATCCTGCGTGAGGCCAAATACGCGGCTCAGCACCCGAAACACGTTGCCATCCAGCACCGCCACTTTCTCGTCGAACGCAAAGGAAGCAATGGCGGCAGCAGTGTATTGTCCTACCCCGCGCAGCTTCAACAACTCGACATAGGTAGTCGGAAACTTGCCGCCGTACTCACGCACTACCTGCTGGGCGGTATGGTGCATGTTGCGAGCACGGGAATAGTAGCCCAGGCCCTGCCAATGGCGCAGCACCTCATCTTCGGGAGCAGTCGCCAAGTCCTGCACGGTAGGGTAGGAGTTGATGAAATCGAGGTAGTAAGGCAGGCCCTGCTTCACGCGGGTTTGCTGCAAAATCACCTCCGATAGCCAAATGGCATACGGGTCACGAGTGTGGCGCCAAGGTAGGTCGCGGCGGTGGCGCGGATACCAGTTGAGCAGGGTAATCGCGAAAGCGGAATGAACAGAAGTAGGAGGAACGTTGTTCAAAACAGTGAGTCAGAAAGACTTGTCAAAAAATAGGACAGAGGCCGGGATTGTGGGAAAAAAATTGGAAAACCAAAAAAGCAACCTACCTTTGTGGCCCCAATTCGGAAGCGAACAGCCTAGTGGGCAAAGGCTTACGTGTTGAACGGGGAAATTGCCCAGTACATTTTTTCACTCCATAGTACACTTACCAGCGTGACTAAAGCAGAAGTAATCGCCGAAATTGCCGATAAAACTGGCATTGAGAAAGCAGACGTGTCCGCAACCGTTGAAGCCTTCTTTAAAGTAGTAAAGGACTCGATGGCCGAAGGCAACAACATCTACGTGCGCGGCTTCGGTAGCTTCGTAAACAAGAAGCGGGCAAAGAAAGTGGCGCGCAACATCTCGAAAAATACCTCGATCATCATCGACGAGCACTTTATTCCGAGCTTCAAGCCGTCGAAAACATTCATTGGCAAAATCAAGAACAGCAAAAAGATCAAAGAAACGGCTAACGCCTAACTTTTTGTTGTTGTACTATTGCGGCGGAGCCGTCGGGCGCCCTTTCTTGGGAACTACCCGACGGCCTGCTTTTTCTGCATGGCCCGATCAAAATCTTCTCACCAGCTCACTGTTGTTGCTATAGCCGTTGCCCTGGTTATTGCGTTGTTTCTGTTGCCGAAGGTAATTGTGAAGCCCAAACAGGGTGAAAGCGAGCTGACGGCTCAAACAGCTGCCCGCACCGCCAATCGCGACCAGGGAGCTGCTGCGCCTTCCACAGCTTCAGTAGAAGCCGATGGCCGACCAGCCGGTGCTACCCCAGAGCAGCCCCACATGTCGCTTACGTCTCAGCAACGGAGCAGCATTAACGGTTTGCTAGGGCAATACAATGTTACCACCGACCGCGACACCAAGCTTCGCTTGGCCACCGATTTGGCAAAGCAATACAAGGCAGTCGAAAAGTTTGATAGCGCAGGCTATTACTACGAGCAAGTGGCCTTGGCCCGGCCCGGTGAGCAAGCCTGGCAGCGTGCTGCCGACGAGTATTTCGAAGCCTTTAGCTTTGCGGCTACCGCTGAGCGGGGTAAGATGCTGGGCGCCAAATCGCGGGAGTTGTATGAGCGGGTGCTCAAAAACAACCCCGACAACCTGAACGCAAAAACTAACCTGGGTATGGCCTACATGGCCAGCGACAACCCAGTGCAGGGCGTCACGTTGTTGCGGGAAGTAATTGCCGCTGACCCTAAAAATGAAAAGGCGCTCTACAACCTCGGGCTGCTTTCGATGCAAAGCAATCAGTACGACAAAGCAGTGGAGCGCTTTCGGGAATTGACTGCTGCCCATCCCAATAATGTGGAAGGGCAGTTCTACCTGGGCGTTGCCTTGGCTCAAACTGGTGCCAAGGAGGAAGCAAAGGCTGCGTTTGCTAGGGCCAAAAGCCTAAGTAACGACCCTGGCTTGGCTGCCTCAATTGCCGAACAACTGCAAAAGCTGCAATAAAGAAGCTACGGAATGAAATCCGTACCTTTGCCGTCCCTCGGCTGGTACGAGGTTTCCCAAAGTCTACGTAATTCAAGTTTTAACCCTTAACCCATCAACTCATGCCCTGCGGTAAAAAGAGAAAGCGTCATAAGATTGCCACCCACAAGCGGAAGAAGCGTCTACGCAAGAATCGTCATAAGAAGAAGTAAGCCTTCCGGGGTCTGCTGGCGGCTGTTTCCGACGTAGGAAATGTCCGTCTATCTCTCATATAAATTCCCCGAGAGTGGCTAGCCGTATGCTTTCCCCGTGGCCTGAAAGGGAAGCTGGTGCCGTGCGCACTGGCTTCCCTTTGCGGGTTTCGGGTAGTGTAGGGTTTTGCCGGCCAGGGAGTTGCTTAATTAACCTAATCCATTGAGTAACGAATTAATCATTAATTCTACTCAGGAGGGAGAACGAATTGCCCTGCTTCAGGATAAACGGTTGCTCGAATATCATTTCGACCGCAACGACACCAACTATTCCGTTGGCGACATTTTCCTGGGTACGGTCAAGAAAGTTATGCCCGGTCTGAACGCCGCGTTCATTGATATCGGGTATCAAAAAGACGCTTTTCTGCACTACGGCGACTTGGGAGAGAACTTCCCGTCGCTGAATAAGTGGGTGAAAGGCGTACAATCGCAGAAAATTGCCGTTGGCCCGCTCAAAACATTTCAGTTTGAAGGGCCACTTGATAAGGTAGGAAAGGTAGCCGACACGCTCAAAAAAGGCCAGCAACTGCTAGTGCAGATCGTGAAGGAGCCAATCTCTACCAAAGGACCGCGTCTATCTACCGATATTTCGATGGCAGGGCGCTATCTGGTGCTGGTACCGTTTTCCAACGTTATCAGCGTTTCTAAGAAAATCGTGAGCCGCACGGAGCGCGACCGGCTCAAGCGCCTTATTCAGTCTATTAAGCCTGATAATTTCGGGGTTATTATCCGCACTGTGGCCGAAGGGCGCGAGGTGGCCGAGCTAGATAAGGACATGCAAAGCATGATCGATAATTGGGAACAGCTCTTCCAAACCCTGCGTAAGGCCAAGCCGAACGATAAGATTTTGGGCGAGCTGGGCCGTAGCAGCTCCATGCTGCGCGACATGCTCAACGAGTCGTTTGATTCCATCATCGTAGACTCGCCGGCTTTGCACGACGAGATGCGCGGCTACCTCCAAAAAATTGCCCCCGACAAGCTAGGGCTACTCAAGCTCCACACCGGCAAGGTGAAAGTGTTTGAGCAGCACAATATTGAGAAACAGCTGAAAACGCTGTTTGGCAAAACGGTGTCGGTGCCTGGTGGTGGCTATCTGGTGATTGAACATACTGAGGCTCTGCACGTTATTGACGTAAACTCAGGCAACAAAAGTAACCAGGAAGGCGACCAGGAGGCCACAGCCCTCATGATTAACATGTTGGCGGCCAAAGAAGTAGCCCGACAACTACGCCTGCGCGACATGGGCGGCATCATCGTCGTCGACTTCATTGATATGAAGTCGGCGGAGAGCCGCAAGAAGGTGGAGGACGCTGTGCGCGACGTGATGAAGCACGACAAAGCACGGTTCACTATTCTGCCCATTACTAAGTTTGGGCTGCTGCAAATTACGCGGCAGCGCGTGCGCCCCGCCGAGGCCATCGTAACCGGCGAGGTGTGCCCTACCTGCGGCGGTACCGGCAAAATCTCAGCTTCTATCTTGGTCACCGACGAAATCGACAACAGCATTGATGATTTGCTGCTGACGCAAAACCAGTCGGGTATTACGCTCTACGTACATCCTTTCCTGCATGCTTACTACACCAAAGGTCTGGTATCGAGGCAGATGAAGTGGTACTTGAAATACTATAAGTGGGTGAAGGTGATGAAGGACACCAGTCTGGGCCTCACCGACTACCGCATCGAGGACGAGCACGGCGAGGACATCGAACTGCACTCAGCCGCAGCGGCCATGAGCCGCATGCAAGACCGCGAAATAGAAATAACGGACTGATTTTTCTGCGAAAATCTCCCCTGAATAAGAAGAAAGCCCGCCTTACTCCGAGAGTAGGGCGGGCTTTTCAATGGTGGGTTTTGCATTAGAATGCATCTGTCCTCCTGATCTTGCGAAGGACCTTATCACGCTAGAACGAGTTGTTGGTACGATGGTCGTTCAACGGGCATAAGGTCCTTCGCAAGCTCAAGAGGACAGACCTATTTTACTTCGCTGGGTTAAAACTTAATCCCCAAATCCAGCGCTACTTCACTATTTTTTAGCGTGACGTTGTTGAATTTACGGGTGTTATCAAAGTACCGGTCAATGTTAACGATGCCGTGATGGTAGGAGAGACCTGCTATCAAGCGGGTGCTTTGGCCTAGCAGGTACTCTACCCCGGCACCACCCAGCAGGCCCACATCCGGAATGATAACGTGCTTGCTGGCACGGCTTTCGGTAGGGGGGGTGCCAGGAGTGCTAGTACCAGGATCAGTGTAATATTTTTCGCCGTCGATGCGGGCGGCAATGGCGCCGGCCAGCGTGCCGCCTACCTGAAAATAAACCTTCGTGCCTTCCGAAATATCATTGGTAAACAGTTTCAGCGAAATAGGCACTTCGAGGTATTGAATCCCTATTTTCTGCTCGTAGCGCAGGTTCTTAGCTGGATCGAGGTAGGAAACGGTGCCACCTTTGCCGGTCAGGAACAAGCCGGAACTGAAGGCATAGTTTTGACCAAAAAAGTAATCGATGATAACCCCACCTCCGAAGCCTACCTTCGATTTCTCGTTTTTGAAGCCCGTAGCTCCTGTACCATTGCGGGGCGAATCGGCCCGAAGATTGGTGATAGAAGGCGAAACTTTCAGGCCAATTTCGACCTGAGCAGAAGCTGCGCCAGCGGTCAGAAAGGTTACACCCAGGGCAAGCAGAAGTTTTTTCATAGAGCGGGCCGAATTATCGGCAGTAAGAAAAGAAAGCAAACGGCGTAGCGTTTGCTTTTGGCTATTTTCGCCTCAAATATACGTGTGATGTACAACCTAATCCCGATGCGTTCTTTGCTAGTGTCCCTGCTGGGCGGATTCCTGCTCACGGCCTGCTCTACTGGCTCCGACTGCGAACAGAATCCCGACATAGCAAAAGTAGAGGTGCCAGTGCAGCTGGAACGATTGGAAAAGCCATTTTTTCAAATCAAAAACCTGGCCGAAGCCCAGCAGTTTTTGGTTCAGCATCCGCTGTTTGCGCGTCAATACTTGCTGGAAGGACGCTACGGTTCTGAGCAATTGGCGCAAACCATGACCCAATTGGCTACCAACGCTGGCTTGCAGAAGCTAGGCCGCGAGACGGAGGCCGCCTTTCAGAACACGGATAGCTTGCAGCAACAACTGCGTGGCTTGTTTCAGCACGTGCGTTACTACTACCCCAGTTTTCGGGTGCCGCCAGTGAAGACCTTTGTGAGCGGCTTAGGTAAGGAGCCAGAAAAGGATGCGCTATTTGCCAACGACAGCCTGATTGTGCTCAGCCTGGATTTCTTTGTGGGGCCTACTGCCTCTTACCGTGCCGATGTGCCGGCCTATATCAACCGACGCTATACCCCTGCGCACGTGCTGCCGGCGCTGGCCCTCACCATTTCCAGCAAGTACAACCGCGCTTTGACCGGCAATCATACCATGCTACGCGACATGGTGCAGTTTGGCAAAAGCCTTTACTTCGCCGAAAAAATGCTGCCCTGTACGCCCGATTCGCTGCTGATGGGCTATACAAATAAGGAGCTAGTCGGTGTGCAGTTCAACGAGGGAAAAATCTGGGCGCACTTCATCGAGAAGAATCTGCTGTATACAGCCGACCCATTCGTTATCAAAAAGTACATTGGCGAACGGCCCGCTACACCCGAAATAGACAAGACGGCACCCGGCCGCCTGGGCGCCTGGGTGGGCTTGCAGATTGTGCGCAAATACATGGAGCAGCACCCCGAAACAACCCTGCCGCAGCTCATGGCCCAGCGCGACGTCCAGCGCATCCTCAACGACTCGCACTACAAGCCGAAGAGGAATTAAAAATTAGGAGTTGAGTTAAAAGCCGTCTCGACGGACTATATACGCTCGGGCAGCTTTTAATTTCTAACTCTTGGTTTTTAATTGATTAGCATGCACATCGCCGTATTCAGCCAGCACCACACCAACCCCGATTGCCCGGCCACCAGCCGGCACTACACGTTGCTGGCTCATTTGGCGCGCACGCATCGTATCACGCTGATTACGACGAACACGTGGGAGCGACTGCGCATCACGCACCGCTACCCTTGGATACCGGAAGGGGTAGAGGTGCGTAATGCAGCGGTGTCGTACGAAAACAAGATGGGGGTAGGGCGGCGGCTATTGTCTTTCGGCCGCTACGCCGCCTACGCCATTCGCGAAGGCCTGTGCATCGATACGCCCGACGTTATTTGGGGAATTTCGACCCCGCTGACGGCCGCGTGGGCCGCTGCGCAGGTGGCGCGGCTGCGTGGGGTGCCGTGGGTGTTCGAAGTGCAAGACCTATGGCCCGCTTTCCCGATTGCCATGGGCGCTGTTCCGAACAAGTGGGCGCAGCGGCGTCTGCATCAGATGGAATACGGCTTGTACCGCTCGGCGCAGCACATCGTGACGCTTTCGCCGGATATGAGCAGCACCGTCACTGAAGCAGAGTTGGCGAAAGGTAGGAAATGGCGTTTTGGAGAAGGGAAAGTAACAACCATCCTCAATGGTACTGATTTGGAGCTGGCCGCACTAGCCACCGATGAAGCCGTAGCTACGCTCCGACAGGAATATGATTTGCAAAACCGACGGGTAATATTGTACGCTGGCACCTTCGGCCGAGCCAACGATATCCCTACCCTGCTGGCCGCCGCCGAGCAACTAGCTGACGACCACCCTACCCTGGTTTGGCTGTTTATGGGACACGGCTACGATGAGCCATTGGTGCAGGCCGCGGCCGCCCGTTGCGTTGCTATCCGGCTGGTACCGCCGCAGGCCCGCCACGCCGTCTTCGCGTGGTTTCGGCTAGCCGATTTATCGGTCGTTTCTTTTCTGGGGCTGCCCGTACTAGATGCCAATTCGCCGGCCAAGCTATACGATAGTCTGGCGGTAGGCACGCCGGTTATCGTCACGAATCCTGGCTGGACCAAGGAACTGGTGGAAGCGCACAACTGCGGCTGGTACGTGCCAGCCAGCAATGCCTCAGCGTTGGCCGAACGCGTGGCAGAATTGCTGGCGGAACCGGCTACTGTCTTGGCGGCTGGCCAAGCCGGGCAACAAGTAGCACAGCACTATTTCGACCGTCAGCAGCTCGCTGCTACCATGCAGAATATTCTGGAGCAGAGCGCGAAACAGCAATGATCTGTGATTGTACTAGCAGATACTTGTTTTAAACTAAGTTGTACTAAATATCAGACTTCTTAGGGGATTTTAGCCTCGAAACAAGCTTTTCTGTGTCTAAAACAGGAGCTACTTGAGTAGCATAATACTGGCAAAAGTCGGTGAGTGGGCAGCTGCTGCACTTTGGTGTGCGGGCCACGCAGATGTAGCGGCCGTGTAAAATCAGCCAGTGATGCGCTTTTGGAATCAGCTCCTCAGGAATGTAGCGGACCAATTCCTTCTCTACCGCTAGTGGCGTGGTAGCCGTTCGGCTTACCAAGCCTAATCGGTGCGACACCCGAAACACGTGAGTGTCCACGGCCATAGCGGGCTGGTTGTAGATAACCGATACTACTACGTTGGCCGTTTTGCGGCCTACCCCTGGTAGGCGCTGTAGCTCCTCAATGGTACTAGGTACTTCGCTGCCAAAGTCCTCAACCAGCATCTTACCTAGGCCTGCTAAGTGCTTCGCCTTGTTGTTAGGGTAGGAAACACTGCGGATAAAGGGGAAAACCTCCTCAGCCGAAGCCGCTGCCAGATGCGCCGGGGTAGGAAACTGCTGGATCAGGGCCGGCATTATTTGATTCACGCGCTTGTCGGTACACTGAGCGCTGAGCACTACGGCCACAATCAGCTCGTAGGGATTGGCGTAGTGCAACTCCGTCTCGGGGGCGGGGAAGTGCGTAGTGAAATACTCCAGAAAGCGATGATACCGCTCAGGCTTGCGCATAGAAAGAAGGACCGGTGAGAAACATCGGTCAAAAGTACATAACCGCGCCGAGCTACGTTCGGGCCTGGTCAGAAACGCAGGGACTGAACGTAGCTCGGTAGGGTAGCCTTTAGGAAGAATGCGGGAACGTACGCGAGTAGCGCAGAATATTTTGGGTAGCGGCTTCGCTAGGCGCTTGGCGAACGGCCGTAAGGGCACGTAACGTTAGCAGGAGGTCGGCGCACTGCGCGGCTAGCTCGGGGTCGTGCTGGAGCGCTTGCTCCAGGGCCTGTTGTTCATTCGCTGGCAGCTCGTTGTACACGTACTGGAGCAGCTTCTCTTGAGTAAAGGTTTTGATCATAGAACACGGATTGCGCGGCCATCTTTTTCCGCAGGTTGATCAGCGCGTAGCGCATACGACCCAGTGCGGTGTTGATGCTGACTCCCGTGGCATCGGCTATTTCCTGGAAGCTCATGTCGCCGTAATGGCGCATGATGAGCACTTCCTTCTGGGCCGTTGGCAGGTCCTGAATCAACTCCCGGAGCCGGGCGTACGTCTCCTCGCGGGTGAGCTGCGCTTCCGCGCCCTCTTCCGCAAGACTTAACGAATTGAAGGCATGGCTTGTTGTATCCAGATTCAATAAAGGGCTACGTTTTTCGCGCCGGAAGAAGTCGATGGCCAGATTGTGCGCAATACGGCAGATCCAGGAAGAGAACTTCCCTTCTTCGTTGTAGCGCCCGCTTTTCATCGTGTGAATGGCCTTGATGAAGGTGTCCTGCACCAAATCATCGGCCACGTCTTCGTCGCGCACGATTAGCATAATCGTGGTAAACACCCGGCTTTTATGCCGTTCCAATAAGATTTCGAAAGCTGATTCTTTACCGGTAATGTAAAGGGATATGAGAGCGGAATCGCTCGGCTGCATGGTTTCCATAAAGGCTACGAGTTAAGGAACGTAGAGCTTCAGGCCATAGAGTGGGGTTACCGGGTGAATGTCAGAGAGTAGCTCCTAGATGAGCAATGGATGAAGACCAAATGTAAAGAATGGTTATACCAAACGCAATGCCCGAACGCCACCAACTGAATATTTTTTTGTGCATTATGAAACCTTAATATTTTATATAGTATATCTATTATTTTGAGTTTTATAAAAAATTATGTCTTCGCTTATTAATTATGTTACTATTAGCTCTTAACTACTTGCAAAGTGCGGTTATTCAATCATTTATTTGCTCGAAAGGGGCAAAAGAAAAATAAGGTAATAAAATAGGTGACGAGGGCGCCGCGTTGCAAAATCGACTATTTTCCGTGTACATAGTGTGGCGTGTAACCGAAGAAGCTAGTCTAGAAAGAGTAAGGGCAAGTAGCGAGGAGTAGGGCAGCCAGGGTTTCAGGTTACTTTTGGCATTCGTTCCCTATCCTTTTCGATTTGTTTGCATGTCGGCACCCCTCCACGACCCGTATGCCGCCCTGCGGATTCCAGATTTTCGCCGGTTGATTTCGGCACGCATTTGCTACACTATTGCTACCCGTGTACAGGGGCTGGCCGTGAGCTGGCAGATCTTTAAAATCACCAACGACCCCTTGGCGCTCGGGCTGATTGGGTTATCCGAAGCCATTCCCAGCATCGCGGTGTCGCTTTACGCCGGGCACGTGGCCGACTCGGTGCGGCGCAAGAACATTATTGTGGCGGGAGTGGCCGTGCTGGTGCTGTGCGCGGTGGCGCTCTGGTTTTTTGCCTCGCCCTGGGGGCTGGATTTACTAGCGCCCGGCTCGCTCCATACCCTGCCGCTGTACGCGGTGATATTTGTGAGCGGCATTGCACGCGGGTTCCTGGGGCCGGCCCTGTTTTCCTTTATGCCACAATTGCTACCCAGCCGCGAGCGGCTCTCCAATGCCATTACCTGGAACAGCACCACTTACCAGGGAGCGGCGGTGCTGGGGCCGGCAATCGGTGGCTACCTTATTGCGCATCTGGGCGTTGCCAATTCCTATGCCGTGGCATCAAGCCTGCTGGTGCTGGCGCTCGTGCAGTTTATGCTGATTGCCTCGCGGCCCCTACCCCCCATTGAGGGCGCCAAGCTCACGTTGCAGGAAAGCGTACTGAGTGGCCTGCGCTTTATCTGGGGCAACCAGCTAGTACTGGCTGCGCTGTCGCTGGATTTATTTGCGGTGTTGTTTGGCGGTGCGGTGGCGCTGCTGCCGGTATTCGCCGTGGATATTCTAAAGGTGGGGGCTGATGGGCTGGGGCATTTGGAGGCTGCACCAGCTATTGGTTCGGTGCTGATGGCGGCCGTGCTCACTTATTTCCCGCTGCATCAGCAGGCTGGGCGCAAGCTGCTGTGGGCCGTGGCGGGCTTTGGGGTAGCCACCATCGGCTTTGCGCTGTCTACTAATATCTGGCTGTCGTTGTTTCTGCTATTTATGACGGGCGTGTTCGACTCCGTATCGGTGATTGTGCGGCAAACGCTGGTGCACACCTTCACGCCGGAGTATATGAAGGGTAGGGTATCGGCTGTCAACAATATTTTCATTGGCTCCAGCAACGAAATCGGCTCGTTCGAGTCGGGCGCGATGGCGCGGCTACTGGGCGTAGTGCCCTCAGTGGTTTTCGGTGGAGGTATGACGATTGTAGTAGTCTTGTTAACCGCCTTCAAAGCCGACAAACTCCGTCGCCTCGACCTGACCCCGGCGCCTACCTCTGCACCAGCCGAATAAGCTGTAGCTACTTGCTGGCCGTGTTGTTCTTGGTTTTGCTGGCGGCAGGCTTCTGCGGAGCCGCTGCCGATGGAGCCGCGGTGGTACGCTTGGCAATCCATTCCCGAATGGTATCCAGTGCCTTGGGCGAGAAATTAGGCTGCTGCTGTCCGTTCACCAAAGGCCAATCCTGCGGGTCGGGCTGAAACAGGTGGTTGACGCCAGCAAGTTTCTTCACGGTCACGTCGCGGTTGTTTTTCAGACCCTTTTGCAAGAGTGGTAGGTTGGTGGCCGCGCCTACCTGTAGGTCGTCGGTACCGTTCAGGGCCAGCACGGGACAGCGCACATCGGGCAAGGACCGGAGCGGGTCAAAGTCGAGGAAGAAACGTGACCAGGGCGACGTGAGCTGAATGGCGCGGGCACGGGCCATAGTTGGGTCAATCTGGCTGTTGTTGAGGCGTAGCGTGCCGGCCACCTTGCCGCGGGCCTGGTTATCGTTGGGCGTCTGCCGGATAATTGTAACCATGCGCTCGTACAACTCAATGGCCGCCTTCACCTGAGTTTGATCGGCCCCAATGAGGCGCATAATTTCCAGCTGCTGATGCAAGAGCACCTCGTGGCCCAGCTGTCCGTAGCCAGCCAAAGCCACCACAAAAGCTGGAGGCTGCGGCTGCGCGGCGGCCAGCAACGACACGTTGGCCCCTTCGCCATGCCCGATAAGGCCAATGTCGCGGTGGTTGATGAGCTTGTGCGCCCGCAGATACTGCATGGCGGCCTGCGCGTCGGTCACCAAATCGGCAGTGGTCGTGGTGAAATAGCGCCCGCCCGACTGGCCTACCCCCCGGTCATCAAAGCGCAGCACGGCCACGCCGCGGCGGGTGAGGTAGTCGGCCAGCATCCCAAACATGCGGTAGTCTTGCACCGCCGCGTCGCGCTCCTGCGGGCCACTATCCGAAATCAGCACCACGGCCGGAAAAGGCCCCGGTCCGGCCGGCACCGTGAGCGTACCACTCAGGCTTACGTTGGCGGTTGCGTTGTTGAACTTGATGTTTTCTTCGCGGTAAGGCGGAGTCAGGCGGGTGAGAGCGGCCGCCGAGGCCGTGGGCATGGCGCGGCGCTCCAGCGTGAGCGGCGCCGTAAGGCCAGGCTGCTTCCAGGTGCCCTTCAGCACCCGGCCACCTTCCAGCACTTGGCCCGTGAAGCTGCTACCCGCTTGCTCAATTTTCAAAGCAATTTCACTGCCCTTTATCTCTACCTCTACCGGCATGCGGCTAATCTTCTGCTTGGGCACATCCAGGGCGGCGTAGTAGGAGCCGTTGGAAAGCGGGACCAACGTAATCAGCAAATCCAGAGAGCCGCCTGGTACGGCGAGTGGTCCTTGCCATTGGCCATTCAGAGGAGCGTCGGCGGCCCGCAAGGCGTATGGTAAAAGAAGAAATAAGAGAAACGCGAAACGTAAAGCTTTGGTCATAAAGTGAAAATCAAATACCGAACTGCGGCGGTATGAGCATATTCTTGGTAAAAAAGTGCTAAATGCCAGAATCTTGCCAACGTCCTATTTAGGTTTGAAAACGCACACTATATCCGATGAGAGCAGTATGAGGAGCTACCAAGTGAGCTGTTTGCTCGACGTAGGTCCTGCGTAGGTATCGGCTTATATGATTACATCTGTGTATGTTGGCTGTAGTATTCACTTTCTGTTCTCTTTTGTTTGCTGCACTGTATGTTGCTTTCCACCCGTTCTCGTTGTTTCTTATTAGGATTTCTTTTGCTGTTGCCCGTTGTGGTGTGGGCGCAGGCGCCGCGCCGCGCCGCGCCGCTCAATTTTGGGCAGTGGGTAGGCGAAATCAAAGCCTTCACTCAGCAGGATAGTCTGCAAAAGCCGCCCGTGGCGCCCATCGTCTTCACTGGCAGCTCGTCGGTGCGCAAGTGGGAGACGTTGCAGCAGGATTTTGCGGGCTACCCCGTTCTTAACCGAGGTTTTGGCGGCTCTCGCTTCCCCGATGCCAATCATTATTTCGATCAGCTCGTACTGAAATACAAACCCAAACAGGTGATCTTATATGAGGGCGACAACGACATCAACGCTGGCAACACGGTAGAGGAAGTGTACCAGTCTTTCCTGGCTTTCAAAAGCCGCATGCGCCGCGACCTGCCCGGCGTGGAGCTAGTATATCTGGCTATCAAACCAAGCCCGTCGCGCTGGAAGCTCTACCCGCAGATGCAGCAGGCCAACGCCAAGATCAAAGCCTACATCGACCGCCACCCACAGCACCTGCGCTATGTGGATTTCGGCCCCGCAATGCTCGGTAAAAACGGCCGCCCGCGCCCGGAACTATACGTGTCCGACAGCTTGCACATGACGCCCGCCGGCTACGCCATCTGGACCAAGCAACTACAACCCTACCTGAAAAAGTAGCCGCCTGCTGGTCGGCCGCCCGCGTCGCCTACCCTTGCCAGGGGTTCAACCCCAGCACGACGTTCCGTGTAAAAAGCAAAGCCCCCGCACCTAAGGTGATGCGGGGGCTTTTTGCTGTTTTTAGAATTTACTTCGTGCGGGATAGAATCCAGCTACTAATGGCCTGCATGGCAGCGGGCGAAAATGTTTCCTCGATCTGCCCGTACTCCGAAATGGCCCCGGTAGGAGCGGTCTGGAACATGTGGTTGAGGCCGGGCAGCTCGCGGGTGGTCACATCGCGGTTGCCGCTGCTTTTGAGGGTTTTTTCGATAGAAGCGAGGTTGGTGTTGGAAATCACCTGCATATCTTTAGCGCCGCCCAGAGCCAGCACCGGGCATTTCACGGCGCGCAGTGTTTGGGTAGGGTTGTCGACGAGCAGCGCGCGGAAAGCGGGGGTAGTCATGGCGGCGGCCTGGCCGGCGGCGGCGGCGCGGAGCTGGTTCATCTGCTCGGCGGGTAGGGAAATATCGGGCATCAGCACGGCTATCATTTGCTTCTGTGCCTGCTGAACATCGGCTACGCGCTGACTGATGGCAATGAGGGCGCGCTGACGCTGCTCTACACCAGCCAGGATTTTGGGGTCTTTGGTCTTGAGACGAGCATTGGCCAGCGCCTGCTGCACCACCGCTTCGCTACCCGGTACGCCGGCCATACCCAGCAGCACCAAAAAAGCTGGGGCCTGCGCTTGGCTGGCCGTGCGCACGCCGGCTGTGCCGCCTTCGCTGTGCCCAATCGCGCCTACCTTCTTAGCGTTGATATCGGGCCGGCTGCGCAGGAAGGCCATAGCGGCTTCCGCATCCTGGGTGTAATCGGTGAGGGTAGCGGTAGTGGCGTTGCCCGTCGATTTGCCTACCCCCCGGTCATCAAAGCGCAGTACGGCAATGCCCTGCTGGGTGAGGTAGTCAGCTAACACGAGGAATGGCTTGTGACCGAACACGGCTTCGTCGCGGTCCTGGGGGCCGGAGCCGGTGAGCAGCACAGCCGCCGGAAACGGACCTTTGCCGGGCGGTAGGGTAAGCGTGCCAGCCAGCGTGACGCCAGCGCTTTTATTGGTGAAACGGACTTCCTCGGCCTGATACGAAAACGGCGCCTGCGGCTCTTGCGGCCGGCCGGCCTTGCCGCTACGCTTCGCGGCGGGTGCGGCAGCAGTGGCCGCAGTAGTAGAAGTGTGCTGGAATGTGAGGGGCAGCTTGGCGTTGTTCTGGCGCCAGAAGCCGCGTAGTGTACTACCATCGGGAGCCACCTTCCCGGCAAAGCGAGCCCGGATGGCCGACACCGTGAGCAGCAGACTATCACCTTTGGTTTCTACCCGGTCTACGGCGATGTTTCGCGCGTTCTGGGTAGGGATGTCGAGGGTGGCCGTGCGACGGCCGCTTTGGTCCTGCACGTTTAGTTGCAGTTGCAGGGTAGCCCCGGTGGGGATGCGCAGATTGCCACTCCATTGACCGGAAAGGTTGGCCGTGGGCCGCTGCCCAAAAGCCGTAGATGCACCAAGCAAGGCGACTAGTAAACTACCAAATGAAGAAAAGCGCATATACAGTGGAAAGGGCCCCGCGGGGTGTTCAGAAACGAAAGAAATAAGAAAAATAGGCTACCTGAAAGGCCGCAGTGTCACTCCTCATCAGCTTAACTATAACAGCCATACTCCCCAAAATAGCGCCCACAAAGGCCGAAAAGTTGCGTCGGCACGTGTTGCGGTACTGCGTTTAGGCAGGCAGTGGCGGCGGCTTTGCGTGCTGTCAGAACTGATTTCCAACGGGCTTACCCTAGTAAATACCCTGCCAAAACCTATGAAAAAGATTGCTTTAGAAGAACACTTTCTTGCCCCTGCCTTTGTCGAAGGCTTCAAGCAGCACATGCGCGACCTGCCCGAAAAAGCCATGCAGAATATTTTGACGCGCTTGCAGGATTTTGGCGAGCAGCGACTGGCGGCAATGGATGCAGCCGGTATCGAACGGTCGTTTTTGTCGCTTACTAGCCCCGGCGTGCAAACGGAACCCGATACCGCCCGCGCCGTGCGCCTGGCCCACGAGACCAACGATTTCTTAGCCGAAAAAATTGAGTTGCACCCTACCCGTTTTGGCGGGCTGGCCCACTTGGCCCTGCAAGACCCCACTGCTGCCGCCGATGAGCTGGAGCGGTGCGTGCGCCAGTTGGGCTTTCGGGGCGCCATGATCAATAGCCACACCAACGGCCACTACCTCGACGAAGACCAGTACACGCCGTTTTGGGAACGGGTGCAAGACCTGGGCGTGCCCGTGTACCTGCACCCCGCCAATTCCTACCAGAAAATGCAGCTCTACGAAGGTCACCCCGAGCTGCTGGGCGCCACCTGGAGCTGGACCGTAGAAACAGCCACGCACGCCCTGCGTCTCGTGTTTGGTGGCGTGTTCGAGCGGTTTCCGAAGGTGCAGTTAATCTTAGGCCACATGGGCGAAACGCTGCCCTACCTGCTCTGGCGTCTCGATAGTCGCGCCCGCCTCGCCGGCCTACCCCAAGGCCTGACGAAGCTGCCTTCGGAATACATCAAATCTAACATCGTGGTGACTACCACCGGCGTGTGCGCCGATGAATCGTTGCAGTGCGCCCTAGCCGCCCTGGGCGAAGACAACGTGCTGTTCTCGGTGGATTATCCGTTTGAAGAATCCGAAACGGCCAGCCGCTGGATAGAACAAGCGCCCCTGAGCGACGAGGTACGGGCGAAAGTCTGCCACCAAAACGCCGCGCGGGTGCTGGGATTGTGAAGTTCTAGTTGTTAGGGGGAAGTTATCGGATGAAAAAACGTCTGTCATCCTGAGCGCAGCGAAGGACCTTATCACGGTAGAACGATGGAAGTAACAACGAGTCGTTCAACTGGCAGAAGGTCCTTCGCTGCGCTCAGGATGGCAGACGTTTTTCCTAACAACCTCAAACCACTCTTCCCACTACCGCAAACAGCGGATCGGATTGGTAGCCGTTGGGGCTGCGGTCAAGTAGCTCGATGTGGTGCCAGCCGCCGGCTGTTTCTAGGTAGCGCTGCACTAGGGCCAGGTGACCACGGTCGTCGAGGGCGTGCCAGGCGGCTATGGCTTTGCTAGGGAAGCAGCGGTTGGAAAAGGTAATGACCAGCGGCGCTTCGGGGCGCAGCACGCGGGCCAGCTCGCGCAGCACCTCCACCGGCTGTGTGAGGTAGTCAATAGACACGCAGATGCCGGCCCCGTCGAACTCGTTGTCAGCGAAGGGTAGGGTAGGGGTTTGGTTGAGGTCCTGCACCACGTAGCTGCTCAGGCGCGGGTTGGCGCGCAACTCTTGCTCGTTCATGCCCAGCCCTACCACACGCTGATAGGCTACCTCCTCGGGCAAGTGGCTGATCCAACTGCTCATCAAATCCAGCACCGCACCATTGGCCGGTAGATACTCACGGTACAGCTGGGTCACGGCCGCAATAGCGCCCTCGTCGATGTGTGTCACAAAGCGCGGGAAGTGGTAGAAATCGGCGTCCGGCGTTTCGTCCTGGCGGCGGAAGGCGTTGGACGGGAAAGGGGTGTCGTTGGGGGTAGGCATGGGTAGGAGGTAGTTTTCCTACTCAACAGACTGCATAGCGGAGAGTTTCGTTGGTCGTGCTAAGCATGGAGTTACCCCTAGCTGGCGTGAATATGGTGTGACTCGTGCCATTATTTCTTTACCTCATGCGCCTAACCGAAGTCATGCAAAGGGACGGGGCCAGTTGGCGAAAAGGTGCTGCGTTGAACGACCGAACTACAAATTTAACCGAGTTGGCTCTTATCAGATTTTAAGCATTAACTACCACTGGGATTTCAGCCGCAGAAGTACGAAGAGCATATGAATATTTATTAACGATAGGCTGTAATTTATTTTCCAACAGGTGTGATAGTGCTACTACGAGCATAAGTTTAGCGAATAATGCTATATAAATATTGGTAATAAATGGAATATGAAGCCATAATATAGGAAAATGTACACAATACAATGCATACGAAATAGAGGATAATTTGGCAAAAGGCACAAATACTGTTTTTAAATAAGTGAGTTTATAAATATGGTAAAAATGAATACTCCCTACACACAGAAAAGCAAATGCGAAATGTCGAAAAACGATAAAGGGATAGTCTGTTAAATTACTCACCGACTGTGTTGCTTGGTAAGCTGTTATGGCTGGTATAGCCGTCAAGCAAAGCATAACAAACAAGCTGACATAAAGTGGCAGCATATTTTTCCAGTTGAAAGAAATCTGCTTGACATACATCTCTCCCCATGCCACGCCTACCCACCACATAACCAAATAGGTGAGTACAAGAAGAAGATGATTAGGGAATAATAAATAGAAAATATAAGCTACAAAAGATAAAGAAAGTACACTATATACAGAAGGTCCTGTATAATAAAATTTCATTTTGTTCAGCAAGGTAAGGACAGGAAGAAATAGCATATAAAACCACCATTCATACGACAAAGACCAGAGTGCGTGATTTTTTAAAAAAGGCTGAATAACTCCGCCCGGTTTATCTGGCGTATCCTGAAGCATCAATAAGTTTCCTAAAAAATTACCAGTGTCTTTCGAAGAAAATGATTCACCGTTACACAAAGCAACGAGCACGGATAAGCCGAGAGTAGCAAGGAATATGGGATATATTCTGAAGAAACGTTTATAAAAGAACGTGCGAATATCTTGCTGAGATGATTTATAGGTAGCAATACAGATAACAAAGCCCGACATCAGGAAAAAGACAATAACAGCTTCTTGTCCGAAACGGAAGGGCAGCCTAAGCAGGGGATGAAGTGTTTGCTTGAGTGTAGTGAAGCCAATGAAGTGGTGAATAACCACATACAATGCTGCAAAGCCGCGAATGGCCTCTAATAGCTCCAATTTCTCTGCTGGTTGCCGGGTAGTGCTTAGCATAATGCAAGGCAATAAGTATAATACAGAATAAGGGATAGAAACCCCTTGTATATAAGCGGGCCGATATTACGTAAATTTTCTTGTTTTACGGCGTTTAATGAGTGATTTATAGCAACACTGGTAGGTTTTGCTTATATAAGATAAACACAATAACGTGTCTTGTAAATTAGGTAGAAAGGAGCCTGTATTACTTCTTAAGTAAGTCACATTATAGCTGCGTGAGTTTGTGCCGTTGTTCTAGAAGCATAGAGTTGCTATCAAATTGGTGAATAACACTGAGTATATCACATCTCCCCATGTAAGCATTCCAGCGCCAAACCACACCCTACGTCGTACCTTCGTAAACTCCCTACCTCCGCCGGAAACCAAACCCCCGGTGCTGGCTGTTTACCGCTCTATGGCCCAAGACTCCTTGCAAGTAGCCGCCCCCGCGGCCGATCCTATCGACCAGCTCGACCCGCGCGACTTTATTCTGATTAAGAATGCGCGGGTTCATAACCTCAAGAATCTCAGCGTGGCACTGCCGCGCAATAAGTTTATCGTTGTCACGGGCCTGTCGGGTTCGGGCAAGTCTAGTCTGGCGTTTGACACCTTGTATGCCGAGGGGCAGCGCATGTACGTGGAGAGCCTAAGCAGCTACGCTCGCCAGTTTCTGGGCCGCATGGACAAGCCCGACGTAGACTACATCCGCGGCATTTCGCCGGCCATTGCCATCGAGCAGAAGGTCAGCATCAAAAACAACCGCTCCACGGTGGGCACCAGCACTGAGGTATACGATTATCTTAAGCTGCTCTTTGCCAGGGTAGGGCGCACGTACTCGCCCGTGAGCGGCGCGCAGGTGCGCAAGGACAACGTGGCCGATGTGGTGGACTACCTCTTCACCCTACCCGACGGCACCCGCCTGACGCTGCTAGCCCCGCTACTACCTTCGGAGGAGGGTAGGCCCATGAGCAAGGAGCTGGATTTGCTGCTGCAAAAAGGCTACTCGCGGGTGGTGGTGAAGGGCGAAACCGAGTTCATCGAAGACCTAATCGGGGAGGGCAAGCCCGAGGTGCAGGGCGACGTGTACATCATGATTGACCGCGCCGTGATTCGGCATGGTGATGAGGATTTGCAGTTCCGCCTGTCCGACTCGGTGCAAACGGCCTTTTTCGAGGGACATGGCACATGCATCGCGCAGTTTGACGCCGAGCGGCGCACCTTCTCCGACAAATTCGAGCTGGACGGCATCGTGTTCGAAGAACCGAACGTCAACTTTTTCTCCTTCAATAACCCCTACGGCGCCTGCAAAACCTGCGAGGGTTTCGGCTCGGTATTGGGCATTGACGAGGATTTGGTGATTCCGGATAAGTCGCTGACGGTGTATGAGGGTGCCATTGCCCCCTGGCGCACCGACAAGCAGAGTGAGTGGCTGAAGCCCTTGTTGAAAAACGGTATCCGATTCGATTTCCCAATTCACCGGCCCTACAACGAGCTGAGCGAGGCCGAAAAGCAGCTGCTCTGGAAAGGCAATAAGTACTTTGATGGTCTGGATAAGTACTTTAAATGGGTGTCGGAGCAGACGCACAAGATCCAGTACCGCGTGCTGCAAAGCCGCTACCGGGGCCGCACCACCTGCCCCGACTGCCGCGGCACGCGCCTGCGCCACGATGCGCAATACGTCAAAATCGACGGCAACAGCATCACCGACTTGGTGTTGCTACCCATCTCGGAAGCGGTGCAGTTCTTCAATAACCTCAACCTAACCGAGCACGAGGCCAAGGTAGCCGAGCGCCTGGTGACGGAGGTAACCAACCGCCTCAGCTACCTGAATAGGGTAGGGCTGGGCTACCTCACCCTCAACCGCCTCAGTAGCACGCTGTCGGGTGGCGAATCGCAGCGTATTTCGCTGGCTACCTCGCTGGGTTCGGCGCTGGTGGGCTCCATGTATATTCTGGATGAGCCCAGCATTGGCCTGCACCCCAAGGATGCCGAGCAGCTCATCGGCGTGTTGCGCTCCTTGCAGAAGCTAGGCAACACGGTAGTAGTAGTGGAGCACGAAGACAAGATGATGGAGCAGGCCGACCAGATCATCGACATTGGGCCGGAAGCCGGCTCGGGTGGCGGTAAGCTGATGTTTCAGGGCACGTACGAGGAGATTTTGGAGGACGATACTACCTACACTGGGCGCTACCTCAGCGGCCAGATGGCGGTGCCGGTACCCAAAACTCGTCGCCCCTGGCGCAATGCGCTGGAAGTGACCGGCGCCCGCGAAAACAACCTCAAAAACGTGTCGGTGAAGTTTCCGCTGAACGTGATGACGGTGGTAACGGGCGTGTCAGGCTCGGGCAAGTCTACCCTGGTGAAGCGCATTCTGGCGCCGGCCGTGCTCAAGCAGCTGGGCGGCGGCGCGGGCGAAGCCACTGGCAAGTTCGACCGCCTGATGGGCGTGCAGGGCCAAGTGTCGCACGTGGAATTTGTGGATCAGAACCCCATCGGCAAGTCATCGCGCTCCAACCCGGTGACGTACGTGAAGGCCTATGACGCCATTCGCAGCCTGTTTGCCGATCAGCCGCTGAGCAAGGCGCGGGGCCTGAAACCTTCGCACTTTAGCTTCAACGTGGAAGGCGGGCGCTGCGAAGTGTGTCAGGGCGAGGGTCAGGTGAAGATTGAGATGCAGTTTATGGCTGATATCTACCTGACTTGCGAAGCCTGCAATGGCCACAAGTTCAAGCAGGACATCCTGGAAATCAAGTACAAGGAAAAAGGCATCGACGAAATCTTGGAAATGACGGTGGAGGACGCTGTAGAGTTCTTTGCCGATCAGCCCAAGATTGTGGAGCGTCTGCGCCCGCTCAACGATGTGGGCTTGGGCTACATTCGCCTGGGGCAGTCGGCCAATACGCTTTCCGGTGGTGAGGCCCAGCGCGTGAAGCTAGCCTCGTTCCTGACCAAAGGTGCTACCCTTCAGCAAGATAAAATTCTGTTTATTTTCGATGAGCCCAGCACCGGCCTGCACTTCCACGACATCAGCAAGCTGATGACGGCCCTAAATGCGCTGGTGGAACAAGGCAACTCGGTGCTCATCATCGAGCACAACATGGACATCATCAAGTGTGCCGACTGGGTTATCGACCTCGGCCCCGAGGGCGGCACCAACGGCGGCCACCTACTCTTCGAGGGTACGCCCGAGGAAATGGTGAAGCTGAAAGATACCAACTCCACAGCCCGTTTCCTGGCCGAGAAGCTGTAGCAACCTGTGCCGCACACGCACCCTGCCCGCCCCGAATGGACAACCATTCGGGGCGTTTGCGTATAGCCTCAATTGGCCTCTTGCCCAACACCCTATAACCTGCATTTCCTATGATACCTGCCCACAAAAAGAAAGAGCTGATTGCCTTCATCGAGAAGCTGGAGGACGAAAACGTGCTGACCCAGATTCAGGCGCTCCTGGTAAAAGCAAAAACTGATGCGCAGTCTTCTGCTGCCACATCTGCGGCCGGCCAACCCAAGCCGCATCTGCCTACAAAATAAGCTTGCTGGTCCGGTGCCAATGGAGCCGGGCTAGCAGTTTCCCATACTTAACATTGCTCTATGACTGCACTTTCTACCCCGTTGACCTCACCCGAATCTGCGTTGCCGGGCCGCTTGTGGCGGTGGGCAGCGGCGGCTAGCATCGTTGGCAATATTGCGCTGAACTACGTGTCGCAGGCCTACCCGTTCAATGGGCAGACAAACGGCGCGGTATCCGGCAAGTATCCTACCCTGCTCACGCCGGCGGGCTACGCATTCAGCATCTGGGGCCTGACTTTTCTGAGCTTGCTGGTGTACGCCATCTGGCAACTGTTGCCAGCCCAGCGCCGCAACTTGCTACCCGATGCCGTAGCCCTACCCCTCACGCTGGCCAATGTGCTCACGGGGCTGTGGCTGGTGGTGTTTGCATATGAGCGGCTGGCCCTGAGTGCATTAGTGATGCTGGGTATTCTAATTAGCCTGATCCTGGTATATGGCAGGGCGCGGACATTGGTACTGGCTGGTGAAAGCGCGATGCTCAGCAGCCTACCCTTCGCGCTGTTTCTAGGGTGGATTTCGGTGGCTACCGTTATCAACGTCACGTTGGGCTTGTGGAGCTGGGGGTGGCACGGCGAAGAAAACGTGCGTGTGCTGCTCACGGCTTTGCTGTTAGCAATAGTGGTAGCGCTGGGGTTGCTGGTAGCCTATGCCTTTCGAGAAGTAGCGTTTCCGCTGGTGGCGGCGTGGGCACTGGTTGCCATTGGGGTAGCGCGGCAAAGCGCCTACCCTGAGTTGATGTGGTTGGCCTGGGGCGGCGCGGGGATAGTGGCAGTAGGTGGCATCCTGTTGTCGCGCCGGCGGTTGCAAACGGCGGCGGGGTTGTAGCGGTTGTTCGTTAGTTGTTAGAGATTAGTTGTCAGTTGTTAGGGAGTGGCTGTTAGTTGTTAAAATAGGAATCAGACTAACAACTGACAGCTACTTCCTGACAGCTAACAACAACCCACTAACAACTAACTGATAACTTGCAGGCGAATCTTCAACTCTACGCTCTTTCGCTATGCGCCAAAACATCGTTGCCGGCAACTGGAAAATGAACCTCACGCTCCAGGACGGCCTGGCTCTGGTTTCTGAAATCACTAACATGGTAGCCGATGAGGCCACCGGCTCTGCGGTGCAAGTGGTGATCTGCCCGCCGTTTCCTTTTCTATATAGTGTAGGCAAGCAGCTGCCTCAGGGTAGCAACTTCCACCTGGGCGCCCAAAACTGCTCCGACAAGGAAAGCGGCGCCTACACCGGCGAGGTATCGGGTAAGATGCTGCAATCGGTGGGTGCCGAATATGTAATTCTGGGCCACTCCGAGCGCCGCCAGTATTTCAAGGAAGACGATTTCTTGCTTTCGCAAAAGCTGAAAGCTGCTTTGGCCGCTGGCCTGAAGCCGATTTTCTGCATTGGCGAGTCGCTGGAAACCCGCGAGGCTGAGGAGACCTTCGACTTTATCAGCAAGCAGCTGAAAGATGGTCTGTTTCACCTCTCCAATGAGGAGTTTGCACAGGTAGTCATTGCTTACGAGCCCATTTGGGCCATCGGCACCGGCAAAACTGCTACCAGCGCCCAGGCGCAGGAGGTGCACGCCTTCATCCGCGAGCAGGTAGCCCGCGCCTACGACGCCGAAGCGGCCGAAAATACCACCATCCTCTACGGCGGCTCGGCCAACGCCCAGAACGCCCGCGAATTGTTCTCCCAACCCGACGTAGACGGCGGCCTCATTGGCGGCGCCTCCCTCAAATCGCGTGATTTCACGGAGATTATCAAGTCCTTTTAACTTTCTTCTGTCATCCTGAGCATGTGGCGCATCAAGCCAGTGTCGAAGGA
>NZ_JAHWGL010000065.1 GCF_019334315.1 Hymenobacter profundi
TGAGGGATTAGTGTATTGAAATGGTGAAGTTGTGAGTTTGTGAAGTTATGAATTAGAAAACGCCTGTCATCCTGAGCACAGCGAAGGACCTTCTCACGCTAGAACGAGTCGTTGTTACGATAATCGTGCTTACGTGAGAAGGTCCTTCGCTGTGCTCAGGATGACAGGCGTTTTTCTGATTTTTAGTTATGAACTCACCATTTCACTATCTCACCTTATACCCTACCTTCTCGCGCACTTTGTTAAGGACGATGGTGCCGTAGGCTTGGGCTTTGCGGGCGCCTTCGGCGAGGCGGGCGTCTAGTTCAGGGAGGTTGTTCATGTAGTAAGTAAACTGCTCCCGCTCGTTGAAAAACCGCAACCGAATCAATTCATACAGGGCCGTTTTGGCGTGGCCGTAGCCGTAGCCGCCGTTCAGGTAGTTGGCGCGCATGTCGGCAACTTGCTCCGGGGTGGCCAACAGGGAGTAGAGCTTGAAGGTGGTGTCGTTGTCGGGGTCTTTGGGGGCTTCCAGGGGCGTGCTGTCCGATACGATGCCGCGAATGGTTTTGAGCAGCGCTTTGTCATCCACAAAAATATCGATGATGTTGCCGTAGCTCTTGCTCATCTTCTGGCCGTCGATGCCGGGAATGGTCATCAGCTGCTGATCGACGCGGGCCTGGGGCAGCACGAAGGTTTCGCCGTAGCGGCTGTTGAAGGCCGCAGCAATATCGCGGGTAATTTCCAGGTGCTGAATCTGGTCTTTGCCCACAGGTACCACCTCCGCATCGTAGAGCAGGATATCAGCCGCCATCAGCACCGGGTAGGTAAACAAGCCCGCATTCACGTCCGAGAGGCGGTCCGATTTGTCCTTGAACGAGTGCGCATTAGCCAGCATAGGGTAGGGCGCAAAGCACGACAGATACCACGTCAGCTCCGTTACCTGCGGCACATCGGACTGCCGGTAGAACAGGTTCTTCTCCGTATCGAAACCGCAGGCCAGCCATGCAGCCGCTACGGCGTAGGTGTTCTGACGCAGCGTGTCAGCATCGCGCACGGTAGTAAGCGAGTGCAGATCAGCAATAAACAGCAACGACTCGTTGGTGCTGGTTTTCGACAGCTCGACGGCCGGAAGAATGGCGCCCAGCAGGTTGCCCAAGTGCGGGCGGCCGGTGCTCTGGATGCCAGTGAGAATACGGGACATAGAGTTTAGCTATTAGCTACTAGCTGTTGGCTGTTAGCTTTTTCAGGATGATGGATGTGTTAGCTAACAGCCAACAGCTAGTAGCTAACAGCTCAAAAATTACACGCTCACGTCTGCCGCGGCTTCTTCTTGTAGCTCCTCGGTTTTTTCCTGGCCCAGGTAGCGGTCAATGAGGCCGTGGGCCAAGTAGAGCACCGGCGTGAGCAGAATGGCTGCTGCAAATTTATACCAGTAGTTGGTGTTGGCAACGCGTAGCACCTGCGCAAAGCTCCAATTACCGAACAGGTAGAACGCCACATACAGCACCACAAACGAGTCAACGAGCTGCGAAACGAGCGTGGAACCCGTAGCGCGCAGCCACACGTAGCGCCCCTTAGTAAGTCGCCGTAGCCACGCAAAAATGGTGGCGTCCAGCACCTGGCCGATGCCAAAAGCCACGATAGAGCCCGTGATGATGCCCAGGCCCTGCCGGAAAATACTCTGATAGGCAAAGTCGATATCAAATGGCCTACCCTGGGCGTCGGTGCCGTTCACCTCCAGCCAGAACTTAGCCGGTGGCAGGTAGGTGGTAGCCAGAATGATGAAGAACGCGTACAGAATCAGCCCCATCGTGAGGAAGCTCACGCGAAGCACGCCCGCCTTGCCGAAGTACTCGTTGATGATATCGGTGGTGATGAAGACCACCGGCCAGATGAGTACGCCGGCCGTGAGGTCGCCGGGCAGGGTAGGGGGTAGACCGAGTAGGGCATTGGCAGAAAATATCTTGACGCCAATAATTTCTGCCAGCAGAGCATTCACAATGAAAATGCCGCTGAGAACCAGGTAAAGCTGTTGTTTCTTCTTCGCCATAAAGGCGGGCAATAAGGTAGAAATCAGTACGGGAATTCTGTAGCGAGACTATTCGCCCGGCTACTTCGACAAAAATATCGTTTTGCCTTCTTTGGCTGATTGCCGGGCCGCATCCAGAATCTCTACCACGATGAGGTTGGTATCCAGCGACGATAATTTATCTTCCTGAATATCGCCCCGCACCACGGCGGCCAGGTAGGCAAACGGCTCATCGTACGGGGCCTTCGGGGCTGCAATAGTCAGCTCCTGCGGTGCGGCTTTTTCGGTAGGGCGCACGCGTAGCTGGCGACTGTCGAGCGCGAAGACGGCGCCGGTCTGCCCGTAAATTTCCATGTCTTTGCGGGAGTAGGGCCAGTTCCAGGATGCCTGAATGATGCCTTGCGCGTGCGGGTAGGTAACCACAATCGTGGCCTCGTCATCCACGCGCGGATATACCTGCGGCTGCAAGTGCTGGGTCACGGCCGTCACCGACTGGGGCCGCTGGCCCTGCATCAGCCAGGTCATCAAATCGGCGCCGTAGCAGCCAAAGTCAATTAGCGCCCCGCCGCCGTTTTGCACTGGGTCAGTCAGCCACTCTAGGAACTCTGGGTTCACGTTGATGGCTTTTGGGCCCTGGTGACCGTCGTGCACCACCATCTTGCGGATGTCGCCGATGGTTTTTTGCTGCGTCACTAGCTCGTAGGCCCGGTGGTTGGTGCCGTACCAGCTGGTTTCGTAGTTGGTGAGCAGGTGAATGTGGTGCTTGTTCGCCAGAGCAGCCATCTGGCGGGCGTGGTCTACGCTTACGGCCAGGGGCTTTTCTACCATCACATGCACGCCGCGGGGAGCACAGGCTTGCACCACGGCCAGGTGGTCGTAGATGCTGTTGAAAGCCGTTACGGCCTGGGGCTTGGTCTTTACCAGCATTTCTTCCAGGGTAGGATACACCAGCTTCATGCTCAGACCATATTGCTTGGTGAGGCGCTGGGCCAAGTCGCGGTTGGGCTCCGCAATACCTACTATCACCACGTCGCCGCGTTGGGCACGGCCCAGCAGCACGTGCACGTGGGCGTGTGTGAGGCCCGCAATACCCACGCGTATGGGTGCAGGGGCTAGGGAAGTGGCATTGGCGGCGGCAATAGAGCCAAGCAGGAGCAGTAAAACTAACAGAATGGTTCTGGGCATGGGTGGGGTAGGAAAAGTGAGGGAATACGTATCGCTGCCTCCAACCAGCCGGGTGGCAGTAGGAAGTCAGTTCGAAAAACAACTTCTCCGGCCAAAAGCTGCAAGGGTGCACGCTATAAGCTCACCGTTTTGCCTTCCACGCCCAATTCTGTATTCGGAAACACTGCTTGGGCTTCAGCCAGCAGCGGTGCCAAATCGCGGTAGCGCGACGAAAAGTGCCCGATAAGCAGCTGTTTTACGTGGGCCTCTTTGGCCAGCGAAGCAGCCTGGTGGGCCGTGGAGTGGTGAGTAAGGGCCGCCCGCTCCCGCATTTCATCCGCAAACGTGGCCTCGTGGTAGAGCAAATCTACGCCGTGCAGCAGCGGCGCCAGGCCCGGCAGGTACAGCGTGTCGGAGCAGAAGGCGTAGCTGCGCGAGGGGGTAGGGTCGGTGGTAACGTCGGCGTTGCGAACGAGCAGGGTGTTGGTGGCCGGGTCGTACACGTCTTCGCCCTGCGCGAGAGCCGCTAGTTGGGCCGGCGTGAGGCTGTCGGGCAACTGCTCCTTAACGAGGTGGCGACGCTTCGGCTTCTCCCGAAACAAATAGCCGCAGCACGGAATGCGGTGCTGCATGGGCAGCGTGTGCACCGTCAGTTGCTTGTCCTCAAAAATCTGCTGGTGCTGGGTGGTATCTACCGCCGTAAATAACAACTCAAAATTAAGCCGCGTGTGTGAGTAGCGAAACTGCGTGGTCAGAATCTCATCGAGGCCGGGCGGGCCGAAGAGTTGCAGCGGCTCGGTACGTCCGTGCAGGTGCATGGTGCCCAGCAGCCCGAACAATCCGAAAAAATGGTCGCCGTGCAGGTGGGAGATGAAAATCGTGTGGATGCGCGGGTGCCGGATTTTATACTCCAACAAGCGGCGCTGCGTGCCCTCACCGCAATCAATCAGGTATTGGCTAGCGCCTACCGTCAGGAGTTGCGCCGTGTGGTGGCGGTCCATCACGGGGGTGGCCGAAGCACTACCGAGTATTTTTAGTTCGAACTCCAAGGAATAGCTGGTAGCTGATAGCCGCGTTGGCAGATAGCTGCGGCCAGAGAGTTAAAAATACGAAAGCTGCTGGCCGTTAGCTGTCAGCGGAAAACTAACAGCTAGCAGCCAACAGCTATCAGCTAAAAAACGCGCTATTCTTTGTTGGTCAGGTCGCGCTCGATGGCGTGCAGGAAAATGCGGTCGATGCCTTCCTCTACCGTAGGCAGAATATGCAATACCGATTCCAGCTTGGAAATGGTGATAAGCTTCATTACGTGGTCTTGCAGGCCGGTGAGCACCAGCAGGCCACCCGTAGAGTTGCACAAGCGGTTGGCAATCAGAATAGAGCTGAGGCCCGACGAATCGGTGTATTTTACGTTGCTCAGGTCCAGAATCAGGTTGTTGGTGCCTTCGGCATTCAGCTTCACAAATTCCGACTTCAGATCGGGCGCAACAGTAGTGTCGAGCTTCTTCTCGTCAATCGTAATTATGGTGTAGGTGTCCTTTTTATCAATCGAGTACTTCATACCGCGTGTTTCGGTGGTTAAGGGAGTTGCGAAGGTAGGAAAAAAATGTTCGAGACGGAGAGAAGAAAGGTACGGGAAAGATAGCAGAATTTTAATACCCATTTGGACCTGCCGTACCAAATGTGAGGGAGGCCCACGTGCTATGCCAGTCAGCGCGGGTGTGGTCGGGGATGGCGGCCATACGCACCGTGCTCAGCATATAGCTACCGGGAGTGGATAAGCGTAACAAAATTCGGCCGCTAAGGTTGCTGTACAGGCGCGACGCTTTGGGTTTTTGTCCGGGCTGGCGCTGCCACACCTGCACCAACGCGCCGGTTACGGGCTGCCCGTCCTGCACCACGCGCACCGTCAGCACGGCTCCTGGCCGCAGCAGGTAGGGATTTTGCTCGGGTATCAGCTCCAGCGGCAAGCCCACGGGGCGGGCGTAAGCGCGAGCCGTATCGCGGGAGTTTACTTTGCCTACCTGTATCAGCGTTTTGGCACACCGCCGGTAGGCCTCCCGCGCGGGGTTGGTTAATTCGTTGCGTTGCTGGCGCAGTACTAACACGTTATCGAGGCCTTCTTCCTTGAGGTAGGTATTGAACTGCTCGGCCGTTTGCTCCAGGTAGGCGTCGTTGGTAGCCAAGGCCACTACGTGCGTGCCCGGCTGGGCGAATGTGAGGGCCGTTTGCAGCGTGTCGGCCTGGGTGGCGCTAGTAGTAAGATCTTCGGTACCGGCCGGACCGGCGTGGACGAAACGCGTAATGCGGCTGCTTTTGCCTGCCCAGCGCTGGCCAGTGAAATTTTCGCCTACCCAGGTTTGCAGGTTGATTTTCTGACCAGCCGCCACAAAATAGTGCGGCGGCGCCAACCAAAACTCATGCGCAGCCGCTAGAAGCGCCGGCGTGCCGATAACTACAGTTAGAACAATGCTTTTCAGCGAAGGCCGCATACGGGCAAGTAGAGAGAAGTGAACACTACCGCCTAGGCAGCGCTCCGAAGAACGCGTGCCACCTAGGCGGTAGTGCATCTAAGTTTGTAAAAGATGATGTGCAGGAGATGAAGCTACCCTACTTGTTCTTTAAAGCGTCATTTCTCTCGCTGGTCGAAATGACGCTTTAGCAGTCGAAAGGACTACTCGCCTAAAACCGCTCCAAGGCCAGCGCGTAGGCGCGGTCATAATACACCCGCAGGTTTTTCCAATCGAACAGCTCCGAAGAGTTTTCTACGCGGTTGCGCTGGGCAATTCGTTCGCGGCGATTTTGCAGCACGAAGTTCCAGAGCATATCCGTCAACTCTTCGGCGGCTTCGTGGAAAGAGCGCTCTTGGCGGTGCACCACATAGATGCCTTTGTCTTCGTGGTCGGATACGTGCTGCATCACGTAGTCGCCGAAGCCGGAGAGGTCGGAGGTAATGGCCGGCACGCCGCGCGCAATGCACTCCAGCGGCGTGTATCCCCAGGGCTCGTAGTAGCTCGGGAACACGCCCAGGTGGCAGCCGCGCACAAACTGCCCGTACTCCATGCCAAACAAGGGAGAGGTAGGCGACACAAAATCAGGGTGATACACCATCTTCACGCGGTCGTGCTGGTAATTGAGCAGGTTGGCTTGGCGCATGAAGTTCAGAATGTCATCGTTCTGATCATCAATCAGGTTGTGGGTGATGATGGACGGCAGCGCGTTGGTTTTCCAGCTTTGTAGGGTGCGGCGGTAGCGCAGGCGCCAGTAGTCGTCTACCATCGCACTGAGGTCGGGCAGGCGGTGGTCGGTGCCGGCGGCGGCGGCGTAGAACAGCCGCTCGCCCACCTGCTCCTGAATGGCCTCGCAGGTTTCGCGCACCTCATCCAGAATAGCGCGGTTTTGCAGCACCAGCGGGTTGATGCTGGTGAAGGGGCGCTTGGTAATAAAGAACATCACCACATTACCTTCCAGGCCGCTTTGTTGCAGGCGGTAATTAAGCCGCGCCAGCGCTTCCAGCGTCAGATCGAATCCCTTGTTGTGATACTCGTAGCGGCCCGAGGTGAACAGGTACAGCGTGTTGTCCAGATCAAACGAATAGCTCTGGAAAAAGTGCGCCATCACAAACTCGTTGATCTTGTCCTTGTACTGCTTGTGCAGGTTCTGGAACTCGTGCAGGGCCACAAACCGCTCAATGTTGAGGCCGTTGGGCAGCACCGCGTCGGGGAACCGGTCGAGCAGGTAGATGCACTCGCGCACCGTCAACTCGCTCACGGTGGTAAACACATGCGAGCCGTGCGCGGCGGCGCGCTCGATGCTCACAGCCGTTTCAATGTTGAAATGCCGCGCCTCGGCCAGCCAGTCTACCTGCATCAAGTGCTCGTAGAAGTTGGGGTCGTTCATGGCCAGGTAGCGGCCCAGCAGGGTAGCGTGCGTGGTAAACACGATGTGCACCGGCACCTGGTCGCGGCGCAGATCGGGAATGGCTACGCCGGTCATCCACTCGTGGAAGTGCGCAATCACGCGGCGCGGCGGTACCACCTCAGCAGTCAGAATTTCAATGAAAATCTTGGCCAGATGCCCAAACGCCTCTACCTGGTGCAGGAGGTCGTCGTTGTCGGGGGTAGGGATGCCGTGGTGGTGCCACAGGTCGCTTTTGATATTGCCCAAGTGGCCGTATACTTGGAAGGGGTTGATGAGCACCGTGCGCGGCCTACCCGTCACCAGCCACACGCCGTACTGCACATCGTAGCCCCGCTGCCGCATCTGGCGCACGGCCCCGGCAAAGGGGTCGGAAAGGAGCGTCAGCTGCATATCATCGAAGGGCTCAAACTCGCTCTGGGCCTGTTGCGGAAAGTAGGGCCCTAGCAGGCAGTACCGGTCGCCCCATCCCTGCACGGCGGCGGGTACCTTGGAGCGAATGACGGTGTAGATGCCACCTACCTGGTTACAAACTTCCCAAGCAGATTCGACAAGCAGGGCGTCTAGGGCAATGGCATTGGAATTGGTACGGGTGGGGTATTGCATAAAAGGAAAGAGTAGCAGGGAGGTGTATGGTAGGAGTACGGGCAATATAGCGGGGAGAGTTGGCAGAAGCGGCAACAATTTCCCAATTCCGAACAGATTATCTACTCATCAGCAACCATTGGCGCGTTGGATTGTGGCATTCGACAGAATGTAAGCGACTCCAGTACAGGTAGAGCTACACAGGAAAAGTAGCCTGACTTTCTATCTACTTACAAAACGCAACGCAAAACGCCTACCCCAACATCGAAGCAGAGTAGGCGTGTTGCGTTGTAGAAAAGGCCGCTGACTACTGCGGGTTTTGCGAGATAATCAGCACGGAATAGGGTGCTAGGCCAAAGGTGCCGTAGTAGGGTTGGTCGTCGTAGATTCCTTCCTCTGCGTGCGTGCCGGTGCTCTGGAAATTGCCGAATTCTTCGTCATACCCTTCCCAGTCGGAGTTGAAGCGCACGTGCCATTCGCCGTTGCGAGGTAGGCCGATGGCGTAGGCATCGTAGGCTTGGTTGGCAAAATTGGCAATGACGATGGTTGTATCGCCGGGGCCGCCTTGGTCGCGGCGTGCAAAGGCAATGACTTTGTTCTCGTTGTTGAGGTGAAACACATCCACGTACTGTCCCATCAGGCCGCGCGTGTTGCCGTGGAAGTTGCGGCGCAGCGCTGCCATGTCGCGGTAGAGCTGCACCAGGCCGCTGTGCTGCTCGGCGTGTTCCCAATTCAGGGGGGCATCGTCGGAGAAGAAGCCGTCGGCCAGCATGGCCTGCCCCTGAAATACCATGGGAATGCCCGGCGACGTGAACACCAGCGCGGCGCCCAGGGTAGCCCGTTTCTTCGGAAACCACGTGTGGGCGTTGCCCGGCATAATCTCCTCGGTCACGCGCGATTTGCCGTTGGCTACCTCGTCGTGCGACTCGGTATAAATAACGCGCTGAAAAGCGTCGCCATTATACACTTTGGTAATGGCTGCGGCCACGGCGTGCATGTCGCGCTCCTCGTCGGAGTAGGCCGTGATGGCGTGGCGCACGGGATACACGAAGGCTGAATCCCACTGCGTGGAGAAGCCCTGGCCGCCATCCTCGGGCATGCGCGTGATGTAGTCGTTGCCCAGCAAATCCTCGGCAATGGTAATCTTCCAGGGCATGCGCTGGCGGATTTCCTCGTTGATCCACTTCATCAACGACCAGCCATCGGGCAGGTCGCGGGAGGGGTCCTCGGAGCCGTCTACGTTGCGAATGTGGGAGATGGAGTCGGCGCGCAGGCCGTCTACACGGTAGTCTTCCAGCCACATCAGGGCGTTGTCGCGGATGTAGTAGCGCACGGCGTCGCGGCCGTAGTCGGGGCGGTTGTGGCCCCAAGGCGTTTGGGCGCGCCAGTCGTTGTAGAAGTAGATGCCGCCGCCGTTGTCTTCCGACCAGCCATCAAACTGCCACAAATCCAGGTCGCCTGGGCCGAAGTGGTTGTACACCACGTCCAGAATCACGGCAATGCCGTGGCGGTGGGCCTGCTTCACCAGCTCTTTGAAGGCTTGCGGTCCGCCGTAGTCGGTTTCCAGGGCAAAGGGATGCGCGGGGTTGTAGCCCCAGGAGCGGCCGCCGGGAAACTCGGTGGCGGGCATCACCTCAATGGCGTTGATGCCCATCTCGCGCAGGTAGTCCAGCTTGTCAATCACGTCGTAGAACGTGCCAGGCTTCTCAGGGTCGGGGGCGTTGAAGGTGCCCACGTGCAACTCGTATACAATCAGCTCGTTCCAGGCGGGCATCTGGAAATTATCGTCTTCCCAGTCGAAATTTGGGTCGAGCACTACCGAGTTGCCGGCCGAGTGCGTCACCTGGCGGGCGTAGGGGTCGTTGCGCTGTAGCTGGCCGGTAGGCGTATCCAGCCAGAATTTGTACTCTGTGCCGGGGCCGAGGTCAGCAAAATCGGCGGCCCAGTAGCCGTCAGTTTCGTGGCTAAGCGGGTGCGACTCGTGGTTCCAGTCGTTGAAGGGGCCTACCAACGCAACGGCCTCCGCCGAAGGTGCCCATACGCGGAAGGTGGTGCCGTGCTCGTGCGGAATGGCGCCCATGCCGGGCTGGAGGGGGGTAGGAGTAGAGGTTGGAGCGGGAGAAAGGTCAGTTTCAGGCATAATGGTTCGAGAGAAATCCCAAAGGAAATGTGAGCCTTTAACTGTCCAATTTTCGTTTAGGTTGTGCTGACGAGGTTGGCGGCCCAGCGCGTGCGTCAGAAATGCTGCTTGCAGCCTAATGGGCGGGGGTTTGGGGCGATTTCCAAGCGCGTGCATTGTTTGAGCGACGCAGGTTTGAACGGCTGCTTTAAGGAGGGTAGGCGTGCCCGTTCTTTCCACAAAATGGGCCGGGAATGAACAAGGCCGTTTTAGTGTTGGTTTACTTTCGCCAGATCAACCCACCCGCTGCGACGCCTATCTTTGCGGCTTCACTACCTGCTTTTCTGTGCCCCGACCAAAACCTGTTGTATACGGCCTCTATGGCTGGACGCCCGCTTACGGCTACCGCTACATTCACCCCGCCAACCGTCGCACCTTTGAGTGGCTGGAACCGGTAGGCAAGCTGTTCGAGAAGATTGACGAAACCGACGAGTGGCTGCTGCTGCGCTACGACGAGCAGCAGTTCAAAGTCAGCCCCGAGCTGTTCAAGGAACTTTACAACCGCCCTACCTTCAGCTTCGGCGACTTGGTGGAAGAGGTAGACCCGCCCGCTGGCCGGGCCGCTCACCGTGGCCTCATCTCCGACGTGTTTTGGGACGAAGCCACCGACCGCGCCACCTACCAGCTGGTAGAGCGCAAGCGCAAAGTGCGGCAGGTGTTTGAAGGCGATGAACTGCGGCTGGTATAGGTATTCTGCTGTTTTTCAGTTTTGTAGCGAAGGGTGGTTTCTGTTTGACGCGCTTCGGTAGGGCGCCTTGCTGGATTCTCTTGTGGTCTATTTCTATCCAGAATGACGATTATATACCATGAAAGAGAGAGATTTGCCCACCGCGGCGGTGCAACTTCGCAAACGCAACCGTAGTAAATAGACAACTTGACCGTATAGTCTGATTAGCGCCGCCTCTATCACAGGGTATTAAGTATGATAAATCCGTCGGCTTTTCTACAGACTATGGTAGAGGAGATGCCGCACTTCTTCTTCATTTATCAGGTGAATACCAAGCAGGTGGTATACGCTACTCCCGCCTGCGAGCAGTTGTTGGGGGTAGCGCCTGCACAAGCCACCGAGCAACTGCCGGAACTGCTGAGTCGCCTGCACCCCGACGACCAACCCTACCTGGCCCGGTGCTGGAACCTGTGGGTGCGCGGCCATTTGCACGACGAGCTGGAATTCAGGGTGCGCCGCACCGAGGCCCCTAACCAGTGGATGTCTCTGGTATTAAGCCCTCATCAACAGCGGCTTGCAGACGGGGAGGTGCTGATTGGTGGCTTCCTGCGCGATGTCACCACGGAGCGCGATAACCTGGAAAATGCGAATAGGTTCAATGCCAAAAAGAACGCCACACTGGAAATCCTCTCGCACGATTTGGCGGGGCCTTTGGCGCTGGTGCAGCAAATCAGCGCAGCCATGCAGGCGCAAGTGCTACCCCTGGGCAATGCCAAACTCACGGAGGCCCTGGGCATTATGCAAACCATCTGCCACGACAGCGTGAACCTGATTCGTGACTTCGTGGACAACGAGTTCATGACATCGGCCAACGTGGAGCTGAAGCTGGACCGGGTAGACCTGGTGTGGCGGGTGAACCTGACCATGGAGGAATACCAACGCGCGGCGGCGCAACTCAACAAGCAGTTTCTCTTCCTGCCTGCTTCGGCTCCGATCTACGTCAACCTCGACGAAAATAAGTTCTTGCAGGTGCTCAACAACCTGCTCAGCAACTCCATTAAGTTTACGCACGAAGGCGGCCGCATCATCGTGCGAATAGAACAGCAGCGGGGCCAAGTGCTCCTGACGGTGCAGGACGATGGCATTGGCATTGCGCCGGAGTTGCAGCCGGGACTGTTTGAGCGCTTTACGAAGGCACGCCGCCCTGGTCTGCGGGGCGAGAAAACCACGGGTCTGGGTATGTCCATCATCAAAACGATTGTGGAGTTGCACCGCGGGCAGATATGGCTGGAGAGTGCCGAAAACCAGGGAACTACGTTCTACATCACCCTACCCTCGCTCGATTCCTGATGGCGTAGGCTGCCCGGTTTTCGGGTCTGAATGCTGCGTTGCCACAACCGAAAAACGGGCAGCGTAGGGTGGTAGTAGGCGCGGGTTGGTAAGCTGCGCACTAGCAACTCTAGGGCCTGGGAAGCCGTTTTGAAGGTTGAATTGCGGCGTAAACCGTCGCTGCTGACCTTAACAACCAAACCCTGATGGAAAACAAACCAACCTCCCTACCCCCGCAGGCCCAGGACCAACAGCCCGGCCTGGAAACCGAAATGACCCCGCAGCCAGAATACATCCGGGCCAACTACAAGGGCAGCGAAAAGCTACAAGATAAAGTAGCCCTGATTACAGGCGGCGACTCCGGCATTGGTCGGGCCGTGGCTATTCATTTTGCCCGCGAGGGTGCCGACGTGGCTATCACCTACAAGCCCGAAGAAGAGCAGGACGCCTACGACACGCGCCAGTTGGTAGAAGCCGAAGGCCGCCGCTGCCTCACGCTGGCTGGCGACCTGCGCGACAAGCAGTTCTGCGAAGACATTGTGCAGCGCACTATAGATGAGCTGGGCAAGCTGAACATTGTGATAAGCAACGCCGCCGAGCAATTCGTGAGTACAGATGTGTCGGAGTTGCCCAACGAGCAATTCGAGGATACCTTCAAAGTGAATTTCTTCCCGATGGTATACGTGGTGAAAGCCGCCTTGCCGCACTTGCACGAAGGCGATTCTATTATTGCTACCTCCTCGATAAACGCCTATAAAGGCAATGAGCAATTGGTAGACTACACCTCTACTAAAGGTGCCATCACGGCCTATATTCGCTCTATCTCGCAGCAGTTGGCCGATAAGAAAATCCGCGCTAACACGGTAGCCCCCGGCCCCATCTGGACTCCGCTGATTCCGGCCAGCTTCTCACCCGATAAAGTGGCCAAGTTTGGCCAGGACACTACCATGAAGCGTCCCGGACAGCCTTCGGAAGTAGCCCCGGCCTACGTATTCCTGGCGTCGGAAGACTCTTCGTATATCACTGGTCAGGCCATTCACCCCAACGGCGGCTCAGTGCTGAATACGTAAGCCATAGCATTTATTCGACGGTAACTGGATGCAATCAGGTAGCAGTACGCTACCTGATTGCACCCAGTTGTTTTTAGCCCAGTCCCACGGCAATGCCCACTACCACCGCCACTGCCCCTAGTGCCAGCAGCAGCAGGTAGAGCGGGAAGGCAAACCGCCACCACGCGTCAAACCGCACGCCGCAGGCAGCTACAATGGCCATTAGGGCACCGTTGGTAGGCGTTATCAACTCGCACAGGCCAGCGCCGTATTGGTAGGCCAGCACTGTTACCTGCCGGGGTAGACCTAGCAAATCGGAGAGGGGGGTGAGGATGGGCATGGTGAGCACCGCCTGTCCGCTCACCGAAGGAACTGGCAAGTGCAGAGCGGTGTGCACCCCCATCATACCCAGCGCGGAAAGCGTAACCGGCAAGTGCGCCAGCGGCGCCGACAAGCTATTGACGATGGTATCGACTACCTGCCCCTGCTCCAGCACCACGAAAATGGCTCGCGCAAACCCAATCAAGAGCGCCGAGAAAGCGAGGTCGCGGAAACCAGCGATGAACGCCTCGGCGGTGCCGTTGAGACCCAGCCCACCGATCAGCCCAGCTGCTACCCCCAGCCCAAAAAATAAGGCGCCCATTTGCTCAAACTCCCAGCCCAACCGGAGTACGCCGTAGGTGAACACGCCAAACGCCACTAGCAGCAGCGCCAGCACCAGCCCGTGTCGGCCGTGGCTGGTTTCGGCTAGGGCGGCTTCCTCGGCGGCCACTTCCACCACCGGCTCCTGGCGGTGGCGCCGGGCAAAGCGCATGGTGCCGCCAATCCAAATCAGCAGCGCGCCAGCAAGAAACGCCAACCGAAACCCGGCCCCGGAGAGCAGCGGGAGCTGCGCCAGTTTCTGCGCAATGCCTACCTGAAACGGGTTCAACGGGCTGAACGCAGCCCCCACGGCAGCGGCCCCCAGGCTCACCGCCGCGGCCGTAATGGTAGGGTAGCCCAGGCGGCGCATCAGCACCAGCAATACCGGCACCAGCGGAATGATTTCTTCCTGCATATTTTCCAGGGCGCCCATGGTGGCAAACAGCAGCGACACGATGGGAATAACCAGCGCTTCGCGCCCGCGCAGGCGCACCAGCAGCCAGTCTACCCCGTGGCGCAACGCCCCCGTCTGATCCACTACGGTGAAGGCGCCGCCCGTCAGGAACACAAAGAAAATAACGCTGGCCGCGTCGGCCATTCCCTTCGGAATATCCACAATTGCGGCCAGCGGATTTACTGGTGTGGGCGGCACGTGGTGGTAGGAGCCCGGCACCACTACGTCCCGGCCGGTAGCCGGGTCGGGCAGCCGGTTGAAGACGCCAGCCGGCAACAGATAGCTTAACAATAGCGCCAAGAGAATGAAGCCAAGCAGCAGCACCAGCGGATGCGGAAAACGAAGAGTTTTTTTCATGCCTAACGGCGGTGTGGGTAAGATAAAATTCAGAAAATCAAAGGATAGTGTACTGGCAGAAGAGCCGCTATCTTGCAAGGAATTCGCTTTTCAATGCTGCTGCCTACATACGGTATGGTTTGCCGCCTACGTTGGTTGGGAACCTGTTCTGGTAGTGTTGTAGTTGCTGCTATCATCGTCCTGCTTATGCAATTTACCGCTTTCAAGCTCCTACCTCTTCCTCAGCAAACCACCTACTTGGTGCAGCACGGTCGTTTTTTGGCTGGGCAGCAGCAGGATAGTTTTGAGTTGCAACTATTTGCCTGTCACGACTTCTACGCGGAGATGTGGCGGGTGCAAGGGGAGGAGCGAGTTCTGTTTATTCATATTTTCCAGAATCCGGATTGTCTTTTCCATTATCTGGAAAAAATCATACTGCCGGGCATATAAAATCCGAAACAACTTAGGTAGCTTTGCTCAGAAGGAAAACGAAAGGATACGATGTCAACTATAAATGAGGCGGAATACTGGAAAACGCGCAAGCAAGTGCGCGAGGATATTCTGACCATTCGCAACGAATTACTGGACATAGTAGCTAGAAAGAGCGTTATAGAGCGTCGGTTGGAGCAGATGCAGAACGAGCTGGCAGTGCTCAACAGCGCCCTGCTCAACGAAGCGTACTACCTGCGCCTTGGCTACGCAGACTACGCGCTGGATGCCCCTAATATCTACGATACGCCCCTGATTGTGCATACCGTGCCCGTGCCGTTTGGCTCATATCGGGACGCCAGTATGGAAGGTGAGCAGCCGGTTCAACTATTCGGCCACGAGCGCACCGTGGAAGGCTTCCAACGGATAGCTATGCCCGAGACAGTGCCCGAACTGACGCACCACACCGGCCGCTACATCACCGACGCCCTCGGCAAAACCCGTTACCTGCTCGACGACCGCGTGCTGGCGGCCTTGCTTCAGCAAGATCCGGAGTCCTTCCGTCGCATCACCCGCAAAGATGCCGAAGGACAAATTTTGATTCAGGGTGAGTTCGGAATAGTACCATCCTACCAGGAAGCAGCGCCCGGCCGTATCTACGCCGATGAGGCGGAATATTATGGCGCCCTGGCCCGCTATTACACCGATATGTCGAAGCTGGCCGGCCTGAAAGGCCGCGAGCAGCACACCGCCGCGTAAGCAGCAGCCGGACAACTTGTAGGTCATTCATTTCCACTTACATAAAGCCTTTAACATAACACGCCCTCCACGGCTCAGGCCTGGGGGGCGTTTTGTTTTTGCTCTATCTTCCGGCGCTGGTGTTGACAGAAGACTGGGGCTATCAACTGCTACAACCGTTACCATAGTATACCACTGGCGCAGCGCTTCAATGGCGGCTCCTTGTTCTGGTTGCCGCAGTAGCTTTCGGGGTAGCAATACGTCATCAATATCAACGACGAACCGGACGACTTAACGGCATACTTTACGAGTTACCAGCGGGTAGGGGAAGTGCTGAATCCGTACGCCCGCGAGCAGGGCACTACCATTATGGTAGGCTCTAGCCCCACAACGGCCTTGCTAACGCGGGTGAGGCAGTAGCATCAGGCGGCACTCGAAGTGTGGGAGGGCGCTTCTGCCAAATAAGGAAGTAGCCAACGGTGCGGGTAGCATGTAGTTTTAGATAAAAAGCAAACTTGTTTCAGCAGTTAGACATTGTATTTTGCTTATTTATTATTGATTGAAAGTCAAAGCAATAGCTTTTTTATTCTCTGATTTAGAAATAGTAGCGCCTCGCCTGCTCAGCTTTTCGGGTGGCAGTAGAGCCTGTTAATTTTGAGACAGTGAAGGGCAGCAACCAGCTTGCCGGCTTCGCTGCAAATTCTACTGTTGTCTCCGTCAGTTGCTCTTAATTATGTGCGTCGTTCTGGTCATTATTCAAAGCCTGTGGGGCTGCTAGAAACCGCTACTTATTGCTGCGCATAAGAAGCCTTTCTAAGCCCCGCTCAGAAAGGCTTTTTGTTGACGAACTTCTCTCTTACCCTCTGCCTGCTTATGTACTTCACCAACCAAACGCTCGTTTTTCACGACGGTCAGTTTATATCAGCCGAGCAGGCGCAGTGCAGCCTGTATTCGCCTAGCCTACACTACGGCCACGCCGTTTTTGAAGGCATTCGCGCCTACGATACCGCCAACGGTACGCGCGTTTTCAAGATAAAAGAGCACTACGAGCGTCTGGCGTATTCCTGCCGCGCCACCAGCATCCCGCTGGCCTACTCGGTGCAGGAGCTGACGGACATCACCTACCAGCTGCTCGAAAAAAACAACCTTTCCAATGCCTACGTCCGGCCGCTGGTGTACGCCCCCGACCCCATGATGAGCATCAAGGCGCCTACTGCCAGCAGCCTATTTATGGCGGCGTGGGAGTGGGGCAATTACTTTAGCAATCAGCTCACGCGGCTCACCATTTCGCCCTACCAGCGGCCCAACCCCAAGTCGGTGCCCATTGAGGCGAAGGTGAGCAGCCACTACGCCAACTCCATCATTGCCAGCCACGAAGCCAAGCAGCGCGGCTACGATGAAGCCCTACTTCTAGACATCAACGGCTACGTGGCCGAGGGTCCCGGCGCCAACTTCTTCTATGAGTGGGACGGGGCGCTGTATACTGCGCCGGCCGGCAACATCCTGCAAGGCATCACCCGCAACACCGTCATCGACTTGGCTCGCAGCCTGGATATTCCGGTGTTTGAGGAGTTCTTCACGCCCGAAACGCTGCACCACGCCACCGGCGCCTTCCTTACTGGCACTGCCGCCGAGGTAGTCGGCGTATCCTCCATCGACGACCACGTGTTTACGACGCCCTACGAGGAGACGATTGGCGCCAAGCTGGCTACTGCCTACTCGGCGCTGGTGCGGGAGGAGGTAGGGGCGCGTCGCACGCGCCCAGCCGTTGAACAGTCTGCTTAAGTATTCCAACCACGAACACGGGCGCGTGCAACGCGCCCCTACCTGCAACCGGTAACAACAACCATGATTCTCAATAAATACAGCCGCATCTACACCCAAGACGATGGCCTGCCGGCCTCCCAGGCCATGCTCATCGGGGCAGGCCTTTCGGATGCGGATTTGCGCAAACCTTTCGTGGGCATCTGCTCCACGGGTTTCGAGGGCAACACCTGCAACATGCACCTCAACGGCCTAGCCGACGAGGTGAAGCGCGGCGTGGCGGCGCAGGGTCTGGTTGGGCTGCGCTTCAACACCATTGGGGTAAGCGACGGTATTACGAACGGCAATCCGGGAATGCGCTACTCTCTGGTTTCCAGGGAAATTATTGCCGACTCGATTGAGGCCATGGCGGGCGCGCACTACTACGACGCGCTGGCTACGGTGGTAGGCTGTGATAAGAACATGCCCGGTGCGATGATAGCCATGGCGCGGCTCAACCGGCCTTCGCTGATGGTGTACGGCGGCAGCATCCGGGGCGGCGAGTTCAAGGGGCAGCAGCTCAACATCGTGTCGTGCTTCGAGGCGTACGGGAAGAAGGTAAACGGGCAGATTTCGGAGGAGGACTACCAGGGCATCATTCATAATGCTTGCCCCGGCCCCGGCGCTTGCGGCGGTATGTACACGGCCAATACCCTGGCCGCAGCCATCGAAACGCTCGGTATGTCGGTGCCCGCGTCGTCGTCGCTGCCGGCCGAGAGTCCCGCCAAGGTGCAGGAGTGCCTCGATACGGGCGCCTACCTGCGCCGCCTACTAGAGCTGGATCTGAAACCCCGCGACATCCTCACCCGCGAAGCCTTCGAGAATGCGCTGGTAGTCGTCACGGTGCTGGGCGGCTCTACCAACGCGGTGCTGCACCTCATTGCCATTGCCCACGCGGCCGGCGTGCACCTCACCATGGACGACTTCCAGGCTGTGAGCAACCGCGTGCCGGTGCTGGCCGACCTCAAGCCCAGTGGCAAGTACCTGATGGAAGATTTGTCGAAGATAGGAGGCGTGCCCGCCGTGCAGCGCACCTTACTCGACCACGGCCTACTCAATGGCGACCTAATGACCGTGACCGGCCGCACCCTGGCCGAAAACCTGGCCGACGTGCAACCCCTCGGCGCCGAGCAAGACTTGCTGCGCCCGTTTGACAATCCCATCAAAGCCGACGGTCATATTCAGATGCTCTACGGCAACCTCGCCACCAAGGGCAGCGTGGCTAAAATCAGCGGGAAAGAAGGCTTGCGGTTTGAGGGACCGGCCATCGTGTTCAACTCAGAAGAAGAACTGAACCAGGGCATCACCGAACACAAAATCAAAGCTGGTCAGGTGGTGGTGATTCGCTACGTGGGGCCGAAGGGCGGACCCGGCATGCCCGAGATGCTGAAGCCTACCTCCGCCATCATGGGCGCCGGCCTGGGCGACAAAGTGGCGCTGATTACCGACGGCCGCTTCTCGGGTGGTACGCACGGCTTCGTCATCGGCCACGTTTGCCCCGAGGCCTACGACGGCGGCGGCCTGGCCCTGGTACAGGACGGCGACTGGATCATCCTCGACGCCACCGAAAACACCATCAACGTGCAGCTCTCCGACGACGAACTGACCCAGCGCCGCGCCGCCTGGCGGCGCCCGCCGCTACCCGTGCGCCAGGGCGTGCTGCTCAAGTACATCCGCACCGTGAGCGATGCCAGCCACGGCTGCATCACCGACCTACTCGAAGAAGACCAGACGGGGGCACCGCACCCCTCTACCTCTTCTCCACAGGAGAGGGGAAGCCTAACGACTTCCAACGCCTGATTGCAACCATTTTATAAGTAATGTCTATCCGCGCCGCCTTGGCTCCCCCGCAAATGCTTGACACGCATTACCCCGCGGAGAGGGGGTAGGGGGAAGGTTAATAACTCGCTTATGCAAACTCAATCCGCAACCGCTTCCGCTACCATCGCCCCCAAAACTACGCCTACTTCCGGCGCGGTAGCCACGCTGCAAGCCTTGATAGCCGAGGGCGTGGACACGATTTTTGGCTACCCCGGCGGCGCTATCATCCCCATCTACGACGCGCTCTACGACTTCAAGGAGCAGCTGCACCACGTGCTGGTGCGCCACGAGCAGGGCGGCATCCACGCGGCCCAGGGCTATGCGCGGTCGTCGGGTAGGGTAGGGGTGGTGTTTGCCACCAGCGGACCCGGTGCTACCAATCTGGTGACGGGATTGGCTGATGCTCAGATTGATAGCACGCCGCTGGTGTGCATCACGGGACAGGTGTTTGCTAGCTTGCTGGGTACCGATGCGTTTCAGGAAACCGACATCATCAACATTACCACACCCGTTACGAAGTGGAACTACCAAGTGACGGATGCCAACGAAATCCCGGAGGTGCTGGCGAAGGCGTTCTACATTGCCCGCAGCGGTCGGCCCGGCCCGGTGCTCATCGACATCACCAAGAACGCCCAGATTCAGCAGTTCGATTTCGCCGGGTACACGCCCTGCCAGCACATCCGCAGCTACCGGCCCAAGCCCATTGTGCGCCATGAGTACGTGGAGCAGGCGGCCGCGCTGATTAACAAGGCCAAAAAGCCGTTCATCATCTGGGGCCAGGGCGTGATGCTGGGCGGAGCCGAGCAGGAATTCAAAACGTTTGTGGAGAAAAGCGGCATTCCGGCCGCCTGGACCATCCTGGGCGTGGATGCCCTACCCACCGACCACCCGCTGAACGTGGGCATGCTGGGCATGCACGGCAACTACGGCCCAAACGTCCTCACCAACGAGTGCGACGTGCTGATTGCCATTGGCATGCGCTTCGATGACCGCGTAACCGGTCGCCTCGACAAGTACGCCAAGCAGGCCCAGATCATCCACCTCGACATCGATCCGACGGAAATCGGGAAGAACGTGCCCACGGCCGTGCCCGTGTGGGGCGACTGCAAGGAAACCCTACCCTTGCTTACGGCGCTGGTGGAGGAAAAGCAGCACACCGCCTGGCGCCAGCACTTCGACGAGTTCCGGGACAAAGAGGTGGAAGCCGTCATCCAAAACGAGTTGTTCCCTACCTCCGATGAGCTGACGATGGGCGAGGTGATTCAGCAGCTGAACGAGCTAACCAACGGCGACGCCATTGTGGTGACCGACGTGGGCCAGCACCAGATGGTGGCCTGTCGCTACACCAAGTTCAACCAGAGCCGCAGCAACATTACCTCGGGTGGGCTGGGCACCATGGGCTTCTCCCTACCCGCCGCTATCGGCGCCAAGTTCGGCGCGCCCGACCGCACGGTGGTGGCCATCATCGGCGACGGCGGCGTGCAGATGACGATTCAGGAGCTAGGCACCATCATGCAAACCGGCGTCAACGTCAAAATCATCATCCTCAACAACCAGTTCCTGGGAATGGTGCGGCAGTGGCAGGAGTTGTTCAACGATCGGCGCTACTCCTTCGTGGATATTGCCAGCCCCGACTACGTGCAGGTAGCCAAGGGCTACTATATTGATGGTCAGCGCGTTTCGGAGCGCTCAGCCCTTCGTAACGCCCTGCGCACCATGTTGGAACACGACGGTTCCTACCTCTTGGAAGTGATGGTGACCAAGGAAAACAACATCTTCCCGATGGTGCCGCAGGGGTGCAGCGTGGCGGAAATCAGACTTAAATGAAGCTGCTAGCTGCTAGCTATTAGCTGTTAGCTCTCGTGCAACAAAACGTTTCCACTCCGCTAGCGAATCGCTACTTAACTCAACGTCAACAGGCGGCTTTCCTACAACAGAATCTGTCAGAACGTCAAAGCTAACAGCTAATAGCCACCAGCTAACAGCTTAAAATTATGCGTCAAGAATATAATATCACAGCCTACACCGAAAACCAGATTGGCCTGCTCAACCGCATCGCCATCATCTTTTCGCGTCGCAAAATCAATATCGAAAGCTTGAATACCTCGCCTTCGGAGATTGAGGGCATCCACCGCTTCAACATCGTGATTGTGGAAACGGAGGAGGTAGTGCGCAAGATTGCGGGGCAGATTGAGAAACAGGTAGAGGTGCTGAAGGTGTACTACAACACCAACGAGGACGTGATTTGGCAGGAAATGGCCCTCTACAAAGTGCCTACCGATGTCATTGCCGAAAAAGCTTTGGTAGAGCGCCTGCTGCGCGAAAACGGCGCCCGCGCCGTGGTGATTCGCAAGGATTACACGGTGTTTGAAACGACCGGCCACCGCGAGGAAACTGACAACCTCATCAAGGTTTTGCAGCCTTATGGCCTGATCGAATTCGTGCGCTCAGCCCGCATTGCCATCATCAAAGACAGCGAAGGTTTCAACAAGAAGCTACGCGAGTTTGAGCAGCGCGAACCCGGCTCGGAAGTAGTCGAAAACGAGTACCTGAACAGCCGGGAAAAGGTCTTCACGATGTAGCGGCACAACATCTTGTGTTACTACCCCGCACCAATTGAAATTCACTAGAAATCAACACTCAACCTTTTAACAATCAACCCTTCACTATGGCAACCATCAACTTTGGCGGCGTCGACGAAACTGTAATCACCCGAGACGAATTTCCGCTGTTTAAGGCGCAGGAGTTTCTTAAGGACGACACGATTGCCGTGCTTGGCTACGGCGTGCAGGGTCCCGGCCAGGCCCTGAACCTGCGCGACAACGGTTTCAACGTCATTGTGGGCCAGCGCGAAGATTCGGCGTCGTGGCAGAAGGCGGTGGAAGACGGCTGGGTGCCCGGCGAAACGCTGTTTGGGCTGGAAGAAGCCGCTGAGCGTGGTACCATTGTGTGCTACCTGCTCTCCGATGCCGGCCAGATTGCGCTGTGGCCTGCTATCAAGGAAAAGCTGACGCCCGGCAAAACGCTCTACTTCTCGCACGGCTTCGGTGTGACCTTCAACGACCAAACCGGCATCGTGCCGCCCAAGGACATCGACGTGATTCTGGTAGCGCCCAAGGGTAGCGGTACCAGCCTGCGCCGCCTGTTTGTGGCCGGTGGTGGGCTGAACTCGTCGTTTGCTATCTTCCAGGATGCCAGCGGCGAAGCTTTCACCAAAGCCACTGCCCTAGGCATTGGGGTAGGCTCGGGCTACCTGTTTCAAACCGACTTCAAGAAGGAAGTATATTCTGACCTCACCGGCGAGCGGGGTGTGCTGATGGGCGCTTTGGCCGGTATCATTGAGGCCCAATACCAGGTGCTACGCCAGCGCGGCCACTCGCCCTCCGAGGCCTTCAACGAAACCGTGGAAGAACTGACCCAGAGCCTGGTGCCGCTGGTAGGCGAAAACGGCATGGACTGGATGTTTGCCAACTGCTCGGTAACGGCTCAGCGCGGCGCCCTCGACTGGAAAGGCAAGTTCCGCGAAGCCACCCTACCCGTGCTCAACGACCTGTACGACAGCGTGGCCTCGGGCGCCGAAGCCAAGCGCACCATCGAGCGCGGCTCTACCCCCGACTACCGCGAGAAGCTGCAAGAGGAACTGAAAGAAGTGCGCGAGTCGGAGCTGTGGCAGACAGGCGCCAAAGTGCGCGAGCTGCGCTCTAATACGACCAACGTAGAGGCGTAAGACAGGACCCCACCCCCCGGCCCCTTCCCCTCTGGGAGAGGGGGAGCCAAATGATTTAGCTGTTAGCGGATAGCTGTTGGCTGATAGCTCTTGTTCAACGAAAAGCTAACAGCTAACAGCCATCAGCTAGTAGCTCCTGTCACGGCTCCCCCTCTCCCAGAGGGGAAGGGGCCGGGGGGTGGGGTTAAAGTCAGAACTCATGCAGTGGAACGCCGATACCTACACCCAAAAGCACGCCTTCGTCTTCCAATATGGTGCGGGGCTGATTGACTTGCTGGCCCCGCAGCCGGGCGAGTTGATCTTGGATTTGGGTTGCGGTTCCGGCGAGCTGACGCAGCAACTAGCTAATGCCGGTGCCGAAGTCGTTGGCATAGATGCCTCGGCGGAAATGATCGATAAAGCCCGCGGGCAGTTCCCTACCCTCGATTTCCGGGTAGGCGATGGAGCTAGCTTCGAGCTGCCGGAGCGTTTCGACGCTGTTTTCTCCAATGCCGCGCTGCACTGGATGCTCAACGCGGCGGCGGTAGTGCAACGCATGTACCAGCACCTACAGCCTGGCGGCCGTTTGGTAGCAGAGTTTGGTGGTCAGGGCAACGTGGGACAGATCGTACGTGCGCTGTTGCGCCACTTGCACCAGCGTGGCCACATGCATATTCAAGCCGAGTGGTGGTATTTTCCCTCACCCGGTGAATACGCAACGCTGCTGGAGCAACAGGGCTTCCGGGTGCAGCTGGTGCAGCACTACGACCGGCCTACCCCGCTTGCCGACCCTGAAACCGGCCTAACGGATTGGATTCAGCAATTCGGTGCCAACTTCTTTGCAGAGGTAGGGGCTGAGGAACAGGCTGCTATCTTGGCCGCCGTGGAAACGGAGCTACGGCCCGCACTATTTCAGAATGGCCAATGGGTAGCCGACTACAAACGGCTGCGCGTGGTAGCACAGAAATGACGCGTTGCTGCTGGCGCGGGGCTGTGCCCCGTGCCGACGATGCGCAGGCCTCTGGCCTGCCATTGGCTGCGCCGGTAGGAACGTTCGAGCAAGTCGTTCTGGCGGGCAGGCCAGAGGCCTGCGCATCGTCGGCACGGGGCACAGCCCCGCGCCATAATTCACCTATTGATTCCCCATGCAAGAACCAGCCACTTCCACCCCCGCCGCCGTTTCCCTCGACCATGTGCAGCAGGCGGCGCGCACGCTGGAAGGCGTGATTCTCAAGACGCCGCTGCTACAAAATCTGTGGCTGTCGCGCACCTACGAGGCCGCCGTGTATCTCAAGCGGGAGGATTTGCAGGTAGTGCGCTCCTACAAGATTCGGGGGGCATACAACAAGATGGCCACGCTGCCGCCCGCGCCGGGGGGTAGGGAAGTGGTGTGCGCGTCGGCGGGCAATCATGCGCAGGGTGTGGCCCACGCTTGCCAGCTGCTGGGCGTGCGTGGCTATATTTTCATGCCTGCCCAAACGCCCGCCCAGAAGGTAGATAAGGTGCGTCTGTTCGGCAAAGAGCAGGTAGAGGTAGTGCTGGTAGGCGCTACGTTTGATGATACCTACCACGAAGCCAAGGCCTTCTGCGACGCCCACGACTACACCTTCGTGCACCCGTTCGATGACCCGGCCATTGTGGCGGGCCAGGCGACGGTAGGGCTGGAGGCGCTGCAACAGGCTACCTTCAACATCGATTATTGCTTCATGCCCATTGGCGGTGGCGGGCTGGCCTCGGGGGTAGGGAGCGTGTTTCGGCAGCTGAGTCCGCATACCAAGCTGATTGGCGTGCAGCCAGCCGGCGCCCCATCCATGCACGATTCCATCAAAGTGCACCAGGAGCGGCGGGCACTGGACACTATCGAGAGCTTCGTGGACGGCGCGGCTGTGAAGTGCCCCGGCGAGCTAACCTACCAGCTCTGCCGCGAGCTGCTCGACGATGTGGTACTGGTGCCTGAGGGCCAGGTGTGCGCCGATTTGCTGAAGATGTACAACGAGGAAGGCATTGTGCTGGAGCTGGCCGGTACGCTCAGCATCTCGGCCCTGCGCCAGTACGCCGATGAAATCAAAGGCAAAAACGTGGTGTGTGTCATCAGCGGCTCCAACAACGACATCACCCGTATGGAGGACATCAAGGAGCGCGCCCTGCGTTTCCAAGGCCTCAAGCACTACTTCATGGTGACTTTCAACCAGCAGCCCGGCGCCCTGCGCACCTTCGTCAACAACGTGCTGCAACCCGAGCAGGACATTATCCACTTCCAGTACATCAAGAAAAACAACAAGGAAAAAGGTCCGGTCTTCGTGGGTATTGAAGTACAGCAATCCGGTGACGAAGAACTGATTAAGGCCCGCATGGTAGAAGAAGGCTTCAGCTACGAATACCTCAACGGCAAGCCCGATTTCTTGGCCTTGCTGGTGTAGGGGCGCGTTGCACGCGCCCATCGTCAGAAGGTAGGTAACCATTTATCATAGCTGTCATCCTGAACGCAGTGAAGGACCTTCTCCCCCTAGAACGACCATCGTACCAACGACTCGTTCTAGGGGAGAAGGTCCTTCGCTCCGCTCAGGATGACAGTATGTTTGTCTACCCTAACGTCACTCTTCACCAGCCTTCCCGTACTTTCGGCGGAAACAACGCCCGCTATGCTCTCCGCGAAATACCTGCTGCTACTGCTCCCCATTTTCCCTACCCTCAGCCACGCGCAAGGGCCGGCCGTTACTACTGGTGTTTCGCAAGAGCTGGCGCAGCACCGGGCGCGGGTGTTGCGGCAGGTGGCGTATCGGCTGCATTTCAACATTCCACCGCAGGTGACGGAGCCGATTCCGGCCACCGAGGAAATCACGTTTCAATTGCTCGACAACGCGGCGCCGCTGCAACTCGATTTCAAGGAGAAGCCCGACCATGTGGGCCGCATCACCGTGAACGGGCAGCCGCAGCCGCTAACGGTGCAGCAGGAGCACTTGGTCATTCCCGCATCGGCGTTGCGGGTAGGGGAGAACCGCGTGGCCATCGATTTCACGGCCGGTGACTTGTCGCTGAACCGCAACCCGGAATACCTCTACACGCTGCTCGTGCCCGACCGCGCCCGCACGGTGTTTCCCTGCTTCGATCAGCCCGACGTGAAGGCCGTGTTTCACCTCACGCTCACGGTGCCCGCTGATTGGCAGGCCGTGGCCAACGGCCCGGTGGCCGATTCGAGTAGGGTAGGGGCACGACAGACCTACCGCTTTCAGCCCTCCGATACCATCAGTACCTACCTGTTTGCCTTCGTAGCGGGCAAGTTCCGGCGCACGGCGCGCCAGCCGGAGGGCCGCCCGATGCACCTCTATTACCGCGAAACTGACCAGGATAAAATCAGCCGCAGCCTGGGGCCAATCTTCGATATCCAGGCTGGGGCATTAAAGTTTCTGACGGAGTACACCCAGATTCCCTATCCTTTTCGCAAGTTCGATTTTGCGGCGCTGCCCGATTTCCAGTACGGCGGCATGGAGCACGCGGGCGCCATCGACTACAAAGCCAGTACGTTGTTTCTGGACGAGGGCGCGACCCGCGACCAGCTCAACGCCCGCGCCAACCTGCTGGCCCACGAAACGGCCCACATGTGGTTTGGCGATTTGGTGACCATGCGCTGGTTTGATGATGTGTGGACCAAGGAGGTATTTGCCAACTTCATGGCCGACAAAATCAGCGTGGTGACCCAGCCCGATGAGAATTTCGACCTGAAGTTCCTCACCGACCATTACCCAGCCGCCTACGCCGTGGACCGTACGGCCGGGGCCAATCCCATCCGGCAGCCGCTGGATAACTTGCAGGACGCCGGCTCGCTCTACGGCAACATCATCTACCATAAGGCGCCCATTATGATGCGGCAGCTGGAACGGCTGATGGGCCAGGAGGCCTTCCGCGATGGTCTGCGCACCTACCTTAAGCGCTACGCCTACCACAACGCCACCTGGCCCGACCTCATCCAGATCCTCGACGAGCGCACGCCCACCGACCTGCAAGCCTGGAACAAGGTGTGGGTGAACGAGCCCGGACGCCCGCAGTTCGACTACTGGCTGCGCGTGCAGAAGGGCAAAATCAAGCGCTTCAACATCGACCAAAAAGGCGAGGACGGCAGCCGCCGCGTGTGGCCGCAGCAGTTTAAAGTGGCGCTGGTCTACGCCGACCACGTGGAGGAATTGACCGTGGACATGCGCGCCGACAAGGTGCGCGTGCGCGAAGCCGAGGGGAAGCCCGCGCCGCGGTTTATCCTGTTCAACTCGTCGGGGCAGGGCTACGGGCTGTTCCCGGTGGACGAGCAAAGCCTGCCCTACCTGGGGCAACTGCAAAGCCCGGTGATGCGCGCCGCCGCGTATATCAATCTCACGGAGAATATGTTGGATGGTCGGGCGGTGTCGCCCATGCAACTGCTGGCGCTGGTGCGGCCGCTGCTGGCGCAGGAGCAGGAAGAGTTGAATCTGAACCTACTACTTGATCAGCTCACTACCGTGTTCTGGCGCTTCACGCCGCCAACCCAACGCCCTGCCTTAGCCGCTACTCTGGAGCCGGAGCTGTGGCAGGCCATGCAACAAGTGGAAGCCCCGAACAAGAAAAAGCAGCTGTTCAAGACCTACACCAGCATTGCCCTAAGCCAGGCCGCGCAGGACCGGCTGCGCACTATTTGGCAAACCAAGCAGCCGCCCGTCGGCGTGAAACTCTCTGAAGATGACTACACTGATCTGGCCGCCGCGCTTGCCTTGCGCGCCTACCCCGGCCACCAGCAAATCCTGCAAACCCAGCTCCAGCGCATCCAAAACCCCGACCGGCGCCTGCGCTTGCAGTACCTACTACCGGCGCTGTCGGATGACGTAGCCACGCGGGACGGCTTTTTTACGGGCCTAGCTGAGGAGAAAAACCGCGAGAAGGAAGCCTGGGTGCTCTCGGCGCTGGGCTACCTGCACCACCCGTTGCGCGCCGCTACTTCCGAAAAATACCTGCCGCAGAGCCTGGCGCTACTCGAAACCATTCAGCGCACCGGCGATATTTTTTTCCCGCAGAGCTGGTTGCAGGCCACCTTTCGGTGGTATCAAACGCCGACTGCCGCTACCATCATCCGCGACTTCTTGCGGGCAAACCCTACCTACAATCCGAAGCTGAAAGCGAAGGTATTGCAGGCGGCTGATAACGTGTTTCGGGCAGAGAAATTGGTAGGCGAAAAGGGCACTACTGCGGCTGGTCAGTAACAGCATTTTATGGATTGCTGATTTAGGGTTGTTTACGCACGGACGAGGTGCGTTTGCGCGCACATTTTTGATTTTAGCAATACTTTGTTGCAATGCTTTGCTATATTGGAAGCAAGTAGGCGAAATCCATAAGTTTCGCTTCACCACTTTTTGCCCGCAATTCAACCGCCCTTCCCTATGAATCTGTTTACTCGTACGTTGGCTTTGGCCTCTCTTTCTGTGCTCTGTGCCCGTGCCGGGCAAGCGCAGGAACAAGGCATTCACCAGCAGTCAACGCTGTACGAAGCGCCTACCGACCCGCTGGTCAAGAAGAAGCTGGACAAGTGGCAGGACCAGAAGTTTGGGCTGATTCTGCACTGGGGCTTGTACGCGGTACCGGGTATTATTGAGTCGTGGCAGCTTTGCTCCGAGGACTGGGTAGAGCGCGACAGTACCGTGGCTTACAATGACTACAAAAAGTGGTACTGGGGCCTGAATAAGGAGTTTAACCCCGTCAATTTCAACCCCGAACAGTGGGCCAGCGTGGCCAAAAAAGCCGGGATGCGCTACTTGGTGTTCACCACCAAGCACCACGAGGGCTTCAACATGTTCGATACCAAGCAGTCGGACTTCAAGATTACCAACGGCCCGTTCAAGGATAACCCCAAGGCCAACGTGGCCAAATATATCTTCGACGCGTTTCGGAAGCAGGACTTCATGATTGGGGCCTACTTCTCGAAGCCCGACTGGCACTCGCAGGACTTCTGGTGGTCGAAGTACGCCACGCCTAACCGCAACGTGAACTACGATATCAAGAAGTTTCCGTGGCGCTGGAAAAACTATCAGGACTTCACTTACAACCAGATAAGTGAGCTGATGCACGATTACGGCTCCATGGATATCCTGTGGCTGGATGGCGGCTGGGTGCGCCCAAAGGAAACCGTGACCGACGAAGTACGCGCCTGGGGTGCGCCCATTCCCGAGTTCAGTCAGGAAGTGGATATGCCCCGCATTGCCACCATGGCCCGCCAGGCCCAACCCGGCCTGCTGATGGTAGACCGCACCGTGCACGGCCCCTACGAGAACTACCAGACGCCCGAGCAGCGCGTGCCCGACCACAAAATCGACAACCCCTGGGAAAGCTGCCTCACGCTGGCCAACAACTGGGGCTATGTGCCGAACGACCAGTATAAGTCGCCCACCAAAGTCATTCACTCTCTGGTAGAGGTAGTTGCCAAAGGCGGCAGCCTGCTGCTAGGGGTAGGCCCCAAGCCCGACGGCACCCTGGACAACGAAGCCGTGACGCGCCTCACGGCCATTGGCAAGTGGTTGGATGTGAACGGCGACGCCATCTACAGCACCCGCGCCACCGACCGCTACCAGGACGGTAGCACCTACTTCACCCAGGGTAAAAAAGGCACTCGCTACGCCATTGCTCTCCTACCCGAAACGCAAGCAGCCCCCACCACCATCGCCTGGACCGGCAACCTGCCTAAGAAGGGTAGCAAAATGACCTTGTTGCAAACCGGCAAATCGGTGAAATGGACCCGCGCCGGTGATAAGGTGAGCGTGACACTACCCGCTTCACTTGCCAAGCAAGCGGGCGCCTACCCCGCGTTGGCGTTTGCTTACGCGGCGGAGTAAACAACGATTCACCCCACCCCCCGGCCCCCTCCCCTCTGGGAGAGGGGGAGCCTGATGATTTAGCTGTTAGCTAGTAGCTGTTGGCTG
>NZ_JAHWGL010000066.1 GCF_019334315.1 Hymenobacter profundi
CGGAATGATACAGAGGTAGTCCGTCTACGAAATCCGATTAATCCGTCGAATCCGAGCGAATCCGTGGTTCTGACAACTATACCTCGCGGCGGGCCACGGCGGCCTGGATGTCGGCGGGCTCGTCTTTGGGGATGGCTGCCAGCAGCGTGCGGGTGTAGTCGTTTTGCGGGTTGGCGTAGACTTCGGCCGCGGGGCCGCTTTCTACAATCTTCCCTTTGCTCATAACCAAGAGCCGGTCGCTCATGAAGCGGGCTACCGACAGGTCATGGGTGATGAACAGGTAGGTGATGCCGAACTCGCGCTTGAGGTCGTTGAGTAAGTTGAGCACCTGGGCCTGCACCGATACGTCGAGAGCCGAAACGGATTCGTCGCAGATGATACACTTAGGTTGTAGCGCCAAAGCCCGCGCAATACAAATGCGCTGGCGCTGGCCGCCGCTGAACTCGTGGGGGTAGCGTAGGAAGTGGTCTTCGCGCAGCCCTACCGTGCGCAGCAGTTCCAGCACGCGTGCCTTCTGCTCAGCTTTGGTACCGCCTACCCCGTGTACCCGCATGGGTTCTAGGATGGCTTCGCCCACCGTCATGGTAGGGTTGAGCGCGGCATAAGGATCCTGAAACACCATCTGAAACTCGCGGCGGCGGCGGCGCAGCTCCCCGGTTGGGAGCGTAGCCAGATCCACTCCATCGAACAGAATGCTGCCGCTGGTTGGTTCCACCAGACGCAACAGGGTTCTACCCAGCGTAGTCTTGCCACACCCCGATTCCCCTACTAGCCCTACCGTCTCGCCAGGATAAATATCAAAGCTGACATCATCCACCGCCCGCACAAATTCTGTGGTGCGTCGGAAAAAGCCCTTCCGAATGGGAAAGTATACTTTCAGATTTTCGACCTGAAGAAGCGGGCCTTGGGTTGAGGGTGTGTCGGGGTTTGATGCTACTACTGTTCGTTGCTCAGGAGCCACCTCCGGTTTTTCCGACGTATCAATAGCCTTTGCTACGGTAGTAGCCGTTGCTTCAGGTACCAATTGCCCCGATTCCAGAGGTGCTGTTTCCAGGTTGCCTATATCATTGGTGGAACGTGGAACGCTGTTATGTTCCACGGGGAACGTTTTGGTAAATTCAGTTTCGCTCTGAGGTGATACAGCAGTTTCGGTAGCAGGTAGTTGCGTATCGTCATGTGAAGCAGAAAACAGGCTTCCGTCGGCGGCTTCATGCATGAAATCGGCTACTACAGGAAGTTTTTTGCGTCCAATAGAAAGTTTTGGACGGCACGCCAGCAAGCCGCGGGTATAGGGGTGTTGCGGGTTAGTGAAAATATCGAGCACCCTACCCTGCTCCACTACCCTACCCCGGTACATCACCATGATGCGGTCGGCAATTTCGGCCACTACGCCCAAATCGTGCGTGATGAACAGGACGGCGGTGTTGTGCTGCCGGCGCAGGTCATCGATGAGTTGGAGCATGCGGGCCTGCACCGTCACGTCGAGGGCGGTGGTGGGCTCGTCGGCAATGAGGATGGCGGGGTTGCAGGCCATGGCCATGGCAATCATCACGCGCTGCTTCTGGCCGCCGCTGATTTCGTGGGGGTAGCTGCTGAATATTTTCTCCGGGCGCGGGAGCTGCGCCATCGTGAACAGCTCCACGGTGCGGGCCGCAGCTTCCTTCTCGGTGAGGGTAGTGTGCAGCCGCAGAGCCTCTACCACCTGGCTGCCGCAGGTATACACCGGGTTTAGGGACGTCATCGGCTCCTGAAAAATCATGGAAATGTCGTTGCCGCGGACTTGCTGTAGCTGCTTATCGCTGAGCCGGAGCAGGTCTACCTCACCCAAAGCCGGCGACTGAAATATGGCCGTGCCGCTGCTGATTTTGCCGGGCGGCAGCGGAATCAGCCCCATCAGTGCCAGCGACGTTACGGACTTGCCCGAACCCGATTCGCCTACAATTGCTAGTGTTTCACCCCGGTGCAGATCGAACGAGATATCTGCTACGGCCCGCGTATCGCCCCGGTGCGAGTGGAAATCGATGGTCAGATTGCGAACGGAAAGCAAAGGCTCAGACACAGAACAGCGGGTAAAAGAATAGAAGGGACGCAAGTAAAGATAAAGAGCCGCGCCGTAGCAAGAAGTACGCCCTTTGCGTATGTGAGGTAAACTGTCATGCTGAGCGTAGCGGAGTCGAAGCATCTCGCTCGCTTCGTTGCGTTAGTTACCCAATGTTAGCAGCGAGATGCTTCGACTCCGCTGCGCTCAGCTGACGTCTCCCTCTGACTGAAATCAAAACCCAACCACTATTCCCCTACCCTATGCAACATCGCACCCTTGGCAAAACCGGCTTCTCCATCTCCGAAATTAGCCTAGGCACCTGGCAGGTAGGCGGCCGCTGGGGCGAGCCGTTCAGCCACGAAAACGCCGATGCCATTTTAAATGCCGCTGTAGATGGCGGTATCAACTTCATTGACACGGCTGACGTGTACGGCGACGGTGAGAGCGAAAAAGCGGTAGGTCGCCTCGTGCGCAACCGCCAGGAACGCATTTATGTGGCTACCAAGTGCGGCCGACAATTGCAGCCGCACACCAATGAGGCGTATCAGACTAAAGCCCTGCGGCAGTTTGTGGAAAACAGCCTGCGCAACATGCAATTGGAAACGCTGGACCTCATTCAGCTCCATTGCCCACCAACCGACGTGTACTACCGTCCCGAGATTTTTGAGTTGTTTGATCGACTCAAGGAAGAAGGCAAAATCCTGAATATGGGCGTGAGCGTAGAGCGCGTGGAAGAAGGCTTGAAAGCACTTAACTTCCCAAATGTGACTACCATTCAACTCATCTTCAATATGTTCCGGCAGCGCCCCACGGAGCTATTGTTTGCCGAAGCCAAGCGCCACGATGTGGGCTTGATTGTGCGCGTGCCGCTGGCCAGCGGCTTGCTCACGGGCAAATTCACGCCTCAAACCACCTTCGCACCCGACGACCACCGCCAGTTCAACCGCCACGGCGAGGCCTTTGATAAAGGCGAAACCTTCTCTGGTGTGGACTATGAAACGGGCCTCGCTGCTGTGGAGGAGCTAAAAAAGCTGTTTCCCGATCAGCCCAACCTTGCGCCCATTGCGCTGCGTTGGGTGCTGATGTTTGACGAAGTAAGCTGCGTGATTCCCGGCGCCTCCAAGCCCGAACAGCTCACGGCTAATCTACAAGCCGCCGAGCTACCGACTCTTACGGAGGAGCAGATGCAAGCCGTACGCGCCGTATACGACCAGAAAATTCGCCCGCAAGTGCATCAAGTGTGGTAAAATCAATCGCACAGTAGACCGTCATTCCAAGCTAGTCGAGAAATCTCGCACGCTGACAAAAGATAGTATCCTACCTCAGCACGCGAGATTCCTCGACCAGCTTGGAATGACGGTCTTTTTACGCTTTGTTTGTCAAACAAGCTCTTTTAAAACAACAACGCCCGCGGTAGATGTTACCGCGGGCGTTGTTGTATAAGGCAAAATTTAGCGTTTAAACCACTTCTGAGGCTTCGGCTGGGTCGCGGTGGATGGGCTGCACCGGATGCGCCTCGTGCGTAGGTTCAGCGAAGAAACGGCCCTGAAAAATCAGAATCAGCACTACGCCTACGAAGATAGCAGAATCGGCAATGTTGAAAATGGGCCACAGCGAGAGGTGCATGCCGCCCACCAGGGGCCACGACTCGGGCAGGAAACCTTCGTAGATGTCCACGTAAATCATGTCGATTACCTGGCCGTGTAGCCAGGGGGTAGGCGCGTTGAAAGGTGCATTATCATATACCACGCCGTAGAAAATCGAGTCAACCAGGTTGCCGATGGCGCCGCCTAGAATAAGGCCGCCACAGGCCAACAGGCCGGACGCAGCACCCAGGCGCCAGTACTTCTTAATCAGGTAGATAATGAAGCCTACAGCCACAATACGGAAACTAGTAAGCAGCACCTTACCATACGGCGGTGGCAGCTCTACCCCGAAGGCCATACCCGGATTCAGCGTGTAGTGTAGCTTCAGCCAGTCGCCGATGAGCGGGATTTCGCCGGGCATACCGGGTTGCATGTAGGTGTGCACGGCCCACTTCGAGAGCTGATCGACGAGGATGACCAGCAGGGCCACCAGGTAGTATTTCCAATACTTCATAGAGTACAAAGAGACGCTGAATTTTTGACTTTGCCGCACGGACTTTTTACCGTAGCTTCCGGGTAACAGTATATAAATTTCGGGCCGTTTGTGCCTTCTTGAACCAGAATCGGGAGGATTTGGACGGTTACATACGCCCTACCCCACCATTTGGACGCCGTTGTGCCTACCGACTTTTTTGTAGGAGCCGGTAGGCACTTCAGCTTTAGAAGCTGTTTGCGTTACTAAGCGCACGGTGTAGAGACGCATATTTGCGTCTCGTCTTCTGCGCCCCGTGGCCAATGTCGTTCAACGACGAGACGCAAATATGCGTCCCTACACCGTTCAGATGGTCCAGAAGGCCCATTTTAGCCGTTTGCGAGTTCCAGCCGCACCGGCACCGAGTAGTCGTCGAATTCCAGCACCGAGCCACCGTTTACATCGGCCGCAAAGTCCAGAGCCACGGCCTGCACTTCGGTGCGTATGTAGTCGCCAAATGACTGTACAGCGGCCTTCAATTCGGGCTGGTCGGCACCGAGCGTCACGCGGATTTTGTCCTGCACTTCCAGACCCGAGTCTTTGCGCAGGTTTTGCAGGCGGTTCACTAGCTCGCGGGCCACGCCTTCTTGACGTAGCTCGTCAGTTAGAGTCACGTCGAGGGCCACAGTCAGCGGTCCGTCGGTGGCTACCAGCCAGCCGGGCAGGTCCTGAGTGCGGATTTCCACGTCTTCCGGCGTCAGGGTATAGGCTTCGCCGTCGATTTCTACGGGTAAGGAGCCGGTCTTTTCTAACTGGCTGATTTCCTCGGCCGTCATCTGCTGAATGCGCGCACCTACTACCTTCAGCTTCGGGCCATATTGCTGACCTAGGCGCTTGAAATTAGGCTTCACCGACTTCACCAGCACGCCGCTCGTGTCGTCCAAGAACTCCACGTGCTTCACGTTCACCTCGGCGCAAATCAGGTCTTCTACCTTGCCTACCTGCTCGCGCGTTGTTTCGTTGAGCACAGGCACCAAGATGCGCTGCAAGGGCTGGCGCACCTTCAGTACCGACTTCTTCCGCATGGAGTGCGTGAGCGACGAAATGCGCTGGGCCAGCTCCATGCGTTCCTCTAAAGCTGTGTCAATCAACTCCGTTTGAGCGGCTTGCAGCAGCGTCAGGTGCACCGATTCAGGCTTCTCCCCTACCTGGCTGTTGGTCAGGTTTTGGTAGAGCCACTCGGCGAAGAACGGCGCGATGGGGGCCATTAACTGCCCCACGGCGTAGAGGCATTCGTAGAGCGTATCGAAGGCGGCACGCTTGTCGGCGGTCAGTTCGCCTTTCCAGAAGCGGCGGCGCGAGAGACGCACGTACCAGTTCGAGAGCTGGTCGGTCACGAAATCCTGCACAGCGCGGGCGGCTTTCGTGGGGTCGTAGCTGTCGTAGTGGCCGCCTACCTCCCGCACCAAAGATTGCAACTTGCTTAGCACCCAACGGTCCAACTCAGTACGCTCGGCGACGGGTACGGCCTGCTCCGGGGAGTAGGTGTACTGGTCGAGGTTGGCGTAGAGCGAGAAGAACGAGTAGGTGTTGAACAGCGTGCCGAAGAAGCGGCGCTGCACCTCCGTTACGCCGGCCGGGTCGAACTTGAGATTGTCCCATGGTGGCGCGTTCACAATCATGTACCAGCGGGTAGCATCTGGCCCAAACTGCCCAATGGTGGCAAACGGGTCCACGGCGTTGCCGAGGCGCTTGCTCATCTTGTTGCCGTTCTTGTCCAGCACCAAGCCGTTGGCCATCACGTTCTTATAGGCCACGGAATCTTCCAGCATCACGGCCAGCGCGTGCAGGGTGAAGAACCAGCCGCGCGTCTGGTCCACGCCTTCGGCAATGAAATCGGCGGGGAAATTCTTCTGGAATTTCTCCTGATTTTCGAAGGGGTAGTGCCACTGCGCGTAGGGCATGGCGCCCGAGTCAAACCACACGTCAATGAGGTCCGTCTCGCGGTACATGGGTAGCCCGCTGGGCGAAACCAGGAAGATATCGTCTACGTAGGGCCGGTGCAGGTCGATTTTCTCCGCGTCTTGCAGCGGGTTGTGCGTCATCACCTCGGCCGCCACCGCCTTATCAATTTCGGCACTGAGCTGGGCGATGCTACCGATGCAGATTTCCTCCGTGCCGTCCTGGGTGCGCCAGATGGGTAGGGGCGTGCCCCAGTAGCGCGAGCGGCTCAGGTTCCAGTCCACTAGGTTTTCCAGCCAGTTGCCGAAGCGGCCGGTGCCGGTGCTTTCAGGCTTCCAGTTGATGGTTTTGTTTAGCTCGATGAGACGGTCCTTCACGGCTGTGGTCTTGATAAACCACGAATCCAGGGGGTAGTAAAGTACCGGCTTGTCGGTGCGCCAGCAGTGCGGGTAGGTGTGCTCGTACTTCTCTACTTTGAACGCCCGGCCGCGCTCCTTCAGCCGTACGCTGATGTCCACGTCCAGCGTGCGGTAGTCGGCAGCCGATTCATCGTGACCGTCGTAGTTCTTCACCCAGCGGCCACCAAACTCGCCCATTTGCTGCACGTAGCGGCCGGTGCGGTCTACAATGGGACCGAGCTTGCCCTGGTCGTCGGCTACCAGCAGGGCCGGCACGTCGTTTTGCTGGGCTACTTTAAAGTCATCCGCGCCGAAGGTGGGCGAGATGTGCACGATGCCAGTACCGTCTTCCGTCGTCACAAAGTCACCGGGAATCACGCGGAAGGCTTTTTCCTCGCTTTCGAAAACCGGGAAACCGGCTTCGTGGCCGAACAGGCGCTCGTAGCGGATTCCTACCAGCTCAGCACCGCTGAACTCGCCTACCTGGCGCCACGGCAGCACCTTGTCGCCGGCTTTGTAGTCTTCCAGCGATGCCTGCGCGCCCTTTTCCGTGAAGTAGCGGTTCACCAACACCTTCGCCAATACAACTACCTGCGGCTCATAGGTATATGGATTAAAAGTACGCACCACCGCGTAACGAATGTTCTTCCCTACAGCCAACCCCGTGTTGGCCGGCAAGGTCCACGGCGTGGTTGTCCAGGCCATGATGAACACCGGCAGATTATCGGCCAACGCAAATAGCTTCTCCGATTGCTCATCGCGCTTTACCTCAAACTCGGCCACAATGGTCGTGTCCTTCACGTCGCGGTAGGTGCCGGGCTGGTTCAGCTCGTGCGACGACAAGCCGGTACCAGCCGCCGGGGAGTAGGGCTGAATGGTGTAGCCTTTGTAGAGCAAGCCCTTGTCGTAGAGCTTCTTAAGCAGCGCCCAACAGCTTTCGATGTACTCCGGCTCGAAGGTGATGTAGGGGTCGTTGAGGTCCACCCAGTAGCCCATCTTCTCCGTCAGGTCGTCCCACTGGGCCTTGAAGCGCATCACGGTTTCGCGGCAGCGCTGGTTGTAGTCCTCAATGCTGATCTTCTTGCCGATGTCCTCCTTCGTGATGCCCAACTCCTTTTCTACCTGTAGCTCAATGGGTAGGCCGTGGGTGTCCCAGCCGCCTTTGCGCGGCACCTGCTTGCCCAGCATGGTGTGGTAGCGGCAAAAAATATCCTTCACCGTGCGCGCCATCACGTGGTGGATGCCGGGCGCGCCGTTGGCCGAGGGTGGCCCCTCGTAGAACACGTAGGTGGGCTGCCCTTCGCGGCTGCTCACGCTCTTTTCGAAGATGCCGTTCTGCTTCCACCAGGCCAGGATATCGGTACCGACCTGAGCGTAGTTGAGCGGCTGTTTAAATTCGGGGTAGTTCATATATGCGTTGTGGGGAGCGTATGCAAAACTGTCATCCTGAGCTTGCGAAGGACCTTCTCACGATAGATTGTAATTATCTGACGTGTGGTCGTTCTAGCGTGAGAAGGTCCTTCGCAGGCTCAGGATGACAACTACTTTTAAGGGGTTAACTGTTCAACCGTTTCACCTGCATCTTATCCAGGTTCAATTCCACGTCGTCGTCTTCCTCGTGGTATTGGTCGTCGTAGTGGCGTAGGCCAGAGCGGTCAATTTCTTCGTCTACCCCGTGCTCGAAAGTAACCAGCAAGGAGGGTAGCAAAATCAGGTTGGAGAAGTTGGTAATCAGCAAGCTAGCCGACATCAGTAGGCCCAGGGCCTTGGTGCCGCCAAACTCGCTGAAGGCAAACACCGCAAAGCCCAGAAACAGCGTGATGCTGGTGTAAATCATGCTAGTACCAGCCTCGCGCAGGGTAGTGCTGATAGCAGCGCGCACGTGGCGGCCGTTGGAAGCCAGTTCCTGCCGGAACTTGGCCAGCAGGTGAATGGAATTATCGCCATCAATGCCCAGCGCAATGCTGAAAATGAGGGCCGTGCTGGGTTTCAAGGGAATGCCAAACAGGCCCATCAGCCCACCCGTGAGCACCAGCGTAACGAGGTTAGGTAGGAGCGTGAAGAACACCGCCCGCACCGAGCGAAACAGCAGCAGCACCACCAGCCCTACCAGCCCAAAGGCCCAGGCCAGGCTTTCTTTGAGGGTATTGATGAGGTATTCGTTGCCCTTAGTGAAGATGATGGTGGTGCCCGTCATTCTCACATCCATGCCCGTGCCGTTGAATATTTCCCGGATTTGAGGCTGAATCTTATTGGCAAGCAGCGTATCGAGGTTGCGGGAGCCGATGTCGGCCACCTTCAGCGAAATGCGCGCCTGCTGGCTCGAATCGTCCACGAAAGAGCGCAGCAACTTGCTGTTCATGGGGCCGCCGTTGCCCTGCGAGCGGGCCAGATAGCTCAGAATAAAGTTCTTCTCGGAGTTGTCGGGGAGGCGGTAGTAGTCGGGCTCGCCGTTGTAGAACGTTTGGGTAGCAGCCTTCAGGAAGGTGACGATGCTGACGGGGGCCGTTAGCTCGGGCTGGGTGCGCAGGAAGTTCTCCAGCCGGTCGATGCGCTCCAGGTTTTTCAGCTTCAGAATGCCCTTTTTCTTGCCCGTATCCACCACAATTTCCAGAGGCATGATGCCATTGAAGTGCTGCTCGAAGAAGCTCAGGTCGGCATTTACCGACGAGTCTTTGGGCAGGTCGTCTACCATGTAGGAAATGGCCTTCACCCGCGTGATGCTCAGCGCCGACAGCCCCACCAGCGCCAGGGCCAGAATGTATACCGTGCCGCGTCGCTCCAGTACCAGGTGCTCAAAGAACTCTAGCAGCTTGGTCAGCGGCTTGGCGTCCAGGTGCTCCAGCTGCTTGGGGGTAGGCGGCGGTAGGTAGGTGAAGATGGCCGGAATCATGATAAACGAGATGACGAAGGCGGCGAAAATGTTGATGGTCGCCACCAGCCCGAACTCGTAGAGAATGGCAATGTTGGTGAAGCAAAACACGAAAAAGCCGATGGCCGTGGTCGTGTTGTTCATAAGCGTTACGAGCCCAATTTTGCGCACTACGCGCGTCATAGCAAGCACCTGGTTGCCGGATTTGCGGTAGTCGTAGTGGTAGCGCGAGAGCAGGTAGGTGCAGTTGGGGATGCCAATTACGATGAGAATGCTCGGAATCAGGCCCGTGAGCAGGCTGATTTTGAAGCCCAGCAGCACCATCGAGCCAATGCACCACACCACCACAATCAGCACAATAAGCAGCGGAAACACCACGGCCGCCCACGAGCGGAAGAACATCAGCAGGGTAGCGCCCATGATGAGCACCGTCAGCAGCACGAAAAACTTCATCTCGCCGGCTACCTTGCTCGTCATGGTAGACCGCACGTAGGGTAGGCCGGCGTAGTGCAGCCGAATGCCGGTTTTCTTGCTGAAACGTTCGGCGTGGCCCAGAATCTTATCCATCACGGCCTGTCGCCGGCTGGAGTTCAGGTACTTCGGGTCCATGGTGAGAGCCAGCAGGGTAGCCCCGGTACGCGGTGAGATCAGCTGGCCTTTGTAGAATTCCTGCTGGTTCACGATCTGCATCAGCGAGTCCAGCTGGGCCTGCGTCTGCGGAAACGTGCGGAAGATGGGCACCGCCTGGAACTGCCGGTTGGCCGTATCCTTATCCAGCCGAATGAGCTTGGTGATGCTCAGCACACCACTCACGCCCTGCACTTTACCCAGGGTATCGGTGAGGGTGCGCAGCTCGTTGAAGTTGCCGAGCCGGTAGATACTGCTATCCTGCAAGCCCAGCACCAGCACGTTGCCGTCTTCCCCAAACTGCTTTTTGAAGCGTTGGAAATACACCATGTCCGGGTCATCGGGCCGGACCACCTGGGCAAAGTCGTAGGTCATTTCTACGTCTTTGGCTTTCCAGGCCATAAACACCGTAATAGCCGCCAGCAGCAGAAGTAGCAGCCGCCGGTTCTTGATGATGAATAAGGCGAGTTTACTCCACATAGGCTGCTAAAATGGAGCAAAGGTACGCAAAGCGGGGCAGCTAGTCTACGGCGTCGAAAAATGCACTAAAGCAACGGCAATGGCGTTTATAAAAAAATGTAGGTACATACATAAAATTATATTTTAAATATAACGAGCTTTACAGTTACTATATACAGGTATAATACAATAACAAGGTTGTTTTCCTTTTCCCAAATGTATTTCGAAGTGGTAGTATTACCATTGCTCTTCTTACTCGATGATTTTGTTTCAAGCTCCGGAAGTCTTACTTACTTACCATCGTAAGACGGATATGTTGCAACTCACGTATAGCGCCACCAGCCTCTCTATGTCGTTTGAACAAGCGTATCAGCTGGCATTGGATGAGATGTTGCGCAAAAACGTGGGTAAGCTTCTGTTGGATCTCAAGCGCAACGCCCCACCAGCCGACGACGAAGAATATCTGCTGGAGCCATTGGCCCGCACCTTTCCCCCTACCCTCGACCGGCCGGTGTACATTGCCGCTGTGTTGTCTGAGGGACAGTATCAACACCAGATCGGCAGCTACCTGATGGGCAACACCAGCCTGACGCCCGCACAGGTGGAGTTCAACTATTTCACCTCCCGCCACGAAGCCAGCGCCTGGCTGAGTGATAATTGAGTTTCCTACCCTTTCTAACAACAGAAACGGCCCCGATTGCTCGGGGCCGTTTCTGTTGTCACTCAGTTCAATCACGCTTACAGCTTCTCGAAAATCCGGGCGAAGCTCACGGCTTGGCCAATGTAGGCGCGCAGCTCGCTGATGGGCATGCGGGTTTGCTCGCGCGAGTCGCGGTGGCGGACGGTTATGGTGTCGTCTTCCAGCGTTTGGCCATCTACCACAATGCAGAACGGTGTGCCGATGAGGTCCTGGCGGGTGTAGCGCTTGCCGATGGCGTCGCGCTCCTCCATAATCACGGGGAAGTCGAAACGTAGGCTGTTGAAGATTTCCTCGGCCTTCTCGGGCATGCCATCCTTTTTCACCAGCGGGAAAATGGCCGCTTTGATGGGGGCCAGCGCCGGGTGCAGCTTCAGGAAGGTGCGGGTTTTGGTTTGCTCCTTCTCGCCTTCGCCTTCGGTGATAGTTTCTTCCTGGTAGGCCTGGCACAGGGTAGCCAGGAACAGGCGGTCGGCGCCTACCGAGGTTTCTACTACGTAGGGCACGTAGTTGCCGTAGGGCTTGCCGGTCTCGGGGTTCACGTCGTTGTCGAAGTACTGCTGCTTCTTGCGGCTCAGCTCCTGGTGCTGGGTCAGGTCGAAATCGGAACGGGAGTGGATGCCCTCGATTTCCTTGAAGCCGAAGGGAAACTCATACTCGATGTCCACGGCAGCTTTGGCGTAGTGCGCCAGCTTGTCGTGGTCGTGGAAGCGCAGCTTCTCGGGCGCCAAGCCCACGGCCTCGTGGAAACGGCGACGGGCAGCCTTCCAGGTGTCGTACCACTCACCTTCGGTGCCAGGGCGCACAAAGAATTGCATTTCCATCTGCTCGAATTCCCGCATGCGGAAGATGAACTGGCGGGCCACAATTTCGTTGCGGAAGGCCTTGCCAATCTGAGCAATACCAAACGGCACCTTCTGCCGCGCCGATTTCTGCACGTTCAGGAAGTTCACGAAGATACCCTGGGCGGTTTCGGGGCGCAGGTAAATCTGGGCGGCGTCGCCTTCCACGGCCGAGCCCTGGGTGGAATACATCAGGTTGAACTGGCGCACGTCGGTCCAGTTGCAGGTGCCGGAGATGGGGCACACAATCTTCTCCGACACAATCAGCTCCTTCACGGCGGCCAGGTCGTTGTCGGTAAGCAGGCGGCCGAGGGTAGCGAGCAAGTCGGCGGCGCGGTCTTGCTGACCGGCGGCCTCGTACTCGGCGGCTTTGTCTTCCACCAGCACATCGGCGCGGTAGCGCTTCTTGCTGTCGAGGTTATCCACCAAGGGGTCGTTGAAACCAGCCACGTGGCCAGAGGCAACCCAGGTTTGGGGCGCCATGAAGATAGCCGCATCAATGCCGACCACGTTCTGGTGCAGCTGCGTCATGGCCTGCCACCAGAGGCGTTTGAGGTTGTTTTTCAGCTCCACGCCGTTGGGGCCGTAGTCGTACACGGCGGCCAGGCCGTCGTAGATTTCACTGGACGGGAATACGAAACCGTATTCCTTGGCGTGGCTGACAATATCTTTCAGCTGGGTATTCTCGAGGGAAGGTTTCTGCGGGGCGTTGCTCATAGCTGCAAAAGTATCACGGATTAGCGCGGATTTTAACGGATTTCACGGATTTTGTGGCGACGCAATGGCGTGGAGCTGTGTCCCGTGCCGTCTAGTAGCTGGCCTCTGGCCTACTCACTCGGATAACTTTTCCCGAATATCGCCATTGGCGCGGACGACCGCAGGCCAGAAGCCTTGCTACTAGACGGCACGGGACACAGCCTCGCGCCATCGTTCAGTCCTTGCTCATCTCTACCCTATTTAATCTCCCAGTTCTTTAGCCTCTCAGATTACCTATAAGTTACCGATTCGGCAATTCCAGTAACAATTTCATAATCTTGCTACCCTTTGGGGTACCTGTACCTTTGACTGCTGAAATCTGATTTCTCACCAACTACCCTCTTATGTTCGGCTTAGAGCCTCACGTGCTACTACTGCTGCTAGTTTGTTTGCTGGCAGCCTGCGCGTTCGAATTCGTTAACGGTTTCCACGACACAGCTAATGCCGTGGCCACCGTCATCTACACCAACACCCTGCGCCCGTGGGTGGCCGTGGTATGGTCGGCATTCTGGAATTTCATCGGCGTATTTTCCGGTGGTATTGGCGTTGCGATGGGTATTATCTACCTATTGCCCGTCGAAAGCTTAGTTGATCAGAACGTGTACCACGGCATTGCCATGGTAGGCGCCCTCATTCTGGCTGCCATTATCTGGAACGTGGGCACATGGTACTACGGCCTACCCTCGTCGTCGTCGCACGCCCTCATTGGGTCCATCTTAGGGGTAGGCATTGCGTTCAGCCTGATTTCGGGTGGTAATGGCTCCGGCGTGAACTGGGGCAAAGCCGGCGAGGCAGGCCTTGCCCTACTGGTAGGGCCGCTGTTCGGCTTCACGCTCACTATTTTGCTGATGTATATGCTCAAGCGCTTTGTGAAGAGCAAAACCATCTTCAAAGAGCCACACAAGCGCAAGCCCCCACCCCTCTGGATTCGTCTGACGCTGGTAACCACTTGTACGCTGGTGAGCTTTTTCCACGGCTCCAACGACGGTCAGAAAGGCGTGGGCCTGATTATGCTGATCCTGATTGGCATTGTGCCTACCTACTTCGCCATCGACCAAACCTTGAACCCACTGGACATGCGCGAGTCGTTGCAGCGGGTGGAGCTGGTGATGAACAAAGTAAACCCGCAGGAGCTGAGTGCCGATAATCGCCAGAATCTGCTGGAAGTGAAGTCCCAGACCGCTACCCTCGACAGCATATTCAGCGGCAAAACCGACGTGGCGCAGCTTCCCCAGGCCGAGCGGTTCCGCATTCGCAAGGCTATTCTGCTCACCTATAGCAGCGCTAAGAAAATCATTGGCAGCGATAAGGTGAGCCTAAGCACCAATGACCGCAACACCTACGAAGCCGCCATCACCGATATGCGCCGCTTCACGGATTACGCCCCGTGGTGGGTGCTCCTCATGGTATCCCTATCCCTGGGTATTGGTACGATGGTAGGATGGGAGCGCATTGTGAAAACGATTGGTGAGCGAATTGGCAAGGAGCACCTAACGTATGCCCAAGGCGCTTCCTCGGAACTGGTAGCAGCGGCTATGATTGGTGGCTCTACCTGGTTGAGCTTGCCATCCTCTACTACCCACGTATTATCGTCGGCCATTGCAGGTAGCATGGTGGCCAACCGCGGTGTGAAGAACCTGAACCCGCAGATGATTCGCAGCATTGCCTTGGCCTGGATACTCACGCTGCCTGTAACCATGTTCTTGGCTGGCAGTTTGTTCCTGCTATTCCGAGCGCTGATTTAGAGTAGCTGCTAGCTTCTTTTTGGGCTGAGAAGACAAAAGCCGCTCCCATTGTGGGAGCGGCTTTTGCGTTGTTAACAGTTGTGTTGATAACGTGGTTGCTAACACGCTTAGATTAGCAAAATGAGATCAATTCACTAGAAAACCAATGAGTTATCCACTTATCCACACTGTTTTAGTCTGATTTTGTGGATAACTCCAGCTTTAGGCCGGCCATTGTACCTCCATGTCGTCGTCTATGAACACACCGAAGTTGACAAATTGCAGTTCGCCTTCGTCGAAATACAGGTCAATCATCTGGTCTTCATAGGAAAGACGCATCTCACCGGTATCCATTTTTTCCACTTCTGGGTCTTCCACGTTGTTGCGGCGCATCAGGTCCTGAATCTCCTCCACCGACTTGCCGTGGATAGACTCGCCGAACAGGCGCATCGCGGGGTAGTCTGTTTCGATGCAGCTCAGGCGGTAGTCGTCCTCGCGGTCGAAGTACAGGGAGTAGCCTTCGTCGAGGTAGTTCCAGGCTTGGTGCTCAAACTCGTCGTCGTCATCCGACTCTTCAATTTCCTCGGGCTCGCCCATCAGCTGACGCACCTCGTCGCGGGTGGCGCCAAACTTCAAGGGACCCATGCCGGTGCCTAGGATGATTTCGTGTTCTTCCAACGTATCGTCGGGGGTATTAGGGGTCGTTTGCATAGGGGTAGGGGTTTGGTGAAGGAGAGTAAAGGTAGGAGTTCAGTTGCCGGTTGGCCGTTGAGAGTTATCAGTACGCTGATTTTATCCACACTGACAACTCATTTTCCGTAGCGCTGTTCAAAGTCAGCTTTCTGCTCTTGGTAGAGAGGGTAGGCCCGGGCCGCATCCCACTTCTCTTTGAAGATGCGGGCGGCCTCGGCTTTGGTAGGGTCTTCGGGGGCTCGGGGTAGCTCGGCCCGGCCGTGGGCGCCACTCTGGCCTTTTTTGTCGTCCGGCACGGGACCGTCGTACTTCTTGCCGCCACGGTGGTTGGCGTAGCGCCGGGCGCGGGTGTAGCCCATCTGCAAAAACTTGCGGGCCATATCGGCACCCACAAAGTCCTCATCGCGCAAATACGCCTCAAACAGCGCGTAAATCTTCTCCGACGACTTCTGGGCTACTTCGGGCGTACGGAAGCGCCAGTGAGGCAGAATCTCCGACTTATAGGGCTCTACCAGCAGTACACCCTGCTCGCCCTTGCCCACCCGGTACAGTTCCGGGTGCTGGCGGAAGTCGGTATGGTGGAAATCCAGGTTGTAGTCGAAGGGCATGGCAGGCGAAGTTCAGAGAAGTTTATACGCTGAAAACCGACGAGCGGCCATTTAACCTACTTATCCACCACCCTGCGGCTAAATCGTGGATAACTGCCGCCCAGCGCCCCCCGTGTGCGAAGCCCGGTTCTGCCTACTCGCCCGACCGCAACTTGGCTCTACCTACCTGCCCAAGCGAAGCTCGACTCTGCCCAACCGCCTGAACGAGGCCTTTCGCTTTTCCACAGAGTTAATAACTTTTTAAATTCATTTTTTAAATTTTTCTCTTTTATCCCTGTTGTTAGGAGTGTGCATAAGTGGATAAATCGGAAGGGTTATCAACATGGCTGATAACTTGTGAATAAAAAAGCAGTTATCCACTGTCTATCAACAGGGTATGTGGATACTAAACAACAGATATTAAAGCAGTTAAATCGATTATTCACAATCCACAGGCTTGTCCACAAATCCACAATCCACACGCACATCGCAGTGTGGATTGTGGGTTTTTTAGGGGATAGTTATCCACCCTTATCCACAGCCAATTTCACCTGTAAGGGTTATTCACCGTGCAAAAAAACTTATCCGCTTTTTATCCACGAGTTATCCCCAGGTTTCCACCATATTATCCACACATTATGTGGGTTGCGGAAAAGGCAGTGGATAAATATGTGGATAAAATAAAGGGTACCGCACTACAAGCCCGTACGGGCACTTTTGAGTGTGAATAACTCATATAGCCGACATTCTATCCATCCTATTAAACCCAAAATCAGGGCAAGCTGCAAAAACAAAGGCCTGACTGAAAAGCCAGGCCTTGCGCTGCAACGGGGGTAGGAAAAGGGTAGGCTTATGACGGTGCTAGGTCTGAGTTGGCGGGTCCCATCAGCAGCTTACCGTACGCATCGAAACGGGAGCCGTGGCACGGACAATCCCAGCTGGTTTCCAACTCATTCCAATGCACCACGCAACCTAGGTGCGGGCAAATGGCGGAGCACTCGTGTACCTGTCCCTGCTGGTCTTTATACACAGCCACCTTCGTGACGCCGTGCCGCAGTACGGCGCCGCTGCCGGGTGCAATAGCATCGGCTGAGGCCACGTCGCCGCCCGTGAGTAGGTCGGTGTAGTCGGCTACTACGCGGGCATTTTCGCGGGCAAACTCCTTAAGCGATTCTGCTTTGAGCGTTACGCGGCCGGGGCCGTAGAGCTCCGCCCAGGGGTTGGAGCGTTCTAGGATGAGGTCGCGCAGCAGCATCGCGCCCAGCGTGCCGTGCGTCATGCCGTGGCCCGAGTCGCCGGTGATGATGTACACGTTGGGCTCGTCCAGCGGATTGCGCCCGGCGTAGGCCAGGCCATCATTAGGCTCCAGCACCTGCCCCGACCAGCGGAAATCGATGGAAGTAATAGCCGGAAAATGCGCCCGTGTCCATTCTTCCAGGCAAGCCAGCCGGGCCTGCGGATCGTCGTGCCCCACTGAATGGTCCTCACCGCCTACAATCAATAGATCGTTCGAATCAGAATCCGGTACTGGCTGCACGCGGATGTAGTGGTACGGATCGGCCATATCCCAATACAGGGCCGTGGTAACGGCGCCACGCGGCACCTGGGCGCCCAGCGCGTAGGTGCGGTAGGCGCCCTGCTTGGTGTGCATCACTACACGGTCGATGCACGGCGTATTAGTGGCCACTACTACGGCCTGGGCGCGTACCTCAAAGCCTTCGGTGGTGCGCACCAGCGCCGTGTCGCCGCCTTGCACTTCGGTGGCGTGGGAGTGCGTGAAGATTTGGCCACCTTGCGCCACAATGGCTTTCGCTACCCCGCGCAGGTATTTCAAAATATGAAACTGGCCCTGGTTGGGAAAGCGTAGGCACTCGCCGGTCTGGAAGCCCTCAGTACCAGCATCAGGTAGCCACTCTACCCCAGTAAGGCCGGCGCGGTGCGCGGCATCGCGCTCGTCCAAGAGCTCCTGGTGGGTGTTTTCTTTCGCCAGAAACAGGTAGCCATCTAAGCGGCTGAAATCACAATCAATCTGCTCATCGGCTACTATTTGCTCAATTTGGTCGATGGCAGCACCATGACTTTCGGCGGCCAGGCGGGCGCCCTCCTGTCCAAACAACTGCTCCAGCGTGGTGTAGCGGTCATCCAGCGCATTGGAAAGGTGAGCTGTGGTGCGGCCGGTTTCGCCGCTGGCTATTTCACCATCTTCCAGCACGGCTACGCGCTTTCCTTCTTTGCCCAGCAGGTAGGCCGTGGTAAGACCGGCAATGCCCGCACCTACCACTACCACATCTACCGTGAAGTTTTGGCGTAGGGGCGAAAAAGTAGGTAGCGCTTCGGTGGTGGCAAACCAGGTAGACTGGGTAGCACCAGAGGTGTGGGTAGGGTCGATGGTGTCGGACATGGCGAAGGAAGTGGGGTACCCCAGCACGTACGGGTAGGGCGGAGCGGTAGTTAACGACGAGCTTGCGCCTTACCCATGCGCATAAGCAGACGCCTGCAAGAATGCCATCAATAAAAAAGCCCCTGCCATACGTAGGCAGGGGCTTTGAGTCCGAGAAAACAATTCTAAAAGACCAGCTTAATCTCTTCCTGATCCCACCCGGCCCGCACAGGTTGTAGCACTGGGCCGAGGTAAATCGGCTCGGGAGGCACTTGCAGATTCGGGTCGCTGCCCTGCCAGGTGCCGTCGTTGTTGGCGTCGATGAGCACCCGCAGGCGGTAGGTGCCGGGCGGCAGGTTATCGAAGCGGAACGTCTTTTTGGGGCTTTTGAGCACTGCTATCGTCTGGGCTTTCTGGTCGATTACCTGCACCTCGTAGCTGGTATACTTGGTCTGTATGGTACCCGACAACGACCCAGAAGCCGGCTGCTCGCTCACGCCCAGCTTCAGCGGCCGAAAGCCCAACGACTGCCCCGTGACGGCCTGAATGTTGGTACTGTCGAACTGAAAAACCAGCGTTTTCTCGGCCTTGGTATCCAGGTTAATGGTTAGCTCCGTGCGGGTATCGTTCAGGCGGCCGTCTTTGGGTAGGCGCAGGGGGCGCTTGGCTGCGGTAGAGTCTTCAGTGAGGGTAGCAAAGGGCTTGTCTGGCGCAATGCGTACGGGCACCGCGAACTTCACCCGCACCTGACCCTGGCGGTACACTTGCTGCGGATTGCCTTCCACGGCGTAGCCTACTGCCCGGCGCGTTGGTTCTTTGCCCTGAAAGCGCACGTCGAGGGTGTCGCGGCCTACGTTGCCGGCACTATCGGCGGCCGTGAGTACGTAGCGGCCCTCCGTAAAGGTGGGCGTTTTGAAGACTAATAGCGTCTTGCCCTCCTCAGCTAGCAATATGCCTTGGTTGAGGGTAGCCGTGTCGGGGCGGGCGGCGGTGCCGGGCAGTGGAGCCAGGCGCGCCCGGCTTACTCCCTCGTTGAAGGATACCTTGAACCGGGTAGGCTCGGGCTGCTGACCAGTAATGAGCGCCCGGCGGGCGTCGGGGCGCACCAGTTGTAGGCGCACCGAGTCGAGTGTTTCGCCTACCTGAATGGGCTCGGGGAGGTAGGCAATTTTCTCCCCATCTTCATAGCGGAAGCTCTGGTTTTTATCCACCAAAGCATACAGCCGGTACGGGCCTGCCTTCAGGTTTTCCAGAGTGAAAGCGCCGGATTTGTCGGTGCGAGTGAGGTAGTAGGGCCTACCCTTGCGCACCGAAAAGGCGGTGTCGTTGGCGGGGTATAGCATCACGGAGGCATTCTCGGCAGGCTTGGTCGTGAGCAGGTCCGTCACCACGCCGCGCACCATACCCGAGTCGAGCTGCGGGCCGGTACTGAACGCCAGCCGCACGTTTTTGGCCTTGTTCTTCTCGGTGATATCCACTACGGCATCCCCAAAGTTGAAGGAGTAGGTGGTATTCGGCGCAAACGGCTTATCGTAAATCAGCGAAATAGCCGTGCGGTCCTCGCGCACTTTGTAGTGGTTCTCATCCGGAATCAGCGGGGCCACAATCAGGTTTTTGGCCAAGTCCTGCAACTGCACTTCCTCCGAAAACTCCAGCCGAATGGTTTGGGTCGTCACGTTGCGGGCGCCCTGTTCTGGGCTAGTGCTCACCAGCTCGGGCGGAACCAGGTCGCGTGCACCACCATCGGGCGAGGCAATGGTAGCGCAGCCGCTCAGCAGCGCCAACCCGGCTACCCACCGTATCCAACCAGCACGCACAAATTGCATCATAAATAAATAGACAAAAACAGTGACGGCGGCACGAAGCGCAGGCTTCGCTCACCGCCGCCCACTATCACTCAACTTAACAATCAACTACATAGCCCCTCCCCTACCCCATTGGGGAACAGGCTTAGCGCCGAGTAGCTACGTAAATCAGGCTGGAATATTGCCCGCCGTGCTGGGCCGCGTAGCGGTTCGACTGGTAGCCGGCTTTCAACACGGCCAACATGCCCTGCCCCTGCTCGGCGCGGTGTTTCTCGCTGAGCATGCTCACGTAGTAGGCGTCCAGGGCCATGGGTAGGGTTTCGCGCACCTGCATTTTGTGCTTTTTCAGCAACTGGCGCATGGTATTGGGCGCAAAATGGTAGAGATGGCGCGGCACGTCGTAGGCCGCCCAATCCTGGCGGTAGTGCTGAGCGTCGAGGCTTTCTACGTTGGGAACGGCAATGATAAGCACACCCTCCGGCTTCAAGAGCTGAATGAGCTGGCGCAGGGTTTCGTTCAGGGTATGAACGTGTTCCAATACGTGCCACAGCGTAATCACGTCGAAGGAGCCGGCCGGTAGCTTGCCGAGGTCTTCAGGCGTGCCCACGTTGGCCCCTACCCTACGCATCGCCTCTTCGCGGGCGCGGGGGTTGGGTTCTAGGCCATGCACCTGCCAGCCATCGGACTTGGCCGCCGCCACAAAATGACCCGTACCGCAGCCGTAGTCCAGCAGTTTGCCTTTGCTTGGCACCAACCGATTCAGCAGAGCCACCTTGCGCCGCAGGGTAAAAAAGCGGGCTACTTTATAGGCTTGGTTGATGAGCCCAGCCGCGCCGCTGTTGTGCGACACATATTCATCTGACTCGTAATACCGCCCAATATGGGCCGCATCGGGGCGCGGATTGGTGAGCTGAAATTTGCACGCCGTACACTGCTGAATAGCGAAGCTCTCCTTGCTCACCGACTTATCTTCAACCACCAGCTTATTCTGGAAGTCCAATTTCCCGCACACCGGGCAAGCCTCTAAACGTTCGTAAGACACAGAAATGAGATGTTGAATAGTAAGCGCATGAACGTCGTGCTTCATCTGGCGTCCGCGCAGCCGAAGCATCTCTACCGCAATAGTAATTCTTATTGAGAAAGATTACGGCTGCAGTAGAGATGCTTCGGCTGCGCGGACGCCAGATGAAGCACGACACGCTCTATCACTTAACACAAAAACTATCTACCCAAGTACACCATCAGCACCGAAACGTCGGCTGGTGAGACGCCACTGATGCGGCTGGCCTGGCCCAAGGTTTCGGGCTGAATCTTGAGCAGCTTCTCGCGGGCCTCGTGCGAGAGGGCGGGCATGGCTTTGTAGTCGAGCCGGCCTTGGATTACGAAGTTTTCCAGCTCCTGCACGCGGGCGGCCTGCTGGTGCTCCTTGGCCAGGTAGTTTTCGTATTTCACCAGGATAATGGTCTGCTCCAATGCCTCGGCCCGGTAGGGCGCCAGGGCCAGCGTGAGGCCAGGCAATACGCGGGTGAGGTCGGCCAGCTCCACGTTGGGGCGGCGCAGCAAATTCACGGCGCGGGTTTTCTCGTGGATGGTAGCCGAACCCAGCTCCTCTAGCAAGCTGTTGATTTCGTGGGGCTCGATGGCAAACTTGCCTAGCAGCGTCAGCACCTCTTGGGTTTGTTGCTCCTTTTGGCGCACCAGCTCCATACGCTCTTCCGAAGCCAGACCCAACTCGTAACCCAGCGGCGTGAGGCGCAGGTCGGCGTTGTCCTGGCGGAGCAGGATGCGGTGTTCGGCGCGGCTCGTGAACATGCGGTAGGGCTCGTCAGTGCCTTTGTTCACCAAGTCATCAATGAGCACGCCAATGTAGGCCTCGCTGCGCTTGAGCACGAAGGGTGCCTTGCCGTGTACTTTGTTGTGCGCGTTGATGCCGGCCATCAGGCCCTGGCACGCCGCTTCCTCGTAGCCCGTGGTGCCGTTGATCTGGCCCGCGAAGTACAGATTCTTGATCCGCTTGGTTTCCAGCGTGAGGCTGAGCTGGGTAGGCGGGAAGAAGTCGTACTCGATGGCGTAGCCAGGCCGGAACATCTTGGCATTCTCGAAGCCCGCAATCTTGCGCAGGGCGCGATACTGCACGTCCTCGGGTAGGGACGAGCTGAAACCGTTCACGTACACTTCTACCGTGCTCCAGCCCTCGGGCTCCACAAAAATCTGGTGGCGGTCCTTGTCGGCAAAGCGGTTGATTTTGTCCTCCACGCTCGGGCAATATCGCGGCCCCAAGCCCTTGATGCGGCCTTGGAACATGGGCGACTTCTCGAACCCCTCGCGCAGGATTTCGTGCACCTCGGCGTTGGTGTAGGTGATGTAGCAGGGGCGCTGCTTGGCTAGTGCAGGCGTGTCGAGGTAGGAGAATTTGCTGGGCACGTCGTCGCCGGCCTGCTCCTCCATTTTGGAGTAGTCCAAGGAGCGGCCGTCTACGCGAGGCGGGGTGCCGGTTTTCATGCGGCCAGCTTCGAAGCCCAGCTCCTTCAGCTGCTCCGTGATGCCAGTGCTGCCGCGCTCGGCAGCCCTACCCCCACCAAAGTTCTTTTCACCGATGTGAATGAGACCGTTTAGGAAGGTGCCATTGGTGAGCACCACCGACTTACCCCGGAACTCGATACCGAGCTGCGTTTTCACGCCTACCACCGTATCGTTTTCCACTATTAGGCCCAGCACGGCTTCCTGCCAGAAGTCTACGTTAGCAATGCCTTCCAGCGTGAGGCGCCACTCCTCAGCAAAGCGCATGCGGTCCGATTGCGCGCGCGGGCTCCACATAGCGGGGCCTTTGGAGCGGTTCAGCATCCGGAACTGAATCATGGTTTTGTCGGTGATGATGCCCGACTGCCCGCCCAAGGCGTCTACCTCGCGCACAATCTGCCCTTTGGCAACCCCGCCCATGGCGGGGTTGCACGACATCTGCGCAATGGTGTTCATGTTCATGGTCACCAGCAGCACTTTCGAGCCCAGGTTGGCGGCAGCGGCGGCGGCTTCGCAGCCCGCGTGGCCCGCGCCCACCACAATCACATCGTATTCTTCTTGCTGAAACATGCCTTCTTAATAGAATTTTTTCGCCCGGAGTTCACGCAAGCTTGAAAGGCGAGTTTGAGAGTGTTAAAAACCCAGCAAACACCTCTATTTGCAAGTGGATACCCTTCACTGCGAAAAGCGTGTGCAAAGATACAATTCAGGCAGTTAGTCTAGTTCCTGCTCGTCCCAATCAAGCATCAGCTCAGTGGCTTGCCGGTTCACCTCTTCCCAGGTAAATGGGAGCCACTGGTCGCGCAGGCAGTTGAACACCTCCGTAGCAGGTAGGCAGGGAAACAGCTTGTAGTCGAACTTGGGGTAATCATGCACCAGGTAGCCAGGGTAGTAATACTGCATGTGCTGCTGGCGGGCGTGGTTTATTTTCAACAGCATCAGGTACTTGCCTAGACTGTTTTTGCGGTAGGCAGGGTCATAGAAATTCATGATGCCGGCCAAGCTGCGGGTGCCACTATCGAAAATACCGGCCGCAATCAGCTGCCCGTTGTCGCGCACTTCCAGCACCTCGGTGGTGAAGATGTTGTGGGTGGCGCCAGCCAGCAGAAAGGCCTCCACAGTAGGCGGCGCGTCGAAGGTGATGGAGGCGCGGTACTGCGCGTACAGCATCTCGTATTCATCAGTAAGCCGGAAAGGCCGGATAGAAACGCCGAACGGCTCATTTAGGCGCAGCAAGCGGCGCTGCTCCGGCCCCCACGTCACGTTGTCGAGCGCCAGTCGGAGCCAATGCACCGTGTGCAGCGTGTCGTTGATGGGTAGGAAACGGCACGTGAATAAGTCCTGATGCATCCGGTAATAACCCTGGCCCAGGTAATAATCCAGCATGTTGCCCGGAATAATAGGAAATGGAGGGGGCACGGCGGACATAGAAATATAACGTGGGTAGGGATGGTCATTCCGAGCAGCGCGAGGAATCTGGATAACTGTCCTCGGCGAGACTTGCTCAGACTCCTCGCGCTGCTCGGAATGACAACGGGTAGGCAACAATACAGAAAACGCCCGCATTTCGGCGGGCGTTCCTGAAAAATCAATCCATGAAAAACGGATGCAAAACGCCTAGAATGTGCGTAGCAAGAGGCAGTCGTCTTCCTTTTTGCGCATGGCTGTCTGGCTCAGCAGGTCCTTGTCGGCGTAGCCCAGCAGGTGTAGCACACCGTGAATCATTACGCGGTGCAATTCGTCGCGGAACGTCACGCCCAGTTGCTGGGCATTTTCGCGGATTCGCTCCACCGAAATGAAGATGTCGCCCTCAATCACGTCCGACGTGTCCGAGTTATCGAAGGTGATAACATCGGTATACGTGTCGTGGTCAAGGTATTCCACGTTCACCTGGTGCAAGTACTCGTCAGAGCAAAAGATGTAGGTCAGCTGAACGATTTCGTGCTCGTGCACCGCCGCAATCCGCTCAATCCAGGAGGTGAGTTCGGCAGCGTCGGCCAACTCGAAATCCACTTCCTCTACGATAAACTCGATGCCAGGCGTTTCGTGGCGCGGCTCCTCGTGCAAAAACTCGTCGTGTTCAGCTGTGTTCATACCAGGGCTTAGGCCGTGACGTGGTCAGATGGAGAATCGGAAGTGGCAGGCGCAGGGGCGAGTAGGAACGTGAGCTGCACGTTGCGACCCTCCTGGGTGAACTCCACCTCGTCGGCGAGGTGGCGAATGAGGAAGATACCGCGGCCACCGGGGTTTTCCAGGTTTTCGGGAGCCGTGGGGTCCAGTAGGTTATCGTAGTCGAAGCCTTCGCCTTCGTCCTGTACTTCGAACTTCAGACGGTCCTGATCTACGTAAAGCGACAGAAATACGTTCTTGTCCTTGTCGAACTTATTTCCGTGCCGGATGGCGTTGTTCACCGCTTCGGTGACGGCCACCATAATGTTGCCGTAGATGTCGTCTTCAATATGGAAGGTATCCTTCGAATTGTCGATGAAACTTTCCACTACTCGGATGTTCTCGACCAGCGAAGGAATTTGAATTTTAACCTGCTTCATAAGGGGTTGGTAAGAGGGGCAGCGGCGGTAAAAATAAGGAGAGCTATTTCATTTTCTGAAAATATTCACTGACCTCCCGCTGATAATAGGGCGTGAGGGCGGGCGGCACCGTACGGAGCAGCTCCGTTTGCCGGGTTTTCTGCTGCTTGTATTTTTCAAAAGCAGGCGGAAATACCGGCGGGCGGTTCTGCGCCGTTTGCGCTTCCCGACGTTCCTCCTGGTCGCGCTCCTGGGCCGATTTCTCGGCTTCCAGCAAACGAGTCAGGATTTGTTGCTGGCGCATGATGGTTTGCTCCGTCAGCCGCTTGTTTACGAGGTCGGTTTCGGTTTGTTCCATCATTTTTTTCAGGTCGCCGGTACCGCCCCCGCCGTCCTGGCCTTTGCCTTCCTTGCCGCCGGGCTTCATCTGGTCCATTTTCTGCAAGGCGTCGCGCAGCATCTGCTGCTGTCCAGCTAGTTTGGCCAACTCCTCCGACAGCGCCCTACCCGATTTGCCGCTCTGTTGGAGCTGCTGAATCTGCTGGTTGAGCTGCTGTTGCATGCGGCCTAGCTGACCTTCGCCGGCGCTGCTACCCTTCTTCTTTTTGCGGCCGGGCTTGCCGCCGCCCTGCTGCTGTTGCTGTTGGCTCTGGCGCTGCTGTTCCTGCATTTGCTTCAGGGCATCGTTCAGCATCAGGGCCAGGTTGTTCATGCTGGTCATGGCCTGCTGCTGGCTGGCGGTGGCGCGGCGCACGTCGCGCTGCTGGATGTGGTTCATCGACTCATCCATGCGGCCGTTCATCTCCCCTACCTCCCGCGTCACGAAGCTCTGGAGCTGGAATACTTTTTTGGCCAGGGCATAGAGCGAGTCCTGCACTACGCGGGCGTCGTCGCGGAGTTTGCGCTGCTGCTGGCCTAGCTGCACAAAGCGCGGGTCCTGCTGGTCTACCTGCCGAAACTGCTTCATTACGCCTTCTTCGTCGAAGCTCAGCTTGAGCAGGTTTTCCAGGATGTCGCGCAGGCCGTCGATGTTCTGCTGTTGCTGGTCCTGCTCCTCCTGGTCCATCTGCTGTTGCATTTCCTGGGCCATTTGCTGCATCTTCTGGGCCGCTTGCTTCTGGGCCTGGCTGGCTTTCTGGTTCTGATTTTTTTGGAGTTGCTGCTGGCTTTCCTGCATCTGCTGGTCTACCTGCTGTTGCTCCTGCTTCATCTCATCGGCCTCGTTTTCGCCGCCCAACTGCTCGTCCATTTTCTTCAGGTCCTGCAAGTCCTGCTTGATTTCGTCAAACTGCTCCTTGGCCTGCTGTTGCTGCTGTTTCAGCTCCTCGTTTTTTTGCTTTTGCTGCTCGTTGCTGAGCTTGTTGTCCTGGTTGTTTTTGTCGTTTTGCTGGGTTTGCTCGGCTAGCTTTTTCTGCTCCTCGGCCAGTTTTTGCAGCTTGTCGAGGGCAGCGTCCTGCTTCTGCTCAAACTGCAATTGCTTGAACATCTCTAAAGCCCGCTCCAACTCCTTCTGCAAGGTTTGCTCTTTGTTTTCGAGCTTTTGCAGAAGTTGCTGCATGTCCAACTGGTTGTGGTCCTGCTGGTTTTCCAGGAGCTTTTGCAGCTCCTCGTAGAGCTTCTTGGTCTCGGGGTCCAGCAAGGTTTCCATCAGCTTTTGCAGCTCCTGCGCCTTTTCAGCCAGTTCCTGGCTTTTGGGGTCCAACTCATTTTGCTGCTGCATCATCTGCTCGAAGGCTTGCTTCATGTCAGCCAACTGCTGGTCTACCTGCTTCTTTTCTTGCAGCATATTCTGCAACTGCTTGCGGTCCTGGAAGCTCAGTTCGCGCTTGGTTTTCAGTTTGTTGTCGGTTTTGGCCATTTCGCGCTCCAGCTGCTTGCTCTGCTCGCCGGCGCGGCTCAACTGGTTCTGCACCGCCGCCGATTTCTGAGCCAACTGCTCGCGCTGCGCTGCCCGTGAGGGTAGGCGGTACTCGGCTTGCCGCGTGCGTGCCGATTTGGGGCCGTGCACGCCATCGTTGTCCCACACCTGCACGAAGTACTCCAGCCGGTCGCCGGGCTTCAGGTTGAGGGCGCGCACGTCCCACTGGTAGGCATAGGCCTGGGCCGTACCAGATTGCAAGGGTAGGGCGCGGGTCTTGTAGGGTGCGCCGGGGTTGCCGCCCGCCACGCGGTAGTGCAGTTGCAGACGCGAGAGGCCATAGTCGTCGCGCACGGTGCCGCCCAGGGCCAGAAACTGCCGGGCCGTGGTGTCGGCAAAGGTTTCCAGGGTGATGTCGGGTGTTTGGTCGGGTAGGGCCGTGAGCTGGTATTGGATGGGGTCGCGGTTGAGGCTAGCGGGGTTGCGCAGGCGCACTAGGTAAGGCTGGCTGCGCATTACCCGCCGCGAAGCCGTGAACTCGTCGCCATTGGCGGCGGCCGTCACGGTTTCATTGGGGTTTTGAAAAACGAGTTGTAGTTCGTCGGTGGCTTCGGTAGCGAAGTTCCACTGCACGGTGCTACCCTCCGGCACGGTCAGGTTGCCTGTGTTGCGAATGGTTTCGGCAGCTTTGCCCAGGTAAGTAGGGTAGGAAACGCGCACCGAAAAGTCGCGCAGATCAGGGCGCTGGCGCACGCGCAGGTCGTACTCATCGGAGGTGAAACCGGCAGCGGCCAACTGAAAGGAAATGTTCTTCTGTAGCTGCTTGAACTCGTAGCGGTAGCGACCGTTGGCCTGCTTGCTGAGGTGCCGCTCCCGGCCATCGTAGCGAACCGTAATATCGTTGGGTAGGGCGTCGCCTTCTACAGCTACTTCCAAGGCAAAGTCTTCGCCCTTAAAGGCTTGCAGATTCTTATTCTCTACCACAAACCGAAACGGCGCGGGCGGCGAGTAGGCGCGGTTATAATGCAAAATGCGCTCCGTGCCTTGCACGAACAGCGCCGGGTACACCAGCAGCAGCAAGGCAATAATGCCCGCCGGTACGGCCACGTATTTCCACAAAGGCCGCGTCTGGGTTTTGAGGTCAATGCCCTTCGTGAACTCAAAGCCGGCGAGCTGACCAGCGCGCTGCTCCAGGCTGGCGGCAATCAGGGCGTTTTCGCGGGCTTGGCCTTGCAGCTGTAAGGCGTTCAAGAGCTTGTCTTGTACTTCTGGAAACAACTCCCCTACCCTACTAGCGGCTTGCTCGTCGGAGAGTAGGCGCCGCAGGTTAGTGAGGGCGGCTAGGGGCTGCCAAATCCAGCGCACAAAGGCGTACACTACTAAGCCAAGAAAGCCAAATAGCAGCCCGCCCCGCACCCAGGTGGGCAGGTACAAAAAGTATTCGAGCAGGTTGAAGACCACGAACAAGGTCAGCAACAGGCCTAAGGCTACCAATCCGCCGCGCACCAGCAGGCTCAGGTAAAACTTGCGCTTAAAGGCTTCCAACTGGTCCAGCACCCGTTGTAGGGCTGGCAGCGGCGCCGCTGTAGTATCTCTGTTTTCCACTAGCGATAGGACTCAGTTCGGTTCAGGCAAGATACGGATTTGCCCGCCGGTATGAGAACGACAACGGAGGGTAGGGAAATTGTTCCGTAGAAGCGTATGGTACTGTAGGGGCGCCTTGCAGGCGCTCGTCGTTGAACGGCTTGGCCCCACACTTACGCACAAAGCCCTACCCTCAGCAACAACGGGCACCTGTAAGGCGCCTCTACAGCACCACGAAAGCCGGGCAATGGTCGGAGTGTACCGCGTCAGGCAGCAGGCCGGCTTCCAGAATACGCGGCTCTAACTGTTTATCTACCAGCAGGTGGTCGAGGCGCCAGCCTACGTTGCGGGCGCGGGCACCGGCGCGGTAGGTCCACCAGGAGTACTGGCCAGTGGCGTCGCCGTGATGGTGGCGGAAGGAGTCGGTGAACCCATCGGCCAGAAAATCCCGGAACCACTGGCGCTCCTCGGGTGTGAAGCCGGGGCTGTTCTGGTTGGCCTTGGGGTTGTGCAGGTCGATGTCGGTCTGGCAGCAGTTGAAGTCGCCGCCGATGATGAGCGGGGGCACGCTTGCTGCTTGCAGCTCGCGCACATAGCGCCGGAAAAAGTGCAGCCACTCTACTTTAAATGCCTGCCGCTCCGGCCCGCTGGTGCCCGAGGGCATGTAAGTGTTCAGCACCGAAAAGTCGTCGAAATCCAGCCGCAGCACTCTACCCTCCGAGTCGTAATCTGTGGTGCCACAGCCTACTGCTACGTTGTTAGGCTTCACTTTTGAGAAAGTAGCCACGCCGCTGTAGCCAGGCTTTTCGGCCGGGTGCAGGTAGGCGTAGTAGCCGAGGTCGGCAAAACCGCCCACGTTCAGGGCATCCCTACCCGCTTTTATTTCTTGTAGGCACAGCACGTCGGGCTGGACTTGGGCTACCCAATCGAGTAGGCCTTTGCTCAGGGCTGAGCGCAAGCCGTTGACGTTGTAGGTGATGATGTTCAAAATGAGGATAATTTTTTGTCATCCTGAACGCAGCGGAGCGTAGTGAAGAACCTTATCACGCTGGCGCGAGCCGTTATTGTAATGGTTGTTCTTACGTGATAAGGTTCTTCACTACGCTCCGCTGCGTTCAGGATGACAGCCTTAATTACTCGTCTTCCAGCGAATCAAAATACTCCACAATGT
>NZ_JAHWGL010000067.1 GCF_019334315.1 Hymenobacter profundi
GTAGCAACGACTCGTTCCACTGCAATAAGGTCCTTCGCTGCACTCAGGATGACAGATATATTCTCACTCGCAACTGAATTAAGCGTGGAAATCCAAGCCTTGCACGGTGGCGGTCACGTGGCCCTGGCGGATCACGAAGTCGCCGAATTTTTCCTGGGGCTCTCGCTCCTGAGCGTAGGCTTCCAGCAGCGGCGTTAGCTCAGCCAGAATGCCTTCCTCATCCAGCATTTCCTTGTAGAGCTTGTTCATCCGTTGGCCGGAGTGGTCGGCGCCGAGGTAGAGATTATAGCGCCCGATGGCCCGGCCTACCAAGCCAATCTCGCCGAGGTAGGGGCGGGCGCAGCCGTTGGGGCAGCCCGTCATCCGAATCAGAATGCCGTCGTCGCTGAGGCCATTGGCTTGAATGACGGTATCGAGGCGGTCAAGGAGGTGGGGGAGGTAGCGCTCAGCTTCGGCGAAGGCCAGCGAGCAGGTGTTCAGGGCCACGCAGGCCAGAGAACTGAGGCGCAGCGCGGTTTGCTGCTGGGTTTGCGCCCAGGCACCGCGGCTTTCCAGAATCTGCTGCACGCGTTGGCGGTGCTTAGGGTCGATGTTGGCAATGACTAGGTTCTGATTGCCGGTCAGGCGGAACTCGCCGGTGTGGAAGGCGGCAATTTCGCGCAGGGCGGTTTTCAGCTCTACACCGTTTTTGTTGGTCACACGGCCACCTTCTACAAATAGTGCCAGATGCTCCTTACCATCTTCGCCCTGCGACCAACCAAATGAGTCGCCGGAGCCGGTGAAGTGGAAGGGGCGTGCTTCCTCCAAGTCGTAGCCCAGGCGTAGGCGTAGCTCTTCCAGGAATGCGGGCAGCCCTACCCGGTCGATGGTGTATTTGAGACGGGAGAACTTGCGGTTTTCGCGGTTGCCCCAGTCGCGCTGAATGGTTACCACTTTCTCGCACACGTCTACCACCTTATCCACCGGCACAAAGCCGATGAGGTCGGCTAGGCGGGGGTAGGTTTCGGGCATCCCAAAGGTCATGCCCATGCCGCCGCCAATAGCCACGTTGAAGCCTTGTAGCACGCCGTTTTCAGCAATGGCTACCAAAGCAATGTCATTGGAGAAGATATCAGCGTCGTTTTGGGGCGGAACAGCAATGGCAATTTTGAACTTGCGCGGCAGGTAGGTGGCGCCGTAAATCGGCTCAAAGTCTTCCTTCTCCCCATCATTCACCAAGCTGGAATACTGCTTCTCCCCATCCAGCCACAAATCCCAGTAGGCGGTAGTGCGGGGCGTGAGGTGGGCGCTGATGGCCGTAGCCACCGCATACACATCCTTGTGCAGGGCCGACTCGTGCGGATTGGCGGCGCACATCACGTTGCGGTTCACGTCGCCGCAGCCCGCAATGCTGTCCATTAGCACATCGTTGAATTCCTGAATGGTAGCCCGCAAATCGCGCTTCAGGATACCGTGCAACTGAAACGTCTGGCGCGTGGTGAGCTTGAGCGCGCCGCTGCCATAAGCATCCGACAAAGCATCCATGCGCTGCCACTGGTCGGGGGTAGCCACGCCGCCGGGCACGCGCACCCGAATCATGAAGGAGTACAGCGGCTCCAGTTTCTGGCGCTTCCGCTCACTTTCCAGGTCGCGGTCGGTTTGCTGGTAGGAGCCGTGAAACTTGATGAGCTGCGTATCGTCGGGTGCAATAGCCCCGGTGATAGGGTCGGCCAAACTCTCTTTGAGGGTGCCGCGCAGGTAGTTGCTGCCCGCCTTAATGTGTTCGACTTCGGATAATTTTGGAGTATCAGCCATGATGGAATCGTTTAGGAAGGCTGGCGTTAGCGCAGCACGGTATTGTCAAATGTTAAGGCTACGTAGTACAGTCCTCCAATAGTAGGACCCGCAGCGTACTGGATATACCGGTTGTTGAAGATGTTTGCTCCTCCAACCTTGATGGTGGTTTTCAGGTTCGGAACGCGCACATTTACTTGCGCGTCTACCGTTTGGTAAGCAGGCACCCGGCCATTGGCCAAGGGGCTTTCCCACAGAAAACTAGTCTGCCGCCGCCACACCACGTTAAAGCCCACATTGCGCACAATTTCGCGGTTGCCGAAGGTAACATTCGTAGCCCACTTCGGTGTGTTGAAGCCAGTTACAAAGATATCGGCCTCGTCATTGGCAGATAGGTTATTGAAGTTGACATTGCCACCTATCGAGAATTTCTGGTAGAAATTATACGTCAGGCCCAGCGTAGAGCCGTAGCTGTTGTACTTGTTGCGGGCATTGGTATACACGCGGTAACGGTCTTGGCGCGCTGCACGGTTACTGTTCAGAGCGGCCAGCACGGCATTGTCGGAGCCTACCTGCACTTGGTTGCCGCTGGCATCCTTGGGCACACTCACTTCTACCTGCCCCAGGAAACCCGAGTAAATATTATAGTACGCATCCGCATCAATCGACAAGCGGTTGTCGAACAGCACACTACGGTACCCTACCTCGTAGGCGTTGATTTGCTCAGGTTGCTCGGTGGGTAGGTTGCCAACGGTAAGCAAGCTGCGAATTTCAGGACGCAATGCAGCCTGCGAAGCGGTAGTGCCGGCATTGGCAGCCACATAGGCATTCACCGCCGCATTGAAGGTGGAAATGGAGGCCAGCGTATAGGAATTGTCGAGGTAGTTCAGGCCTTCGTTCACGCGGGCCAGGCCGCCTACCCGCCGTACGTTGCCATTGTTTACGAACGACAGCGCCTCAAACAAGCTCGGGAAGCGCCAGCCGTTCTGGTACGACGCCCGGAAGCTGTGCTTCTCAGCAGCGGTGTACACGGCCGCAATCCGTGGGTTCAGCTTTGGGTTGAATTCGGGGTTGTAGTCGAGGCGCAAAGAGCCTGTCACTTTCAGGCGCTCCGCGAAGAACAGCTTCGTGGCCTGCGCAAAGCCCCCTACCTTTTTATAGTACTGATTGTCGCCACCAGGCTGAGTACGCTCGTTGATGGGGCGGCCGAAATCCACGAAGTTGTTGCCATCCGGAATCACAGCGTACACGCGTGCATCGGCTCCCACAATCACATCAGCAAATTTGATGCGCTGCCCCAGATTCCAAATACCCTCGGCGTGGTAGGTGTGGCTGCGCTGCGTAAGGGCCGCTCCGCCGGGGATGGGTGCACCGGGCACGTTCACGCCACTGTCCCAGTTGTTGGTATGCACAATCTGGTTTTTGAGGTCGTTGAACGCGGCAGTACCTGGCACGGCGCGGCCGGCATCGGCCACTGCGCGGGCCTGGCGCATGGCATCGGCAAGGCTGGTACCTGCGCCGAGCTGATCTTGTAAGGCAGTCCGAAATCGGCCACCCCACACGGCATTAGAGCCGTTCTGCAAATCCAGATTCAGCGCTAGCGGGTTGAGGTTGTAGGAGTCGCCCGTATTCTCAATCAGCATGTAGGCGCGGGCCGTAAAATCCTGGCCGCGCAGTTCCAGCTTGTGATTTTGTACCGTCACGCCATCCAGCTGAATCTTATTGCCGCGCTGGAAAACGCCGTCCATCAGCCCAAAGCGGTAGCCGTACGACAGCTCCAGCTTATCGGTGAGCTTGTAGTGCAGGCTGGCATCGGCCTTGATGTTGCGTACAATGGGGTTCACTAAATCACGCTCGTAGTAGCCCGTGCGGCGCACGTTGAAGGTTTCGTTGCGGCCCTGGTAGGGAATGGTGATGGACACATTGCCGGCGTTATCATCGCCATAACGGTTCCAGAGGTCGGCGGCGGGGTTGTTGGCACCGCTCAGCTCCGGAAAGCGTGGGTTGGCTGAAGAAGCCGTCTGCGGGTTCTGGTCGGTTTGGGTGTTGGCCAACCAGTCAGTGCCGCGTAGGTAGGATAGGTTGACTTTGTACGCCCACCGCTGGCCGGGGCCTACCACCTGCGCCCACCGCACCGCCGATTCCGTCAGCATGCTCGGGTCGCGGTCAGTGCCGTCCACGTGGTTCACGCCCAGTTTTTGGTACACGCTCAGGCCTTGGTAGGTGAAGGGGCTTTTGGTGGTAAGGTTCGCCATGCCGTTGATGGCGTTCATACCGTAGAGGGCGGAGGCAGCGCCGGGCGTGATTTCCACGCTGGCAATATCCAGTTCCGTAGGGCCGATGGCGTTGCCCAAGGGTACGCCCAGGGTAGCGGCCTGCATATCCACGCCATCCACGAGCTGCATAAAACGGAAGTTGTTCGGGATGTTGAACCCGCGCGTATTGGGTACTTTAAAGGTGAGGCTGCTGGTAGTCATTTGCACGCCCTTCACATTTTCCAGCGCGTCGTAGAAGCTCGGCGCGGGTGTTTCCTTGATAGCGCGAATGTCGAGTTTTTCAATGGCTACCGGCGAGCGAAGCCGGCTTTCCTCTACCCGCGAAGCCGATACCACGACTTCGTTCATCAGCATGTTTTTCGACTCCAGCGACACCTGCAAGCGGCTGCTAGCGCGTGCCACTTCCACCTCGCGCGTATCGTAGCCAATGGCGCTGAATACCAGCGTAAACGGAAATCGGAGCCGCTCTTTGAGAATGAAGTTGCCGTCGGCGTCGCTTTGCGCACCCACGCTACCGCCCTTCACGCTAATGGTGACGCCGGGAAGGGCCTGATGGGTGTTATCGCGCACGTTGCCGCTCACTGCAATGATGGGGTCCTGTGCCACGGCCGCTCGGGTAGTTAGCAGCAGGAAGCTGAAAAGCCAGAAAAAAGGATATAGTTGTCTCATGACAATGCGTGCGCTGTCTTTAAAAGAGTGTGTTGAGAAGGTAGAAAGCAAAAGGGGTGGTCGAACGTAAGGCCGCGACCAGCGAGGTCACGATTACCTACAACAACATCGGGTATTAAAGCAGCAACGCATTGTGAATCAGGTGATAATATTATGCCTAGTACACGTCCTCCAGGTAGCGGCGCTGCTTGCGCAGGTTGCGCACGTAGTCGGTGGCGGCTTCGGTATCGAGGCCAGACTCGCGCTGCACTACTTCGGTAAGGGCTAGCTGAAGGGCATTTCCAAGGCGAGCTTTATCGCCGCATACATAGAAGGATGCCCCATTCTCCAGCCACTCGTATACTTGGCGGGAGTTTTCGAGCAAACGGTGTTGCACGTAAAGCTTCTCGGCTTGGTCGCGGGAGAAGGCTACGTCCAGCTTGCTTAGGCCACCTTTTTTCAGGTATTGCTGCCACTCCGTTTGGTACAGAAAGTCGGTAGTGAAGTGCGGGTTGCCGAACAGCAACCAGTTGCGGCCAGTGGCACCCAGCTCTACCCGTTCCTCCACAAACGCCCGGAACGGTGCCACGCCCGTGCCGGCCCCTACCATAATAATGTTGGTAGCCGTATCCTGGGGCAGCTTGAAGTATTCGTTCTGCTCCACAAACACGCGCACGGTGTCATCAGGCTGCACACGGTCGGCAAGGAAGGTAGAGCAAGCACCTTGCTTCTGCCGGCCCAGCGACTCGTAGCGCACGGCGCCCACCGTAAGGTGTACTTCGTCGGGATGGGCCAGCAGACTGCTGGCAATAGAGTAGGCACGGGTAGGCAGCGGCCGTAGCGTATCCACCAGCGTCTGAGCCGATAGTTCGGTGGGATATTCGGCCAATAAATCGGCTATGTCGCGGCCGTAGAGGTAGGGTTGCAGTTTGGTCTTATCGGTCAGCAGCTCGCGCAGCTCGGTGCGCTCGGTGAGGGCGGCGTAGCGCTCCAGCACGTCGCGCGTGAGGGTTGATAGCTCGCGATGCTCCGTGAGGGCCGTGCTTAGGGGTAGGGTTTTGCCGTCGAGTTGTACCGTGTCGCTGGCGTTCAGGCCAGCGGCGCGGAGCGTGTGCTCTACCAGCGGCGCTTCGTTTACCGGTACCACAGCCAACGCATCGCCGGGCTGGTAGACAAGACCCGAATCGGCTAGGTCTAACTCTAAATGGTAGGTTTCTTTCGTCGATCCACGGCCGTTGAGCTGGATGCTTTCCAGCACGCGGGCCTCAAACGGATGGTCGTGTGAGTACACCGGGGCCTCAGGTGCGGGTGCGCTGCCGGTCACGGCCGCAGCGGCCGACACGCTGGCCGACGGCGTAGCTTCCGCAGCAATTTTCGTCAGCACCTCCTCAATCCACTGCTTTGAGGGCGGAATGAACGCTACGTCTACATCTACCCGGTCTTGCAGGCGCTGGCCGCCCAGCTCTGCCAAACGGGCGTCGAACTCCTTGCCAGTCTGGCAGTATTGCAGGTAGCTCTGGTCGCCGAGGGCCAATACGGCGTAGCGCAACTCCGGCAATTGGGGTGCCCGCTTGCCAAGCAGAAAGCGGTGCAGCTCCTCCGCCGAAATAGGCGGGTCGCCTTCGCCCTGCGTGCTCACCACTACCAGCAGCAACTTTTCCTGCGCCAACTGGCGCGGAGCGTAGTCGTTCATGTCTTTCACCACTGCCTGCAAGCCCTTGGCGGCGGCGGCCTCAGCGGCCAGTTGCGCTACCTTTTTGGCGTTGCCGGTTTGGGAACCGTAGAGAATGGTGATGGGCGGGAGGGCAGTTGGAGCCGGCGTAGCGCTGAGAGCAGCCGGAGCCGCTGCCGTTTGCTTGCCTGCTGGTACAGCACCCGTGGCGGCGTAGCGCCCATAGAAGTAGCCGCTTAGCCACAGCAACTGCTCCGGTTTCAGCGTGGCACTTTGCTGGTCGAGGCTGGAGGGGTCGAGGCCGAAGGGTAGGGAGTTGGTTGGAGTTGACATGCAGAAAGCCCTTAGGCTACTTGAGCGTATTGATAAAGAATAGTGGCTGCCTCCTGGGGCGTAGCCTGGGTGGTGGCCAGCGTCACCACATCGCCTACCACGATAATGGCCGGCGCACCGATGCCGGCTTCGTCGGCCTGGGCAGCCAGAGTGGCCACCGTGCCTACCACAAGGCGAGCAGTAGGTAGGGTACCGTTTTGCACTACGGCGGCCGGTCGGTGAGCCGCGCCGTGCCGGGCAAACAGCTGCATAATCTCTTGCAGCCGGCTCAGCCCCATCAGAATAATGGTAGTAGCATTGGCCTGTGCCGCCGCCATTACCTCCCCCGATAGCTCCCCACTCGATGTGGTAGCCGTAATCACCCGAAAGCCCTCACTCAGGCCACGGTGCGTGACCGGAATGCCCAGGCTACCCGCGGCTGCCACCGCACTACTAATGCCGGGCACGTACGCCGTAGCAAGGCCGTGCGTCTCGGCATACAGCATCTCCTCCCGGCCACGCCCAAACACGAATGGGTCACCGCCTTTCAGGCGCACTACGTGGCCGTGCTGGCGGGCTTGCTCCACAATCAGGGCGTTGATTTCATCCTGAGAGTAAGCGCGCTTTCCCCGACGTTTGCCCACAAAAATCTGTAAGGCGGTAGGGGCATAGGCCAGCAGTTCGTCGTTGGCCAGTGCGTCGTAGAGCACCACGTCGGCCTCAGCCAGCACGCGGGCGCCCTTCAGCGTCAGCAGCTCCGGGTCGCCGGGGCCGGCGCCTACTACAGTCAGACGAGGGGTAGGGAGGGTAGGCATGAGAAATTAAGGTAGGGGGGCGTTGCACGCGCCCATTGTTGCACGATAGCGCCTGGTAACGGCTTATGTATAAACAACTTCAGCAACGATGGGCGTGTGCAAAGCGCTCCTGTTAAATAGAAAACGCCACGGCGCCAGGCTCTGCCACTGTGAAATAGTCCGGGTCAACAGCTTCGATGAGGCCAGCCGCTACCGTGTTGCCCGTCTGCTCATCTACCAGAATAAAGGAGCCAGACTTCCGGTTCTGCCGGTAGGGGTCGGCGGCCAGCGGTACGGCCGTTTTCAGGCGCACCCGCACGATGTCGTTCAGGCGGGCTTCCTCGGCGCCCAGGTGCGTGAGACTTTGTACATCGAGGCGGTAGAGAATAGTAGGCAGCGAGGCCTTCACCAGGGCCGCGTGGTGTTGGAGCAGGAAGCGCCGACCAGCGCGCAAGGGTGTTTCGGCCATCCAGCACAGCGTAGCTTCCAGCTCGCGCGTGAGGTGCGGCACATGATGCGCGGGCACAATGGTGTCACCGCGGCTGATGTCCACGTCATCAGCCAGGCGGATAATCACGCCTTGCGGGGCCACGGCTTCTTCCACTTCCTGCTGATTGATTTCAATGGCCTCAATGGTCGATTCTAGACCGGAGGGTAGGACCTGCACTTTGTCGCCACGGCGGTAGGAGCCGCTCTGAATCTGGCCGGCGTAGCCGCGGTAGTCGGGCAGCTCGGCCGTTTGGGGGCGCACCACATACTGCACCTGGAAGCGCGGCTCAGCCTTAGTTTCCTCGGCGCCAGGCACAGCTTCGAGGTGCTCGAGTAAATTCGGACCGGTATACCATGCCATGTGCTCCGAGTTGCGCACGATGTTGTCGCCCTGCAAAGCGCTCATCGGAATCGGCGTTACGTCGGTCAGCTTCAGCAGCTTGGTGATATCCTGATAATCGGCTACAATCTTGTGAAACACGTCCTCGTCGTAGCCCACCAGATCCATTTTGTTCACAGCCAGCACAAAGTGCTTGATGCCGAGTAGAGCCGCAATGATGCTGTGGCGGCGCGTTTGCTCAATCACACCGTGGCGGGCATCAACCAGCACAATGGCCAGGTCGGCGTTGCTGGCGCCCGTCACCATGTTGCGGGTGTACTGCACATGGCCTGGCGCATCGGTAATGATGAACTTGCGGCGCGGCGTGGTGAAGTATTTATAGGCAACGTCGATGGTAATGCCTTGCTCGCGCTCGGCTTTCAAGCCATCGGTTAGCAAAGCCAAGTCTACGTTGCCCTGGGCAGCGCCCCGGCTTTCCAGCGCCGCCAGAATATCCAGCGACACTGAATCGGAGTCGTACAGCAACCGGCCAATCAGCGTGCTTTTGCCGTCGTCTACACTGCCGCAAGTGATAAATCGAAGAAGATCCATGAGATGGAATGGTGAAATTGTGAGGTTGTGAAATTGTGAGTTTGTCGTGTGGGTGAATTGTGCGTGTAATTCACAACTTCACCCTTCACAACTTCACCATTTAGAAATAGCCGTTGCGTTTACGGTCTTCCATGCCGGTTTCCGAGATGGTATCGTCGAGGCGGGTGGCACCCCGCTCGCTCACCTTGGCCTGGATGATATCGGCAATGATGTCTTCCACGGTGCTGGCGTCGCTGGCCACGGCGGCCGTGCAAGTGGCGTCGCCTACGGTGCGGAAGCGCACTTGGCGGCTCACAATTTCATCGTCGGCATCGAGGTGCAGGTGTTCTGTGAGGCCCAGTAGTTGGCCGCCGGGTAGCACCACGCACTGGCGCTCGTGAGCAAAGTAGATTTCGGGTAGGGCAATGTTTTCGCGGCGAATGTAATTCCACACGTCCAGCTCGGTCCAGTTGGAAATAGGGAACACGCGCACGTTTTCACCCTTCTGAATTTTGCCGTTGTAGATGTTCCACAATTCGGGGCGCTGGCGCTTGGGGTCCCACTGGCCGAAGTCGTCGCGCACGGAGAAAATACGCTCCTTGGCGCGGGCTTTCTCTTCGTCGCGGCGCGCCCCGCCGATACAGGCATCAAACTCAAACTCCTCAATTACATCCAGCAGCGTGTAGGTTTGGAGCGGATTGCGGCTGGGGTATTTGCCAGTGGGGTCCTGCAAGCCTTTCTGCTTGATGGTGTCTTCTACCTTGCGCACCACCAGCTTCTCACCGAGCTGCGCGGCCAGCGCGTCGCGGAAGGCCAGCACCTCAGGAAAGTTGTGGCCCGTGTCTACGTGCACCAGTGGAAACGGAAACTTGCCCGGCCGAAAAGCCTTTTCGGCCAATCGCGTGAGCACGATAGAATCTTTGCCGCCCGAAAACAGCAAGGCTGGCCGCTCAAACTGGCCTGCTACTTCGCGCAGAATGTGAATGGCTTCGGCTTCGAGCCGATCCAGGTAATCAAGGGTAGGCATATAGTGAGTTGTCTGTATTCAGTTGTTTGTGATATGGGCGTGGGGTAGGGAGGAGCAGATCGTCATTCCGAGCTTGCCGAGGAATCTCGCGTGCCACGGTAATTTCTATCTGGCGTCAGCACGCGAGATGCTTCGACTTCGCTGCGCTCAGCATGACGGTCTTTCTGTGACCCTCTACGCCGGTACCGATTCTACCACGGGGTCGGGGCCGTTGTGGGTGGCGTGCAGGCCGCACTCTTTGGCGTCGGCGTTTTCCCACCACCAGCGTCCGGCCCGGAAATCCTCGCCCGGCTTAATGGCGCGGGTGCACGGCGCGCAGCCAATGCTCACGAAGCCTTGCTGGTGCAAGGGGTTGGTAGGCACGCCGTTGTCTTTAGCAAAGGCCCAGCACTGCTCCCAGGTCCAGTTGAACAGCGGGTGTATTTTGACAAGCTGATGCGGCTCGTCCCACTCCACGGGCTCCATCGTCTGGCGGTTCTGCGACTGCTCGGCCCGGATGCCGGTAATCCAAATCTGCTGACCTTGCAGCGCCCGGTTCAACGGTTCCACTTTGCGAATACCGCAGCATTCCTTGCGGTTCTCGATGCTCTCGTAGAAGCTGTTGGGGCCTTTTGCCTCTACCAATGCCTGCACGCTAGCTGTCTGCGGGGCGTAGGCTTTGATGGGCTTCTGATATTTCAGAATAGTCTTGCTCCAGGTGGAATACGTCTCCTGAAAATTGCGGCCCGTATCCAGCGTGAACACCTCAATGGGTAGGTCGTGCGCAAAAATCAGGTGAGTAATAATCTGATCCTCAATGCCAAAAGAGGTAGAGAAAGTGATTTTGCCGGGAGCCTCTTCTACCGCAGTGCGCAGGATATCTAGTGCATCCTGGGTAGCAAACTGCTGGCGTAGGTCGGAAACCCGCGATTCGAGGGAAGTAGACATAAAACGAAAAAAAGCTAGAGGAAGAAGTGCGGACGAGGCCGCGGAAGGGTAGCCGGCGGCAGCTGTGGCTGCTTGTGCGCGGTACGAATGGGGAGTCGGGGCCGTGCCGGTGGCACTTTAGGCAGGCAGACTCAGGTCAAAGGGAAATGCTTCCCGGTCGTTTCAACAACAACAGGCACAGCAGCACATCATACCCATGCAGGCGGCCACACGGCCGGAGAGGGTAGGAGAAGCAAGTGTGCGGAGGTTGTTGGAATGGACCACGGTTGTTTGTTTTTATATGGTCAGGACTTGGCACCGTTCCGCATTAAGCGGAGGTTGCCGGCGTTTCGTCGAGCCTGTCTCTCCACGCCTCTGTATAAAAACAATCCTTCAAAGGGAAAGAATTGGTGGCACAAAGGTAAAGACACAGCGCCGAAAAACACAAATAAAAAATATCCGACCTGCTATACACAGCGGGTCGGATATAACTAGTGAAGCTAAGAAAGGTTCTGAGCGGGCTAACTTGTATAGCTAGAAAAGTGGGTTTTCCATACTAGCACGTCATTTTGAGCCGGTCAAGAAATCTCGCGTGCTCCCGGTAATTTCTATCTTTCGTCAGCACGCGAGATTCCTCGACCAGCTCGGAATGACGTGCTAACTGATCAGGCGCTGCTAATTCTGGCGAATCATGTTCACCACGCCTTCTACCCATTGCGGGTGCGAGTTCAGGGAGGGCACCAGCTGCCAGTGCTTGCCGCCGGATTCCTCAAATAATTCCTTGAACTCCACGCCTACCTCAATGGTCGTTTCTAGGCAGTCGGCCACGAAAGCGGGGGAGAAGGCCAGCACGTTGTGAATGCCTTTTTTGGGGAATTCCTTCAGCACTTCGTCGGAGTAGGGTTGCAGCCACGGGTCGCGCAGGCGGCTTTGTAGGCGGCTCTGGAAGGCCACAGTGTACTGGTCGTCGCGCAGGCCGAGGCCTTTCGCCAACAGGCGCGAGGTTTCAAAGCACTGCGCGCGGTAGCAGTAGCGGTTGTTTTTGTTGTAGGTGTTGCAGCACTTGCCCAACTGACAATACCCCTTAAAGCTACCCTTGAGCACGTGGCGCTCGGGAATACCGTGGTAGCTGAACAGCACATGGTCGTAGTCATGTTTGGCCATTTCGGCCTTGCCCAGCGTCACGAAGGTGCCGATGAAGCTAGGGTCATCGGTGAAATTGCTGATAAAGCTGATGCTGGGTACAATCCACCACTTGCTCACAATGTCCATCACCTTTTCCTGCACCGAGCCCGTGCTGGCTGCCGCGTACTGCGGAAACAAGGGTAGCACAATGATGCGGTCTACGGCTGCGTCGCGCAGCTCCTCCAGCCCTTTCTCGATGCTGGGGTTCTGATAGCGCATCCCGAAGGCTACCACGTACTCGTCGCCCAACTGCTCCTGCACCAGCTTCTGCAAATCCAGGCCGTGGTAGAGTAGGGGCGAACCGCGCTCCGTGTCCCAGAGCTGCTGGTAGATTTTGGCCGATTTGGGCGCCCGCAGCGGCACTACCAAGCCTTGAAAAAGAGGGTAACGCACGGCGGCCGGCATGTCAATCACACGGCCATCGGTGAGAAACTCATTGAGGTAGCGGCGCACGTCGGGCGTACGGGGCGAGTCGGGTGTGCCAAGGTTGACGAGCAGGACGCCAACGCGGCGTTTGGGATTGGCGGGAGTAGGCATTATTATTTAGCTGATAGCTAGTAGCGGTTGGCTATTCGCTTTTTTCGATAGAACGGACAGCTCCTAGGCTCACTTATGTCTAGAGGCTGACTATGTAACCGCAAAGTTGGCCGGTTATCTTCAATCCAACCACAAAAAAGCTAACGACTGCCAGCTACTAGCTAAAAGCTCAAAATACCCGTACCTTTGCGGGCTAATTCCCTGACAACCCGTGAATACCGAACCAAAACCGCACCGCGCCGGCTTCGTGAGCATCATCGGCAAGCCCAACGTGGGCAAGTCGACGTTGATGAACGCCCTGATGGGTGAGCGGCTCAGCATTGTTACCAGCAAGGCCCAGACCACGCGTCACCGCATCCTGGGCATTCTGAATGGTGATGACTTTCAGTTGGTCTACTCTGACACACCCGGCATCATTCAGCCCAAGTACGAGTTGCACAGCGCCATGATGTCGTTTGTGTACTCATCGCTGGAAGATGCCGACGTGGTGCTGTTTGTGACGGACATCTACGAGAAGCACGACGAAGAACCCGTAGTGGAGCGCCTGCGCAAAATGCAGGACACGCCCATCTTTCTGCTGGTCAACAAGATTGACCAGGCCGATCAGGCTGAGGTAGAGGCTAAAGTAGCCTATTGGGAGGAGCACCTGCCCAACGCTACCCGTGTGCTACCCATCTCGGCGTTGGAGAAATTCGGGACCGGTGAGCTGCTGGATCTGATTCTGGCAAAGCTGCCCATCCACCCGCCCTACTACCCCAAAGACGAACTAACCGACAAACCGGAGCGTTTCTTTGCTGCCGAAATGATTCGGGAGAAGATCTTCAAGCTCTACAAAAAAGAGGTGCCTTACTCTTGTGAGGTAGGTATCGAGGAGTTCAAGGAAGAGGACGACATTATTCGGATGCGGGCCACGATTTACGTGGAGCGCAGCAGTCAGAAAGGCATCATCATCGGTAAAGGCGGGGAGGCCTTGAAGAAGGTAGGGACTTGGGCGCGGGAGGAAATGGAGAAGTTTTTCCTGAAAAAGGTGTTCCTCGAAATCCACGTCAAAGTCAATGAGAACTGGCGCACTGACCCGAAGGCACTGAGCCGGTTTGGATACCAGTAAGGGTGTGTTGCACGCACCCATCGTTGAACGACCGTGTCGCGCAACAGTGTTTTACTAAACAACATCAGTAACGACGGGCGCCTGCAAGGCGCCCCTACATTCCGACCTCAACAACTCACTTAACTACTCCGGGCACTGCCGAACTTGGTCGGGCCGGCGGCTGGAGTCAGACCAATGAAAAATACCATTGCAATTGTGGGCCGCCCCAACGTGGGTAAGTCCACGCTGTTCAACCGCTTGGTGGGGCAGCGCAAAGCCATCATGGACAACGAGTCGGGCGTAACGCGCGACCGGCACTATGGCTACGGCGACTGGATTGGCAAGTACTACACCGTGATTGATACGGGCGGCTACGTGCACAACTCCGAGGACGTATTCGAGGAGGAAATCAATAAGCAGGTGAAGCTGGCCATTGATGAGGCTGACGTGGTGCTGTTTATGGTGGACGTAGACGCCGGCCTGCACCCTCTAGATGAGGAGTTTGCCAACGTACTGCGCCGCTACCAAGACAAAAAACCGATCTACCTGGTGGCCAACAAGGCCGATACCAACGCCCGCGCCCACGCCGCTGGCGAGTTCTACGCTCTGGGCATGGGCGACGGCGAAATCTACTCTATCAGTTCGCAAAGTGGCTCCGGCACCGGCGACTTGCTGGATGCCGTGGTAAGCCACTTCGAAGAAGAAGGGGTAGAAGAACCCGATGCCGGCGTACCTAAAATTGCCGTAGTAGGCCGCCCGAACGCCGGTAAGTCGTCGTTTGTGAACCTACTGTTGGGAACAGACCGCAGCATTGTAACCGATATTGCCGGTACCACCCGCGACTCCATTTCGGCGCGCTACAATGCGTTTGGCAACGAGTTTATCTTGGTAGACACAGCCGGTTTGCGCCGCAAAACCAAGGTAAAGGAAGACGTGGAGTTCTACTCCGTACTGCGGGCCATCCGGGCCATGGAGGAGTCGGACGTGTGCGTGGTGATGCTGGACGCTACCCGCGGCATTGAGGCGCAGGACGTGAACATCATCTCCCTGGCCGATAAAAACCGGAAGGGCATCGTGATTCTGGTAAACAAGTGGGACCTCATCGAGGACAAGGAGACCAACACGGCCAAGGAATTTGAGGCGAAAATCATGGAAAAGATTGCGCCCATTGCCTACCCGCCCGTGGTGTTCATTTCGGTGCTGAACAAGCAGCGCGTACACAAAGCCATCGAAACGGCCATTCAGGTGTACGAAAACAAGATGCACAAAATTCCTACCTCTCAGCTCAACGAAGTGATGCTACGCGAGATTGAGAAGTCGCCACCGCCCGCTACAAAGGGTAAGATGGTACGGATTAAGTACGTGACGCAGTTGCCGACGCACAACCCGGTGTTTGCGTTCTTCTGCAATTTGCCGCAGTACGTGAAGGAATCGTATACACGCTACCTGGAGAATCGTCTGCGCGAAAACTTTGGCTTTCAGGGTGTTCCGATTGGTATTGTGTTTAGGAAAAAATAGGGTAGAAAAAATTTAAGTTTTTTTTCTAGTGTCGGGTTACCTTCTGCCAACGCCGGTATAAACTCCCGAATTTCGCCTCCAGCCTGGCTGGAACCGCGAGAAACACCAAACCTGAAATTCCATTTTTCAATTTACCTCCATCATGAAAAAAGTACTGTTCCTCGCTCTGGCTGCCGTTTCGTTCTCGTTCGCTTCGTGCGACAGCAAAACTGAGAATGCTCAGGAAAATGCTGCTGACAACGTAGAAGAAGCTGGCGAAGCTAAGGCTGACGCTATGGAAGAAGCTGGCAACGAAGCTGGTGCTGATTCGGTAGAAAACGCTACTGAAGCTAAAGCTGACGCTATGGAAGATGCCGCTGACGCTCTGCCAAGCCAGGCTACGCCAGCTCCAGCTGGTGGCGCTACCACCACCCAGCAGTAATCATGTAGCCTGCAAAGGCGAAAAAGGGGGCTCTCCGCATAGGGGAGCCCCCTTTTTTTGTGTTTACTTTGAATAGGTTCGCTATAATAACAGCCACTATCCTAACCGATAGCCAATAATTTTATCGACTACGTTGAATAGTTTGCGCGGCTCATAGGTTCGCCAGGGTAACTCGTCGAGTTGCCCACCAAAATTGATGTAACTATCGAGATTAAACTGGCGCATTTCGCGAATAACATGCTCTTGGAAGTTGACGCCAGCAATCCAGCCGTCTTCTACATCCTCAAACCACTCTTCATAATACGAGTCGTCGGAGCCATGGAAGTTAAACACGTTTTCGCCTACCAAAATAAAGCGCGCAATGCCCTCGTGTAGCAACGGGTCGATAATCTCGCGTTTGAGCTGCATGATGTCGTTTTCGATAGCATCATTCCATTCTCCGATAAACTCCAGAATGGCTGATTGTTGCTCGTAATCGACGAATAAAATCTTGATAAACAGGGTGTCCGACCCAAAGTCGTCCCACTGCGGGTGTATGTAGTAGCCGTAGATGGTATTGACGTAGCTGTCGAGGCTGTTCTCGGCGCCGTGCAGGGGCGAGCGCGGGTCTTCAGAAGCCGAGTATTGGTCGATCCAGGCGTAGTGTGGCTCGATGGTATGCACGCAGGTAGAGCTAGAGGTAAAACAACCGACCCCGGACGCCCGGGCCGCTCCTCCCTAACGCAGTAGCGAATTGAAGTGTTCGACTGGGTAGAGTTTGTCATGCAAATTGCCAGGGTAGTACGGTCCCTCCAACCACTCCGCAACAAGAGGTTTTGAGGTAGAAAGTCAACATATAGAGCGCCTTTTCGTTACGGTCGGCTATGAAACACTGCTACGTATTGTTGAGTATTTTACTCCTGCTGAGTCAGCTGGCTGCTGCTCAGATTTCGCTCGATACCGTTGCTCGTCCGTCGCCCATCACGCTCTATGGCTACATCGACGGCTACTACGGCTATGACTTCCCACACCCTGATAACACCAGTCGGCCAGGCTTTTTCTACTCCCACAACCGCCAGAACGAGTTTACGGTAAACCAGGCGCTGATTGGGCTGCGCTACGACGATGGCAACATCCGTGGGGCGCTGGGCTTACAGACCGGCACCTACCCCGAGGCCAACTACGCCGCCGAACCCACGCTGTTGCGCAGTATTTATGAGGCCTACGCGGGCTTTCGGCCACTGCGGAAAACCTGGCTTGATATCGGGGTGTTCGGCGCGCACGTCGGATTTGAGTCAGCCATCAGCAAAGACAATTGGACCGTGACGCATTCCCTGGCCGCCGAAGGCTCGCCGTATTACGAGGCGGGCGCCCGCTTTACCTATGAAGCCTCCGACAAGCTCACGCTCACGGCGCTGGCGCTCAACGGCTGGCAAAACATTCGCGACAACAACCGCGCAAAATCGGTGGGCACACAAGTACAGTGGCGCCCCACCGAGAAGCTACTATTCAACTACAGCACCATTTTCGGCAACGAGCAGCCCCAGGATTCGGTGCGGCGCTTTCGCTACTTCCACGATTTTTACGTGACCTACACGGCCACCAGTCGCTTACAGGCGCTACTATGGTTTGATATCGGTAAGCAGGAAAAGCGCCGGCCCAATACCAAAGACGATACTTGGCACACAACCGCCGCCATTGTGCGCTACCAATTGGCACCGCAGTGGTTTGTGGCCGCTCGTGGTGAGTATTATTATGCCCGGAATGGCGTAGTAGTACGCGACCTGGGTCCTACCCCTAATGAACCCGATTATTTCGTGCGCGGCGGCTCTCTAAACTTCGACTACCGCCCCAATAAACACGTATTGGCCCGCTTAGAAGGCAAAATCCTGAACGCCCGCAACCCTATTTTCGCCAATACAGACGGCGCTTTCCGGCACACCTACGGCAACTTGACTTCGACGATTGCGCTGTCGTTTTGAGCGTAGTGCTTATATATCATCCTGAGCGCAGCGAAGGACCTTATGACAGCAGAACGAGTTGTTGTTACGTCTGTCGTTCTGCTGTCATAAGGTCCTTCGCTGCGCTCAGGATGACACATAGCTTACCCTCGCGCATCCAGCGCCGCCCGCACGGAACCGTGTTTCTTCAATAGCGCAGCTGCCTCATCCTGCTCAACACCTAGCTCATCCATCAGCATCCGTTCGCCGCGGTCTACCAGCTTGGCGTTGGAGAGCTGCATATCTATCATCTTGTTGCCCTTCACCTTGCCTAGCCGGATGAAGGTAGCAGTGGTGAGCATGTTGAGCGCCAGCTTCTGGCCAGTGCCAGCCTTTAGGCGCGTGCTACCCGTCACGAACTCCGGCCCGGTCACAACTTCCACCGGGAACTCGGCCGCGGCGGCCACCGGAGAATCTGCGTTGCACACAATACAGCCCGTAGCCAGGCCGTGTTGCCGGGCCTGTTGCAGCCCGCCAATCACGTAGGGCGTGCGGCCCGAGGCAGCAATGCCTACCACAATGTCTTTCTCGTTGACGTCGTGCGCTTGCAGGTCGCGCCAGGCTTGCTGGGCATCGTCCTCGGCGTTTTCCACGGCTTTACGAATGGCAGTATCGCCGCCGGCAATGATGCCCACTACCAGCCCGTGCGGCACGCCAAAGGTAGGCGGGCACTCCGAGGCATCGACTACGCCCAGCCGGCCGCTGGTGCCCGCTCCAATGTAGAACAGCCGCCCGCCCTGTTGCAGCCGCGCCACGGTGGCTTCTACCAGCGCCTCTAGCTGGGGTAGGGCTTTGGCTACGGCCTGGGGCACGGTCTGGTCCACGCTGTTCATGCCGGTCAGCAACTCGTGGGTCGACAGCGTTTCGAGGTTATTGAACAGGGAGGCGCTTTCGGTGGTGCTCATAGGGTAGGGGCGAGAAAGGGTGAATTACAGTAAGTTGCTGATAAAGGTATCGTTGAAGTCCTCGGCGAAATGCAGTACGTTGGGCAGGTGCGCAAACTCCTGCGGCTGGTGCGTGGTGGTGAGAATCACGGTGTTCATGCCGGCATTGTGGGCAGCTTCGGCGCCTTTGGGCACGTCCTCAAACACTAGGCAATCAGCAGGCGCTACGCCTAGCTGGGCGGCGGCTTTCAGGAAGGTTTCGGGGTGGGGCTTGCTCAGCGTTACGTCGTCGGCGCTGACGATGGCCCGGAAATACCGCCGAATGTCCAGCGTATCTAACACAAAATCAATATTAAACGGAATAGCCGCCGACCCAATGGCCACCGGAATGCCCTGCCGGTAGGCGCGCTCCAGAAACTCGGCCAAGCCCGGCAGCAGCTGCAAATACGGCCGGAACTCGTCTTGGTACCGCTGCTCTTTGGCTACCGACAGTTGCTCTATCTCCTCGGCCGTGAACCGATCTGGCCCGAACATCCGCTCCAATACCTCCCCGTTCTTGCCGTACATCTGCTGCTTTACTTCTTCCCACGTGAAATTACCGCCCAACTCGTGGTTGAAAATGTGCTGCCACGCCTTGGTATGGTATTCCATATCATGAATCATGGTGCCGTTGAGGTCGAAGATAAATGCCTTCATGTAAATCAGTTAGGTAGAGGAGAGCACGCTCGTCAGTATGCGACCAAGCTAGAACGTTCTTTATTTTACGGGCGAAATCAGCCGTCCGATGATGGGAAAATTATCGAATACGTTGGGCGTATGTGGGGCATCGTGGTCCAGCTCGCGGGTCAGGTCTTGACCGGCCCAGTGCTCGTAGTGGTTGCCGCGCCGCCAGAGCCGGGAGCGGCTCACGTCGTAGATGTTGCCCTGGTAAGCCACCCAGATTTCGTCCCGGTCCTGCCCGTTACGTAGGGCCAGTTGGGCGCGGGTATAGGTAGGCAACAAGGTGTCTGCCGGCGAGGGTAAGCTATTGGGGGCAGATGAGTTTGCTTGCGTTTCGCTCATAGATTCAGCAAATAACCAGCGAAACGTCCAAACTTCCTTGTGGCGGCTCCTACCCCAGTAGCGCCTGCGTCAGAATCCAGCGGTTGGGCAGGTCGCCTTGAGCGGCGCGGATGTAGTCGTCGTAGCTGCACGGCACGATGCGCTTGATATCCTGGTCGGCCAGGCTTTCCACTTCCAGCCACCATTTTTCGGTGCGCTTGGCTTTATAAAACACCAGCTTGGCTGGCGTGCCCGGCAGCCCCACCGCATAGCGAATAAACCGCCGGCTCTGAAAATCCATTTCGCCCCAACGGTGGTAGAAACCCTCCACAAAGTACCAGAGCATGGTAGCTAGCGTGCCGGCTGCTAGGCCGTGCGCGTCGTGGTCGGGGCGGTAGCCGTAGAGGCCGAAAGACGTGAGCTGATCGTTGTGGCCAGCGTACCAGGCTAGTTGGGCAGCCTCTTCGCTGCTGAGGCCGAAGGAGTTGGCAGGGTAGTAGCCCGGCGCCTCGGTCCAGCGCAACGCAGCTACATCAAACGTCACGAAATCGGCCTGCCGGAGTAGGGGTTCTGCCTGGCGCACATCGGTGCGGATGGCACCCAAGCGCATGGTTTCAAAGTGCAACTTTTCCAGCGCCGCCAGCACGTCGGGCGCTACTAGGTATTGCTGGTGGCCTAGCTGCGCGAAGTTGAATAGGAAGTTGGGATCGTGCATAATCATGCGCCGCAGGTGCGCTTCCTCGGCGGGGGCGCAGTCGTACTCGGCCATGTCCACGCGCGCATCTACAGAAGCAAAGCTGATGGGGCGGTCCAGGGTTTCGTAAGCCAGAAACTGCCCATAATCCAGGTCGGGACCACCGCCGAGCAGGATAGCTACCGTGTTGTGCTCCAGTAGAGTAGCTACAATTTCGCGCAGGCGCAGGTAGGTGTCTTCCAGCGTGAGGCCGGGCCGCAGATTGCCTAAATCCACCAATTTGGCTGGCCGTACGCCGCGTTGCAAATGATAGAAACGCTGCCGCACAGCATCGGCGCCGTGGTGGGTAGGCGCCCCGGCGGCGGTGCCGCGCCAGTCGTCGAGGCCGATGATGGCCAAGTCGGCCGTGCGCCAATCGGGGAACGTATGCACGAACGGGGCGATGTATGCCGCCAGGGCCGTAGGTGCAGCCGGTGGGGCCACCACCTCTTCCCGAAGCGGATCAAAAAAGATACCCAGATTCATGAGTGCAGGCAAAGCGTAGAAGCCCAAAATTACGCAAAAGGCGCTACCCAAGGGCTTTTTACGTACTAGAAAGTAGCTGGTCAGCTAGTTAACTACTAGCCCAACAGCCAAACCGTAGCTTTTCTATGAAAAATCCGGTTATTTAAGCGGTATTTCCCATCCTTCTGCTCTCTCTTTATGGACGTTCGTCGCGCATTTGATATTCTACCTGCTCAACAGGAAAAATTCCCCCAAACTGATTGCCTGACTGCTAAACACGACGGCAACTGGCAGAAGATGAGTACTCAGGAAGCCATTGATCAGATCAATCTGGTGAGCCTGGGCCTAGTGAAGCTGGGCTTGAAAAAAGACGATAAAGTGGCCCTTATTGCCATGAATCGGCCTGAGTGGATGTTGGCCGATTTTGGCATTTCGCAGATTGGCGCCGTGGTGGTGCCCATGTACCCTAGCATCACGATAGAAGACTACAAACACATTTTCAGCGACGCCGATGTGAAGGCCGTGCTGGTATCGGACGAGAAGCTGCACGAGAAGGTAATAGCCGCCACAGAGGGTATGAACATTGCCCACGACCATATTTTCAGCTTCGATAAAATTGACGGTGCCCGGCACTTCTCGGAGCTACTGGACATGGGCCGGCAGGGCAACCCAGCCGACCTGGAGCCGCTACGCGCTGCCGTGCAACCCGATGACTTGCTGACGCTCATCTACACCTCTGGCACCACTGGCAAGCCCAAAGGCGTGATGCTCAGCCACGACAACCTGCTCAGCAACCTGCGCAGCGCCGCGCCCTACGTGCCGGTAGGACCCAAAGACAAGGCCCTGAGTTTCCTACCCCTCTGCCACATTTTCGAGCGCATGGTGACCTACCTCTACATGACGCACGGCGTGAGCATCTACTACGCCGAAAGCATGGAAACCATTGCTGACAACCTCCGCGAGGTGAAGCCCGAAATCTTTACCACGGTGCCCCGTCTGCTGGAGAAGGTGTATGAAAAGATAGTAGCGAAAGGTCACACGCTGGAAGGCGTTAGCAAGAAGCTGTTTTTCTGGGCGCTGGATCTGGGCCTGAAATATGACACCCAAAAAGACCAAGGCTTCCTGTATAATTCGCAGTTGGCGCTGGCTAACAAGTTCATTTTCAACAAGTGGCGTGAGGCGTTGGGTGGTAATCTGCGTTGCATTGTGAGCGGGGGCGGGGCGTTGCAACCACGCTTGGCGCGAGTGTTCTGGGCCGGGGGCATCCGGGTGATGGAGGGGTATGGCCTCACCGAAACTTCGCCGGTAATTGCCGTGGGAGGCTACAAGCATGAGGACAACCTCATTGGCACGGTAGGGCCACTTATCGACAACATTGAGGTGAAAATTGCGCCTGATGGGGAGATTCTGACTCGTTCGGCTTCCGTGATGAAAGGCTACTACAACCAGCCTGAGAAAACCGCTGAGGCCATCGACGCCGACGGCTGGTTCCACACCGGCGACATTGGCGAGTTTGTGCAGGAGCGCTTCCTCAAAATCACGGACCGTAAAAAGGAGATGTTTAAGACCTCGGGTGGCAAGTATATTGCGCCGCAGGTCATTGAAAGCAAGGTGAAAGAGTCGCCGCTGGTAGAGCAGATTATGGTGGTAGGCGACGGTCGCAAGTTCCCTTCAGCCCTAGTAGTACCAGCCATGGACGAGCTGAAAAATTGGGGCAAGAAGAACGGCGTAGAGATTGGCTCACTGAAAGATGCCGTGCAAAACGAGAAGGTGGTGAAAATGTACAACGACCTTGTGCACGGCTACAATGACAGCTTCGCGCACTGGGAGCAGGTCAAGAAAGTGGTGCTGGTGCCCAAGCAGTGGTCGGTGGAAACGGGTGAGATGACGCCTACCATGAAGTTGAAGCGCAAGGTGATTTCGGAGAACCTGAAGGATGTGATTGAGAGCATCTACGAGTTCAACGAGAAGCGGTAAGCTTGGCAGGGTAGGGGGCACCTGCATCCCTACCCTGCCAAATTTTTTGCCTTTACTTAGTATGCAAGCATAACAAATAATCGTATGTTTACCAGACTTCACCCCGCACAATGAAACCGGAAGAAACCGTCGATTATAACATCAAAGTAGCCTGGCACGCCATTTCGCGTATGTATAATACGCAGGCAGCCAAGCACGATATCACCACCAGTATCGGCTTTGTGCTGCTGAATATTGACCAGGAAAACGGCACGCCCGCTACCAAAATAGCGCCGCTGCTGGGCCTGGAAACCCGCTCGCTCACGCGCATTTTGCGGAGTATGGAAGAGAAAGGCCTCATCTACAAACAGGCCGACGCGCACGACAAACGCTCAGTGCGCATCTTCCTGACCGAAGAAGGCCTGCGCGGCAAGGAAATCTCCCGCCAAACGGTGCGTCACTTCAACCAAAAAGTGCACGAGCAGATTCCGCAAAACCAACTCGACGTGTTCTTTAAGGTGATAGGGCAAATTACAGGCATGATCGAAGGCAAAACGCTTTTCGATGATTTCGCGGTGAAACCGCCGCGCAAGGAATTGCCGGCGTAGGAGCGGCCAGAGTTGGCTTTGCCTTTTGCAAGAAGCGTAACGTTGACAAGTAAATAGGTACTAATCAGAACAACTGCTAACGGCTAATAGCCATCAGCTAACAGCTAAACATATGAATAGAATTATCAAGAAAGTAGCGGTGCTGGGCTCTGGCGTGATGGGCTCGCGCATTGCCTGTCACTTCGCCAACATTGGCGTACAGGTGCTGCTGCTCGACATTGCGCCGAAAGAACTGACCTCCGACGAAGAGAAAAAAGGACTGACGCTGGACAAGCCGCAGGTGCGTAACCGCATTGTGAACAGCGCCCTGGAAGCCGCCGTGAAGTCCAATCCCTCGCCGCTCTACCGCAAGCAGGACGTGTCTAAAATCAAGACCGGCAACTTCAATGATAATCTGAAAGATATTGCTTCCTGCGACTGGACCATTGAGGTAGTCGTGGAGCGGCTCGATATTAAAAAGAGCGTGTACGAGCGGGTAGAGCAGTTCCGCAAGCCGGGCACGCTCATCACCAGCAACACCTCCGGCATCCCGATTCACCTGTTGGCCGAGGGTCGTTCTGAGGACTTCAAGCAGCACTTCTGCGGCACGCACTTCTTCAATCCGCCGCGCTACCTCAAGCTACTCGAAATTATCCCTACCCCCGACACCAAGCCGGAGGTAGTGGATTTCCTGCAACACTATGGCGACTTGTACCTGGGCAAAACCGTAGTGCTGGCCAAGGACACGCCCGGCTTCATTGCCAACCGGGTAGGCGTATTTGGCCTGCTCGACGCCATGCACGTGATGCAAGAGCTGGGCCTGACGGTAGAGGAAGTGGACAAGCTGACCGGTCCGGTGATTGGTCACGCCAAGTCGGCTACCTTCCGCACCTCCGATGTAGTAGGGCTGGATACCACCGTGAACGTAGCCAACGGCCTCGGCCAAAGCTTACCCCACGACGAAGCCAAGGCAGTATTTACGCTGCCCGACTTCGTGCAGAAGATGAGCGAGAACAAATGGTTGGGCGACAAAACCGGTCAGGGCTTCTACAAGAAAACCAAAGGCGCGGGCGGCAAAACCGAAATCCTGGCCCTCGACCTGAACTCGATGGAGTACCAGCCGAGCAAGAAAATCAAGTTCGCTACCTTGGAAGCCACCAAGCCTATCGAAAAGGTGGCCGACCGCTTCAAGATACTGGTGGGCGGCAAAGACAAAGCGGGCGAATTCTACCGTAAGTCGTTTGCCGGGCTGTTTGCCTACGTGAGCAACCGCATCCCTGAAATTACGGACGCGCTCTACAAAATTGACGATGCTTTGCGCGCTGGCTTCGGCTGGGAGCTGGGACCGTTTGAAACTTGGGACGCGCTGGGCGTGCAAAAGGGTTTGGAACTGGCCGAAGCCGAAGGCAAAACCGTAGCACCGTGGGTAGGAGAGATGCTAGCTGCCGGTCACACCGTTTTCTATAAAGTAGACGAAAAAGGCACGCGTCAGTACTACGACATTGAATCGAAGACTTACCAGCCGATTCCGGGGGTAGAGAACTTCATTATTCTCGACAACCTGCGCGCGGCCGGTAAAGTCTTGTGGAAGAACGCCGGTGCCTCAGTCCTCGACCTCGGCGACGGTATCCTGAATGTGGAGTTTCACTCGAAGATGAACGCCATGGGCTCCGACGTGATTCAGGGCCTGATGAAAGGCGTGGATATGGCTGAGAAAGGCTACCGCGGCCTGGTCGTCGGCAACGACGCGCCCAATTTCTCGGCTGGCGCTAACCTAGGCCTCGTGTACATGTTTGCCCTGGAGCAAGACTACGACGAGCTGAATCTAATGATTGCCCAGTTTCAGCAAGCCATGATGCGCATGCGCTACTCCAGCATTCCGGTAGTAGGCACACCTCACGGCTTGGCGCTGGGTGGTGGCTGCGAATTAAACCTGCACTGCGACAAGGTAGTAGCCGCCGCCGAAACCTATATGGGCCTCGTCGAATTTGGGGTAGGGCTGATTCCCGGCGGGGGCGGCACCAAGGAAATGACCTTGCGCACCGCCGCCAAGTATGAGGAAGGCGAGCCGGAATACAATCTGTTGCGCAACACCTACATGACCATCAGCACGGCCAAGGTTTCTACCTCCGCCGCTGAGGCGTTTGATCTGGGTTTCCTGCGCCGGGGCGACGAAATTGTAGTGAACAGCAACCGCGTCATTGCGCAAGCCAAAGCGGCTGCTTTGGAACTGGCCGATGCCGGCTATACTCAGCCCGTACCCAAAACCAACATCAAAGTACATGGCCGCGGCGCGCTGGCGATGTTCAATACCGGCGTGTTTGCTATGAAGGAAGGCAACTACATCTCGGCCCACGACCAGAAAATTGCTGATAAGCTGGCCTACGTGATGTGCGGCGGCGACCTGTCGGCCCCTACCGAAGTGAGCGAGCAATACCTGCTGGACCTGGAGCGTGAAGCCTTCCTAAGCCTGACCGGCGAGCGGAAAACGCTGGAGCGCATTCAGTCGATTCTGACTACGGGCAAGCCGCTGCGTAATTAAGTTTTTGTCATGCTGACGAAGGAAGCACCTTATCACGGCTGCTTTCGTCAGCACTCATATTCCCAACGGCGCGGGCGTGATAAGGTCCTTCGCTGCGTTCAGGATGACAAAGAAAATACCATGTCTCAACAAGCTTATATAGTTGCCGGATATAGAACTGCCGTGGGCAAAGCCCCGCGCGGCGGCTTCCGCTTCACCCGTACCGATGACCTCGCCGCCGACGTCATCAAGCACCTGGTTTCTACCGTGCCCGCCCTCGACCCCACCCGCATCGACGATGTGATAGTAGGCAACGCCGTGCCCGAGGCCGAGCAAGGCCTGCAAATGGGCCGCCTGATTTCCCTACTCTCCCTACCCCTCAACGTGCCCGGCCTCATTGTGAACCGCTACTGCGGCTCCGGTGTGGAAACCATTGCAATGGCCGTGGGCAAAATTGCCGCCGGCATGGCCGACTGCATCGTAGCTGGCGGAGCCGAAAGCATGAGCATGGTGCCCACCGTAGGCTGGAAAACCGTGCCCAACTACAAGCTGGCCAAGGCCCACCCCGACTACTACATGGGCATGGGCCTCACGGCCGAAGCTGTAGCCAAAGACTACGGGATTAGCCGGGAAGACCAGGACCAGTTTGCCTACAACTCGCACCAAAAGGCTTTGAAAGCCATTGCCGAAGGTAAGTTCAAAGACCAAATCGTGCCCATTACAGTAGAAGAAACCTACGTGGATGCGGCTAGTGGTAAGAAGAAAACCCGCTCCTACGTGGTGGATACCGACGAAGGCCCGCGCGCCGATACCTCGCTGGAGGCCCTGGCCAAACTGCGGCCGGTGTTTGCCCAAGGTGGCACCGTTACGGCCGGCAACTCGTCCCAAACTTCCGACGGCGCGGCTTTCGTGCTGGTGATGTCGGAGCGCATGGTGAAGGAATTGAACTTGGAGCCGGTGGCCCGCATGGTGAACTACGCCACCGAGGGGGTAGACCCGCGCATCATGGGCATGGGCCCCGTGAAAGCCGTACCGAAAGTGCTGAAGCAAGCCGGCATGAAACTCGAAGACATCGACCTAATTGAGCTGAACGAAGCCTTCGCTTCCCAAAGCATTGCTGTGCAGCGCGAGCTAGGCATCGACCCCGATAAGCTGAACGTGAACGGCGGCGCCATTGCTCTCGGTCACCCGCTGGGCTGCTCCGGCGCCAAACTCTCTATTCAGCTGTTTGACGAGCTGCGTCAGCGCGGTCAGAAATACGGTATGGTGACAGCTTGCGTAGGCGGCGGCCAGGGCGTAGCGGGTATTTATGAGTTGCTGAAGTAGTAAGGTCATTTCTCCCGCTGGTTGAAATGACGTTTTTGAGAAGAACTCCCCGAACCAATCGGGGTTTTCTTTTCGTTAACTACTCGGCAAGCATAACAAATTTTCGTATCTTTCGATACCTGAATATAGACCTCCTAAAGTCTTGATATACTCGGCAAGCCGAGCAGTTTTACCTTTTTAGAATTAGCATTTCACCCAACAATAACACACCGCACCCGACCATGGAAGTAACGCAGAAACCCCTCAAAGGCGGCGAATTCATTATCAAAGAAACCAACGCCCAGGATGTTTTTACGCCTGCTGAATTCTCCGAAGAGCAGCGCATGATGCACCAAACCTGCCTGGACTTCATTGCCAGCGAGGTGCAGCCCCTGCTAGAGCGCCTCGACAACCACGAGGAAGGCCTGATGGAAGACCTGATGAAGAAAGCCGGTGAGTTGGGCCTGTTTGGCGTGAGCATTCCCGAGCAATATGGCGGGTACGATATGGACTTCAACACGGCCCTGCTGGTGACGGAAGGGGTAGGGGGCGGCCACTCGTTTCCGGTGGCATTTGCGGCGCACACAGGCATCGGCATGCTGCCCATTCTGTATTTCGGCACTGAGGAACAGAAGCAGAAATACATTCCCAAGCTGACCACTGGGGAATGGGTAGGCGCCTACTGCCTCACCGAGCCTGGTTCTGGCTCCGATGCACTGGGTGCGAAAACCAAAGCCGTACTGACCGAAGACGGGGAGCATTATGTGCTCAACGGCCAGAAAATGTGGATTACCAACGCCGGTTTTGCGCACGTATTTATCGTGTTTGCCAAAATCGACGGTGAGAAGTTTACAGGCTTCATCGTGGAGCGCGACACGCCCGGCCTGACTTTCGGCAACGAGGAGCACAAGATGGGCATCAAGGGTTCTTCTACCCGACAGGTGTTCTTGTCGGATGTGAAGGTGCCCAAGGAAAATGTGTTGGGTGAAATTGGCAAAGGTCACCTCATTGCCTTCAACATTCTGAATATTGGTCGTATCAAGCTGGCTGCTGCGTGCCTGGGCGCTTGCAAAATGGCCGCCGACCTGAGCGTGAAATACGCCAACGAGCGGGTGCAGTTCAACCTGCCTATCTCGAAGTTTGGCGCCATTCGGCACAAGCTGGCCGAGCAGGCGGTACGGATCTACGCCGTAGAATCGGCTATTTACCGCGCCGGTATGGACATCTACCGTACCGAGCAGGAATTGCTGGCCCAGGGTCAGGGCGCCAACGAGGCGCTACTGGGCGCTGCCCGCGAGTTTGCCGTGGAGTGCGCTATGCTGAAGGTAGAAGGCTCGGAGGTACTGGACTTTGTGACCGACGAAGGTGTGCAGATCTACGGCGGCTATGGCTTCTCGGCCGACTACCCCATGGACCGCGCCTACCGCGACTCGCGCATCAACCGCATCTTCGAGGGTACCAACGAAATCAATCGCCTACTCTCCGTAGACATGATTTTGAAGAAAGCCATGAAGGGCGAACTGGACCTGATGGGACCGGCCCAAGACGTGCAAAACGAGCTAATGGCCATTCCCGACTTCAACGTAGAAGAGGAAACGGGCCTGTTTGCCACCGAGAAAAAGACCATTCAGAAGCTGAAAAAAGCTATTCTGATGGTAGCGGGCACGGCCGTGCAGAAGTATATGAACTCGCTGGCCAAGGAGCAGGAAATCCTGATGAACATTGCCGACATGGCCATCAAAACCTATGTGGCCGAAAGCACCATTCTGCGGGTAGAGAAAGAAGCCAATGAAAAAGGTGAAGAGGCCCTGGCCACGCAAATCGATATTGCCCGCGTCTACCTCGCCGACGCCGTAGACATCGTGAACAAAGCTGGTAAGGATGCTATTGCTTCCATGGTAGAAGGCGACGAGCAGCGTCTCCTCTCACTCGGTCTCAAACGCTTCACGAAGGTAGATCTATTCAACGCCAAGGAAGCTCGCCGCCGCATCGCCGCCAAGCTGATCGAGGCGAATGAATATGTGTATTAACGTCTGAACCACGGATTCGCTCGAATTTGTCGGATTACACGGATTTCGTGGACGGCTGATCTACCGTAATGATTGATACAGAAAGAGGGCGACCCAAATGGGTCGCCCTCTTTTATTGCTGAGTAGGCAATGAACGTATTGTCCAAAAAATCCGTGTATTCTGATAAATCCGAGCGAATCCGTGTTTCAGATTACTTCACTACAATCTTATTTAGCATCAACGC
>NZ_JAHWGL010000068.1 GCF_019334315.1 Hymenobacter profundi
TGGGCTTTCGGTGTGTGCAGGATTTGTAGCTGCTTGCCGTCGTCTGCCGGTCCGACGCCGTAGGCGTCCGACCGGTTTTCGTTGCTGATGTTCGCGCCAATAGAGGTAGGAGAGGCAAGCGTCAGCACGAAGCTCGGGCAACGACAACCGGTCGGACGCCTACGGCGTCGGACCGGCACGCGCCAGCATATAGCGCGTGCCGCTATGTCCTCACCTGCCCGTCGCCGCGCACTTGCCACTTGTAGCTAGTCAGCTCCTCTAGGCCCATCGGGCCGCGGGCGTGCAGCTTCTGCGTGCTGATGCCGATTTCGGCCCCTAGGCCAAACTGTGCGCCATCGGTGAAGGCGGTAGAGGCGTTGGCGTACACGGCGGCGGCGTCCACGGCATTCAAAAAACGCTCGATGTGCGCCGCGTCTTCCGACACAATGGCCTCGCTGTGCTTGGAGCCGTGGCGGGCAATGTGGTCCAGCGCCTCGTCGAGACTACCCACCGTTTTCACGGCCAGCTGCAACGACAGGAACTCGGTGCCGAAATCCTCGGGCCGGGCGGGTTGCAGCAACTCGGCGGGGTACACGCCGCGCAGGGCAGGGTAGGCGCGCTCGTCGGCGTGCAGGAGCACACCCGCGGTGGCGAGCGGGGCAAGTAGGGTAGGCAGGTCGATGAGGCGGCTTTCGTGCAGGAGCAGACAGTCCAGCGCGTTGCACACGCTCACGCGGCGCGTTTTGGCGTTGGCCACAATGGTACGGCCCTTCGCCAAATCGGCGGTTTCGTCGAAGTAGGTGTGTACAATGCCCGCGCCGGTTTCGATGACGGGCACGCGGGCGTTGTTGCGCACGAAATCAATGAGCTGCTGGCTGCCGCGCGGAATCAATACATCCACATAACCCACGGCTTGCAGCAGGGCAGCGGTGGCTTCGCGGTCGGCGGGGAGCAGGGTAGCCACGGCGGGGTTGAGGCCGTGCTGGCGCAGCACTTCATGGATAACGGAGATGATAGCGCGGTTGGAAAAATCGGCATCGGAGCCGCCTTTCAGCACGCAGGCGTTGCCGGTTTTCAGGCACAGCGCTACCACGTCGAAGGTCACGTTGGGCCGCGCTTCGTAGATGATGCCCACCACGCCCAGCGGCACGCGCACTTTGCGCAGGTGCAGGCCGTTGGCGAGGTCGGTTTCAGTGAGCACGGTACCGAGCGGCGAGGGTAGGGAGGCCACGTTGCGCAGGTCGTCGGCAATGGCTTGGATGCGCGCCGCTGAAAGCTGAAGCCGGTCGTACTTGGGGTCGTCGGAAGCCATACGGGCCAAGTCCTTCGCATTCTCAGCCAGGATAAGCTCGGTGTGTTGCACGGCAGCCTCGGCCACCGCCAGCAACACCGCGTTGATGGTATCGGGGGAGACTTGCGCGAGGGTGCGGCTGGCTTGCTGTGTGGCTTCGAAAGTAGGCGTGAGGTTCATAGGCGTGGTTTCTATTAGCTGTTAGCTGCTGGCTGTTAACTGCTGGCTATTAGCTGATAGCTGTTGTTCGTGATTGGAAGCTAACAGCTAAATATCAGCGTTCAAAAACAGATAATCGTAGTGCACCAGGGGCTTCTGCTGCTGTTGGCCTAACCGCTCGCGGGCTTGCGTGGCATCGTACTCCGCCATGCCCAGGCCCACGGCTCGGCCATCCTCAGCCAGTAGCCGAATGATGTCGCCCTTTTCAAACTCGCCTTCCACCGCCACCACGCCTACCGGTAGCAAGCTGGTAGCCTTGCCCGGCGTGTTGAGGGCCGCGCAGGCGCCCGCGTTGAGGCGCACGGTGCCTTTGGCGGCTGGCTCGGCGTGGGCCAGCCACTTCTTGCGGCCCGAGGCCGTGCGACTGGGTAGGAAGCGCGTGTTCACTACTTCGCCGCTCAGCACGCGGGGCAGCACGTTTTCGGTTTTGCCGTTGGCAATATGCACCGCAATGCCCAGTTGCGCCACTTTGTGGGCCATGTGGCACTTGGTAATCATGCCGCCGCGCCCGAACTGGGAGCGTTGCGTGGTCACGAAAGCCGAAAAATCGGGCGTATCGGGGCCAATCTCGCGGATAACGTGGGAGCTGGGGTCTTTCGGGTCGCCGTCGTAGATGCCATCCACATTGCTGAGAATCAGCAGGGCGTCGGCGTCGAGCATGGCGGCGAGCAGGCCGGCCAGCTCGTCGTTGTCGGTGAACATCAGCTCCGTTACGGATATCACATCATTCTCATTTACAATGGGGATGATGTTGTTTTGGAGCAGTGCCCGGAAGCAGTTCTGCATGTTGCGGTAGTGCTGCCGGTCGCGGAAATCCTCTTTCGTCACCAGCACCTGTGCGCACGTGAGCTGGTAGTGCGCCAGCAGCTCGGCGTAGGTGGTCAGCAGCTTCACCTGGCCCACAGCGGCCAACAGCTGGCGGCTGCTCACAGCATCGGCCTTGTCGGGCAGTTGCACTAGGCTGCGCCCCGCTGCCACCGCCCCCGATGACACCACAATCACCTCCCGCCCCGGCTGCTGGAGGTCGGCAATCTGTTCTACCAGGTGGGCAATACGGGCCAGATCGGGCGTGCCGTCGGCCTGGGTCAGTACGTTGGAGCCAATCTTGACGACGAGACGATGGTAAGGTAGGGCCATGAGTTGTGTTGAGTTAGTCTGGCGCGGTATAGAGACGCATATTTGCGTCTCGTCGTTGAACGTCTGCCGCCCGAATCGTTCAACGACGAGACGTAAGTATGCGTCTCTACACCGTTCCGGCGGGCAGGAAGGCCAGTGCGCAATCTAATAGTTTAAGGCGTAGCTACGCCAACAGTTCAACTATAGCCCTATTCATTCGATACGAACTTCAGCCCAATAATAGAGGCAATGAGCGTAGTCAGAAAAAAGACCCGCCAAAAGTCGGCCGGTTCCCGAAATACCACAATGCCCACCAGCACCGTGCCCACAGCCCCAATGCCCGTCCAGACGGCATAAGCCGTGCCGATGGGTAGGGTTTGGGTGGCGCGGTAGAGCAGCGTCATGCTGAGCGTGAGAAAGGCAAAGAACCCCAGCAGCCACAGCGTAGCCGCGGTGCCAGTGGTTTCTTTCATTTTGCCCAGGCAGGCCGCAAAGCCTACCTCACACAAACCCGCAATAAATAGGAGAAGCCAAGGCATAGGCTAGATGCGAAAAAGAAGTGAAAAGAGTTAAAAGGAACGTCATGCTGAGCGAAGCGCAGTCGAAGCATCTCTACCGCTTCGTTTCTATCATCAGGAGTTACTCACGGTAGAGATGCTTCGACTACGCTCCGCTTCGCTCAGCATGACGTTCTGATTACGCTTTACTCCGCCGTGTCGGCCACCACCTTATAGGTAGGGTCTTCCCAGTAATTCACATCAATCAGGGCCTGGGCGTTGGTGAGTAGGCGGCGGCAGTCGGGGCTGAGGTGGCGCAGGTGTAGGGTTTTGCCCAGCTTGGCGTAGCGCTCTGTGAGCTTGTTGAGGGCTTCGATGGCCGACAGATCCGTCACGCGGCTTTCGCGGAAGTCAATGATAACTTCTTGCGGGTCGCCGGCCGGGTCGAACTTCTCGTTGAAGGCTACCACGGAGCCGAAGAACAGCGGCCCGAAAATCTCGTAATGCTTGCGGCCCTGCTCGTCGAGGTGCTTGCGGGCACGGATGCGCAGGGCATTTTCCCAGGCAAAGGCCAGCGCCGAAATCACCACGCCCATGAGCACGGCCAGCGCCAGGTTTTGCGAAATGGCGGTAATAAGTGTCACCAGCGCCATCACGAGTACATCAGTGAGCGGCATGCGGCCAATGATGCGCAGGCTGGCCCACTCAAACGTGCCGATGACTACCATAAACATCACGCCGACCAGCGCCGCCAGCGGCAGCCGCTCAATCAGCGACGAGCCCACCAGCACGAACAACGCCAGCGCCACTGCCGCCACAATGCCCGACAGCCGGTGCCGCCCCCGCGACTCAATATTTACCATGGTTTGTCCAATCATGGCGCAGCCGCCCATGCCGCCCGTGAAGCCCGAAGCCACGTTGGCGAGGCCCTGGGCCACGCAATCCTTGTTGCCGCGGCCGCGGGTGTCGGTCAGCTCGTCCACTACCGTCAGGGTCAGCAGGCTTTCGGTGAGGCCCACCAGCGCCATGATGACGGAGTAGGGAAACACCAGCGCCAGCGTGTCCCAGGTGAAGGGTATGGAGGGCAGGTGGGGTAGGGGCAAGCCACCGCTGATAGAAGCAATATCGCCCACTGACTTGGTAGGCAGATTGCCAAAAATCACTAGCGCCGACACCACCAGAATCGCAATCAGCGACGACGGTACCGCTTTCGTAAGCTTGGGTAGGAAGTACACAATGGCCATGGTGAGCAACACTAGTCCCAGCATCAGCCACAGCGCCGAGCCCATGAGCCAGTGCGTGGCGCCGGCCGCATCCTCGGTCTTGAACTGCTCTAGCTGGGCCATGAAGATGATGATAGCCAGGCCATTCACAAAGCCAAACACCACCGACTGCGGCACCAGCCGGATAAACTTGCCCAACCGCAGCAGCCCTACCCCAATCTGAATGACACCCATCAGCACCACAGCGGCAAACAGGTACTCTACACCGTGCTGCTGCACCAGGCTCACAATTACCACAGCCACTGAGCCAGCCGCGCCCGAAATCATGCCTGGTCGGCCGCCCAGGATGCTGGTAATCAAACAAATGATAAAGGCCGAGCCAATGCCTACTAGGGGGCTCACGTGGGCCAGCAGGGCAAAAGCCACTACTTCGGGCACTAGGGCCAGGGCGGTGGTGAGGCCGGCCAATACTTCGTCCTTCGGGCTATAGCCCTTGGTTAACTTGTCGAGAAGAATCATGCAAGGAGGAGATGTTCCGACTAGCGTGCGCCGTCGGCCAGAAAAGCCTTGGAGAAGCTATTCTGTTAAAAATCAGAAAACTAAAAACGCGCGAAAAAGCCGCTACAGAAGGTAGGGGCTGAACTAAGCTGAGCGAAAGTCACTCAGGGTGGAGTAGGAATGGGCGCGAGAAGGTAGATCGTCATAACGATAGGACAAAGGTACGCCAGAAGCCCGAAAGCGTATAATGGAGATCGAGCCGCTCCTTACCTGCCAGCTGCTGGCGTGCACAAGCAAGCTTTTTTGCTTCGTGTACAAGTCTGAAATTCGCTGTAAACAGTAAACTTGCTGGATGCTTTCCTACCCGCACGAAGTTTTTCTGGAAGTGGCCCGGCAGCTGAGCTTCACCAAGGCCAGCCAAACGCTTTTCGTGACGCAGTCGGCGGTGAGCAAGCAGGTAAAGGCCTTGGAAGAGCACTACAAAACGGGGCTGTTTGAGCGCCTTGGCAGCACGGTAAAGCTGACGCCCGCGGGCGAACTGCTCTACCAGAAGCTGCTGCTGGCCCGGCAACTCCAGCACGAGCTGCACCGCGACATGGCGGCGCTCAGCGAGGCGTTTTCGCCGCAGGTGCACATGGTCATTGGGGCCAGCACCACCATTTCGCTCTACGTGATTCCGCCGGTGCTCTCGGCTTACCTCAGCAAGTTCCCGAACACCCAGCTCACGCTTAAAAACCGCAACAGCGAGAACATCCTCAAAGCCCTGCTCGACCACGAAATCGACCTGGGCATTATTGAAGGCATTCACAAAGTCAGCAACGTCACTTACACGCCCTTGCTCACCGACGAGGTAGTAGCAGTATGCTCGGCCCGCAACCCGTTTCGGCAGAAAGAGTTGCTGGCGAAGGACTTGCTTCGGGTGCCCGTGGCTCTGCGGGAGGTAGGCTCGGGCACGCTGGCAGTGCTGGAAGAAGCCCTTTCGGAGAAAGGTATCAAGCTGACTGACCTACCCGTGAAGGTGCGCCTGGGTGGCACCGAGGCGCTCAAAAACTTTGTGCGCGTAGATACCTGTCTGGCCTTCCTACCACGCCAAGCGGTGATGAAAGAGCTGGCAGCCGGCGAGCTGGTAGAAGTGCCCGTGCACGACCTGAACCTGGTGCGTCACTTCGATTTCGTGCAGCGCAAAGGCACCGAAAACAACCTGCCTTACAAAAGCTTCGTGCAGTTCGCGCAGCGGTATTATCGGTGAGGGGGTAGAAGGTAATAGAGTAAACAGTGTGTCATCCTGAGCTTGCGAAGGACCTTCTCACGTAAGAACGATAGTCATAACAACGACTCGTTCACGCGTGAGAAGGTCCTTCGCAAACTCAGAATGACAAACCACTTATTTGCTGCCTGTATTTAGCAGCCAGTATTCCAAACTGGCATAGCCTATTCCAAATAGCTGTTAGGTTCAGGAATGAACAGGGCGGAGTTTTGCGTAGACTTTACTACTATGCTGACTTCCATTGAACTCATTTCTCGTCTGCACGAGCTACACTGCTCGGTGTGCGGCCAGCCTCACACTGCCTACCTGTTGCAAACCGTGTCGGAGTGCCACGCGGCGCCGCTGGAGGCAGTGTACGACCAGCGCCCGCGCTTGACTCGCGCCGCGGCCATCAACGTGCACGATGCCTCCATGTGGCGCTACCGGGCCATGCTGCCCCTGCTCGACGACGAAAACAAGGTGACGCTGGGTGAAGGCTTCACGCCCATTCTACCTCTGCGTCAGCTGGCGGGCCGTTATAATCTGCGCGAGCTATTGCTCAAAGATGAAGGTCAAAACCCAACCGGCTCCTTTAAAGCCCGTGGCCTGAGCATGGCTGTGTCGAAAGCAAAGGAGCTGGGAAGTACGGGGTGCATTATCCCCACGGCTGGCAACGCGGGCGTGGCCATGGCGGCCTACTGCGCCCGCGCTGGCCTGCGCGCCGTGGTAGTGATGCCGCGCCACACGCCCACAGCTTTTCGGGAAGAATGCTACTGGTATGGGGCCGAAGTGCATCTCGTGGATGGCCTCATCAACGACTGCGCCGCCCGCGTGCGCGAGCTGAATAGCCGCAACGAGTTGCTGGACGTGTCTACCCTAAAAGAGCCCTACCGCCTCGAAGGCAAGAAAACCATGGGCTACGAGCTGGCCGAGCAGCTCGACTGGCAACTGCCCGACGTGCTGCTCTACCCTGCTGGCGGCGGCACTGGCCTCATTGGCATCTGGAAGGCTTTCCGGGAGATGCAGGTGCTGGTCTGGCTACCTGAAAACGCGAAGCTACCACGCATGGTAGCCGTGCAGGCCGAGAATTGCCAGCCGCTGGCCGACACCTATTTCGGTCGTCAGGCCAATTGCGCCGCTTATGTGGGGCAGCCTACCATTGCCAATGGCCTCGCGGTGCCGCGCCCCCTGGGCGAGCAAATGATGCTGCGCGTATTGCGAGAATCCGGCGGCACGGTGGTAAGCATTTCCGACGAAGATATGCTGGAAGGAATGCGCGAGCTAGGCCAGCTAGAGGGCCTGTTTGTAGCGCCCGAAGGCGCCGCCGTGTGGATGGCCGCGCGTCATCTGCTAACAGCCGGCACTATCAGCCCCGACGAGCAAATTTTGCTACTCAACACTGGATCAGGTCAGAAATATCTGGATAATGTTCTTGGCAGGGCCAGGGGGTAGAGAAAATACTGAGAGAGAAGATGAAAAAGGAAAAGAGCAGTATTATGCGTTGTTTGATGTAAAATTTATAGGTATAAATCGTAAATAATAGATGTTTTTGAGAAAAAGGGGGTAAATATTGCAGGGTATCTGGATGAAAAATGCGTTTCAAGTGTATATTGCCCTTGGAAACTATACCCCCTGGTCCTCTCAATCACCTCTACGTATGTCTTCCCCTTCTACTCTACGGCCAAGCTACACCCTGTTTTCGCTATTCGCGCTGGTAGCCATTAGCTTAGTAGTAGCGCTGGTGCCCATGGAGCACCCCGCCGCCGCGCCCGATTCGCTGAATGGCGCCGACGTTGCCTGGATGCTCACCGCTACCGCCCTCGTGCTGATTATGACGCCGGGCCTGTCGTTTTTCTACGGCGGTATGGTGCGCCCCAAGAACGTTATCAGCACCATGCTCCAGAGCTTTGTAGCCATGGGCGTTATCACGGTGCTGTTTTACCTGGTAGGCTTCTCGCTGGCCTACGGCGACTCCTGGCACGGATTGATTGGTAATCCTTTGACCTTTATAGCCCTTCGTAATGTAGGCACGGCGCCCAATCCGGCGTTTGCGGCTACTATTCCGTTTGTGCTATTCTTCGCGTTTCAGCTGAAGTTCGCCGTTATCACGCCGGCCCTGATTACCGGTTCGTTTGCGGAACGCGTGCGTTTCAAGGGCTACCTGGCGTTTATGGTGCTGTTCAGCCTGTTCATTTACTGCCCGCTGGCCCACTGGACCTGGCACCCCGAGGGCTTCCTGCGACAGTGGGGTGTGCTCGATTTTGCGGGTGGTACGGTGGTGCACATCTCGGCCGGCATTGCGGCCTTGGCCGGGGCCATGGTGCTGGGGCGCCGCTCTACGCACATTCGTCAGAGTTCTTTCTCAACGCCCAACGTACCCTACGTAATGCTGGGCACCGGCCTGCTGTGGTTCGGCTGGTTTGGCTTCAACGCTGGTTCCTCGCTGGGCGCCAACGATATAGCTGCTCTTTCCTTCGTGAATACTACCCTGGCTTCGGGGGCGGCCCTCATTGCCTGGATGCTGATTGAAACCATTTGGGGTGGCAAGCCCACGGCGCTGGGCGCCTGCATTGGAGCAGTGGTAGGCCTGGTGGCCATCACGCCCGCGGCCGGCTATGTGCAGAGCGGACACAGCATCTTCATTGGGGTTATTTCCTCATTGATTAGCTACGCCGCCGTGCACTGGAAAAACAGCCGCACCACTCTCGACGATACCCTCGACGTTTTCCCCTGCCACGGCCTGGGCGGTATCGTAGGCATGTTGCTCACGGGTGTGTTTGCTGATAAGGTAGGGCTGATTCATGGGTCGGCTACCACGTTTGGCTACCACGTGCTGGCGCTGGTTATCGTAGTAGCCTACACCTTTGTAGGCTCCTGGATTTTGCTGAAAATAACGGCCAGCATCTTCGGATTACGTGTGAAACCAGCCGACGAGGAACTAGGCCTCGACCTGAGCCAGCACGAAGAATCGACCTACCACGTTGATGAGGAGTATGAGCGCACCTTCCGCAAGAGTCCGGCACAACATGAGTCGGAGCCAGAGCTGATTTCTCGGTAAACGCGAAGAAGTACGCTGTAAACACGAACGTCCCGCCTTCATAAGGCGGGACGTTCGTGTTTACAGCGTGTTTTAAGTCTAAACAGCTTCAGAGCAAAGCTTTCTACCGCAACGCATAGGTCCAGACGTACACCACGAGGCCACCGAAATACAGAGCCAGTGCGGGCGTAACGTAGGTTTGCGGCAAGCCAAACGCCACGAGGCCAACGGCTATGAGCCCTACCACCGCCAAGCCACCCGCAAACCACATCGACTGGCGCTGGCGTTTGGGGGCCAGCAGCCGCCACGTGCCCACTACCGGAAACAGTAGCCCCAGCGTGGCAAAGCCCAGCAACTCCACCGCTGGCAGCTGGCCCAGTAGCCCACCCACTACCGCCGCCGTGCCACCCAGCAGTAGCACCAGAAACTGGTTCGACTGACGTATCTGGTCGGTGCTGAGGGCGTGGCGGCCGTGGCTGTTCAGGCGCAGCAAAGAGTTGAACAGCGGATCAGCAAACCAACTCATGAACACCAACAGCAAGTACAGCGGTAGCAGCAGCGGCACAAACCGCGCCAGCACCCACAGCCCGATAAACAAGGCCCGGCGGGTGCCGTCACTCAGAGTGGTAGACCAATACGCAAATTTCAGGAAGCCCCGGTACAGCCAGTAGCGAGCTTTGAGAGCTTCTACCAAACCTTCGCGGGCGTAGTCGGAGGTAGGGTGGAGGCGCAGGGCCTCGCGGAAGAACCCCAGCGCCTGCTTGGGCCGGCCGGCTTCTAGGGCTACCCAGCCGGCATCGGCGTGAGTGCCAGCCGCGTCGGGGTCGTGGCGCAGGGCCTCTTGGAGCGTGTCGGCAGCATCGGCGCGGCGGCCCAGGCGAGCCAGTGCCCGCCCGCGCAGCCCCAGGCAGTCGATGTGGGCAGGGTCGTAGCGCAGGCCGGTTTCGGCGGCGCGCAAAGCCGCTTCCCATTGCCCCCTCCGAAACCGGATGATGCCCAGCGTGTGGTGGTAGTTGGGGTCGGCGGGGTCCAGCGCCAGCGCCTGCTCAATGGCCTGCTGGGCCTCCTGGGGCCGGTGCTGCCGCAGGTGGGCCAGGCTAAGCAGGTAGTAAGCAAAGTCGTACTCCGGCGCTAGGTGGATGGCCAGTTCCGCTTCCTGCTGTCCTTCTTCCAACTTATTCTGCTCCAATAAGGCCATGCCCAGCCAGCCGTGCGCCAGGGCATCGGTAGGGTCGTCGTGCAGCATCTGGCGCAGCTCCTGCTCAGCTTGCGGGGCACGCTCTTGACGTAGGAGCAGCAGGATGCGTTCGGTCCAGTGAGTTACGGGCATGAAGAACAACGTAAGTGGGACCTGCTACTCTTGTTGTTGAGCATGTGGTTTAGCGGGTCGGAACAACTGATATATCAGCAGGAAAAGCCCAAAAATAGCCAGGAAGCCCCGGCTTTCGGTAGCAGAATCAGGATTTTGCCAAAAGCCGTGTAGCATAAGCAGGGCATTACCACCCGGCGAGAGTAGCAACAGGAAGCCCAGGGGAAGCCGCTTGTCGCCCTCTCGAAAGCGCCGCCACGCATTGCGCAGCGGAAAAACCAGCCCACCTCCTACCAGCGCCCACACCAACGGTAGGCTGGCTGGCAACAGAGCAGCGCTAGCGATGGTGAAGCCTCCCCAGATCAGTCCACCATAAAACCAGGCATCGGTGGGCGTGGGGGCGCGTTGCTCTTGCTGGTATCGCCAGTCCAGCACGGCACTCAGCAACCACGCACCGGCCAGGGGTAGCAGCAACAGGCAGCAGCACAACGTCAGACAAACCGCCCACAGCTTACCTCGAAACGTTGGCGCCTGCCAGTAATGGTGAATCTTTTTCTTTTGTGCCTCTGCCCACACAATGGGCTGTCGCCACCAGTGCGTGTCGTGGATAGCTTGCTGTAAGAGGCGGTGCGCTACCTGTAAAGTAGGGTCGAGGCGAAGGGCTTCGCGCAAGTGGGGTAGGGCGGCAGCGGCTTGCTGCCGTTCCAGCAGCGCCGAGCCCACGTTGAGCCGCACAATGGCCGTGCTCGGTGCCAACACCAGTAGTTGCGTAAACACGGCGTCGGCGCTGGTGTAGTCGTGCAGTTTGTTGAGGCCCATGCCCAACCACAATAAGTTGCCCGCATGCTGGGGCTCCAGGTTGAGCCCCGCATAGGCTACCTCGGTAGCAGCCGCATATAAGCCCGCAAACCACAAAATCTGACTGCGCAGGGCGTAGTACCGGACCACATCGGGGCGCAGGCGTAGGGCCTGGATAATGGCCTCATCAGCGGCCATATAGCGGCTGAGCAGGTGCTGCACTTGGGCCAGCAGGAAGAAAGCGCTGGGCTCCTCGGGGGCCAGTGCAATGGTTGTGCGGCTCATTTCCAGCGCTTCGGACAACCGGCGCTGCCGCAGCAACGCCTCCGTTAGCGTGAGATGCGCCTGCACGTCGTACGGTTCCTGCTGAAGCCGGCGCATGGCCAGTTGGGCCGCATCGACGGGGCGGTGGTGCTGAAGCAGGAGCGCTGCCCGGGCAAACCATTCTTCTTCCTGCCTCATCACACAAGCCGTTGGGCTACTCCCGCGGTTTTTTGATGCCTAGATACGTCAGGATGTCGTCGTACACGCCGCCCTCGTTGGAATAGAGCGCGTAGTTTTTGGCCGTGGCAAACCACTCCTTGGTGCTGGGGCGCACCTGACCAATGGCTTGCAGAAAATCGGCCTGCTCTAGGGGTAGGGGGCGGCCCTGCTTCATCGATTCCCGCAACCGGTTTTCGATGGCCACATCTACCAGCGCTTTGAGGTCGGCGCCAGAAAAGCCGGCGGTTTTGGCGGCCAGCGCTGCTACTTGCACGTTGGCAGCCAGGGGCTTTTCGCGTAGCATCACCTCCAGCACTGCCTGACGGGCAGCTTCATCGGGGGGCGTTACGAGCACAATGCGGTCGAAGCGGCCGGGACGGCGGAAGGCCGCATCCAAGTGCCAAGGCGCATTGGTAGCAGCCATGATGAGCACGCCGTCGTTGGCGCTAACGGCGCCATCCAACTCGGCCAGAAACTGGTTGATAACCGTGCGGCCCGCGCTCTGGCGCAAGTCGTGGCGGTTGGCAGCCAGAGCGTCTACCTCATCAAAAAATAGCACGCACGGCGCCTGCAACCGGGCCATCTGAAACAGTTGGTGTAGGTTTTTCTCGCTGTTGCCCAACCACATATCCAGAATGTCGTTGATGCCGACGTTAATAAACGACGCCTGTACCTCGCCGGCGGTAGCGCGGGCCAGGTGGGTTTTGCCGCAGCCGGGCGGGCCATACAGCAGCAGTCCGCCGCCGGTGGCTTTGCCATAGGCTTTATACAGGTCTGGGAATTGTAGTGGATGAATGATTTTGAGGCGAATTTCCTCTTTCACCGCTTCCATGCCGCCCACATCGGCAAAGTTGATTTTGGGCTTTTCGAGGCCCGCAAACAGGGCTTGTTCGTCTACCACCGGCGCGCTATCCGTAGGCCGCGGGCCTTGTGCGGGCACAGGCGTGGCCGATTCGCGCAGTTGGGCCGCCAATGCGGCGTCTTCCAGGGTAGGGTTATAGTGCAGAGCGGTTTCGTACGCCTCGCGGGCGGCTACCTGCTGGCCGGTTTGGGCAAGCAGGCGGGCGTGCAGCAAGTGGGCGCGGGCGTGTTCGGGGGCGCTGGTCAGTAGTTCTTCTACTACTACAAACGCTGCCGAGGTCTTGTGCAAACCCGTGTAAACCTCAGCCAGACCCAACTGCAAATCCGTATCGGCGGGTGCCTGCCGCAAGCCGGTGCGGTACAATTCTTCGGCTTCGGGCAGGCGTTGTGCCTGCACTAGCAGGCCGGCTACGTGCTTGCGAAGGGGTAGATTATCTGGCGAGAAGGTAAGCGCTTCCAGCAGTGGTTGAATAGCGGATGGATCGGGTAAAGTAGCCATAAGCAAACACGAATCGTTGTACTTGCAAGCTACGCCCTTTCGCGGTTTTGTGCTAACTAATCTGTGTTATATTGCTGCAAAACCGTTTGCAAGTCAATTTCTGACACATCATGGAGGGCTACTTTTTTAAAAGGTGCCGTGTGACCACTCAGAAGCTCAACGCTTGATTTCGCTATGCCGAACAGCTCAGCCAGGTAGGCCAGCAGACAAATGTTGGCTTTGCCATCTTGAGCGGGCGCTTGCAGGCGCACCGTTACGGTGCCATCGGGGGCTACCAGCAACTGGTTGCGGCGGGCGTTGGGCTTAGCTTTAAGGTGAAGAATGGCCAAAACAGCTTCCTTACGCGGGGTCGTTGTAAGCGTCGTACACGTTCCAGGTCCATACCAGGAAAGGCACAATAAACGTCCACCACAAGAAGAAGCCAACCACACCGCTAATCACCCAAATGAACAGCGCTTTCAGGATCTGACCTTTAATCAGTTGGCCCAAACCGGGCAAAAACATGGAAACGAGGGCTGGAACGCCGTAGGTCTGTTTCATTAGTTGCTTGTTTGATATGATGGTGTGCTATCTACTGGTTTCGGCACACAGTATTGAAACGCCGTTTTCTTCAGATGGTTGAAATGATGGGATAGTATTCTCCATGAGTACCCCAGCACATCAAACCATGCGCATATCAGCTCATCAATACACCAGCTCATCAAACAATTAACCTCCTACCCGTACTTGCCCAAAAGGACACTGGTCGAGCACCACGCAACGCCCGCAGGCGGGAGCAGCGTAGTAGCAGCATTTCTGCCCATGAAACATGAGAGCTTCGTGGTGGTCGTAGACTTGCTGGGCAGTCCAATCGGGGGGTAGGAGGGCGGCCAATAGGGCGTGCGCGGGGCCTTCGCCTACCTTCGGGCCAATCAGGCCCAGGCGCTGGGCCACGCGGTGGTGGTGGCTGTCGACGGGCATGGCGGGCCGGTGCAACGTGCTGAACAGCAGCACGGCGGCGCTGGTTTTGGGGCCTACCCCCGGCAGCTGTTCCAGCCAGGCCCGGGCCTCCGGAATGGGCAACTCAGCCAGAAACTCCAGGTGGCAGGGGCCGTCGCAGCGGGTGCTTACCTCGCGCAGCACGGCTTGCAAGCGCGGGGCCTTTTGTTCGGGCCAGGTGCAGGGATTGATGGCCGCTTCTACCTCCGCCGTAGGGGCATCGCGCACGGCATCCCAAGTCGGAAACCGGGCGCGCAGCTGTTGGTAGGCGCGGTGCGAATCCTGGTTTTTGGTGCGGTGCGAAAGCAAGGAGCTAATCAGCTCACTCAGCGGGTCTTTCTCACTGAAAAACGGAAAAGGCGCGCCGTACTGCGCGCAGAGGCGCGTGTGTACCAGCAGCGCCTTTTCCTGACGGGCTTCGAAGGTAGGGGAGTCGGCGGCGGCGGGAGAGGGCTTCACTTGTTTGCCTACGCAAAGCGCCGGCTGCAAGGTTGCCCGCGCTACTTTACCGACCGGCGTTGTTGCCGCTGTTGTAGATCGTAATGGCTTGTCTAATGCTGTTTTGCTGCTTGCCTTGTAACACCAGCGGCACAATCAGCAGCGGGATGCCAGCATATACCAACGGCGAAACAGCAGACTGGCCCGGGTTGGGGTTAAACGAGGATACCAGTCCAGCCACCAGCAAGCCGCCAGCAGCCACGTAGCTAAGGGTAGTGATGGTTTGGTAGCGGCGCGCCTGGGCTAGCAGGGCGCTGGCGCCGGCGTTGTCGGATACGGCTACGCCGAGGTTGCGTATGTTCAAATCCTGCACCGGGCCGTTTTCCTTGCTGAAGTAGGTAGTCTTAACGGTTCGGTAGCCGCCATAAGGATAGCCCCCAAAACCACCGCCGTATGGCATGCCGAAGCCACCGTAGCCAAACGGGCTATACCCAAAAGGACTACCGCCCGCGTACTGTGTGCGCGTGATGGAATAGAGGCTCAGGCGGCCTACCCGGTCGCGGCGCAGGGTAGCCTCGCGGCGCGACTTAGGCAGGGTAGTACGCACATAGAAGCCGGTTTCATCTTCGTAATACCGCACCTGATCGAAGTCGATGCGCTGCTGACCGTCAAGCAGCAGGAAGTTGCGCCCAAACACGGGCTGCTTGATTTCGACGTCGTAGGCGCGGTATACTTGCCCGCTTTTCAAGCCCACTGCGTAGCGGGTAGTATTGGCCGGGGGTAGGCTCTGCATCTGGCGTTGCCGCTGTTGCTGGCGCATCTCGGCCTCCGATACGGTGGGCGGCGGCGCCAGTTGGGGCCGCACCGTGTCGGGGGCGGCTACGGGCGTGGGGGCTGCTTGCGGCAGCGTGTTGAGTTGGCGAGGGCCCTCCTGCTGCGCCCATGCGGCGGGCGCACCCAGCAAGAGTACGGCGAAGAGAAAGGAGCGGCAAGTCATGGGACGTAGAGAAAAAACAGAAGCCCAAAAAAACGGGGTCGGCATGAAGGTAAAATTAATTTTGCTACGCTGCTAGCCGAAAATTGATGGAACGGCCAAACCATTAGCACATGGATAACCACTGGCTATCCAATGGTTGCATAACGTTGGAAAGTTTGGGTATGGTATGAGACTAAGGCATTCGCAAACGTCCAATTTATTGCCTGTCGGTACCAACCCGCCCGTATCTTTGCCCACCATGTCTGACCTCATCACCAGCCCCCAGAATCCACGTATCAAAGCCCTACTACGGTTGCAGCAAAAGTCGTCGGAACGGCGCCAGCAGGGCCTGACCATTGTAGAAGGCCTGCGGGAGCTGACCGTGGCGCGGCAGGCAGGTGTAGTGGTGCCCACCGTGTTCATCTGCCCCGAACTGGCCGGCGCTGCGCAACCGCCTACCCTCGCCGCGGCGCTTGACAAAAGCACGGAGTGGGTAACCGTATCGAAAGCTGTGTTCGAGCGCGTGGCCTACCGTGAAGGCTCTGATGGTGTGCTGGCCTTGGTACGTCCGCCCCACCACACACTAGCCGACATTCATCTACCCTCCAATCCACTGTTGCTGGTGCTGGAAGCCGTAGAAAAGCCCGGTAACCTGGGTGCCATTCTGCGCACCGCCGACGCCGCGCAGGCTACCGCCGTCATCGTTTGCGACCCGCGCACCGACCTTTATAACCCTAACGCCATTCGCAGCAGCATTGGCTGTATTTTCACGGTGCCTACGATAGCCACCTCTCGGCCCGAGCTACTGGCGTGGTGCCAAAAGCACGGCATCCGCACCTACGCCGCTGCCCTCACCGACGCGGCTCTACCCTACACTACCCGCGACTTTCGTGGCCCTACAGCTCTCGTAATGGGCACCGAAGCCGACGGCCTGACCCCCGAGTTGCGCGAGGCCTGCGACGAAACCATCATCATCCCCATGCGCGGCGCCATTGATTCCCTCAATGTAAGTACAGCCACTGCGATACTGACGTTTGAAGCCGTGCGGCAGAGAGGTGAAATGGTGAGTTTGTGAAGTTGCGAAATTGTGAGTAGTGAGTAAAAATTACGGCTGCCATCCTGAGCTTGCGAAGGACCTTATCACGCGGGAACGACCATCGTACCAATGACTCGTTCAATTGGCATAAGGTCCTTCGCAAGCTCAGGATGACAGACGCTTTTGTATTCACCACTTCACAGATTCACCACTTCACCATCTCACTACCCATTCCAAGCTAACTCCCCCGCCAGCACAGTGCCTTGCACCTCATACTCATCATTGAATAAGCATAAATCAGCGCGGTAGCCGGGTTGGATGAGGCCTAGCTCATCGTCGAGGGCGAGGACCTGGGCGGGGTAGAGGGTGGCCATGCGCAGGGCTTCTTCCAGGGGTAGTCTCACCTCTTGCACGCAGTTGCGCACGGCATCCATCATGCTGAGGGCTGAGCCGGCCAGCGTCCCGTTTTCATCCACGAAACGGTTCTCGGCCCGGCGGAAGCGGTAGGCGCCGTGGGTGCCGGCTTCCACGGCATCGGTAATCAGAAATAGCCGCTTGCCCAGCATTTTGTGGCTGATGCGCACGGCCGCAAAGTCGCAGTGCACGCCGTCGGCAATGATGCTGGCGTGGGCCGAATCGGCGTCGTAGATGGCGCCCACCAGTCCCGGCGCTCTACTTTCCAGCGCCGACATGGCATTGAACAAGTGCGTGGCCGTAGTGAAACCTTCTTTGAACGCCGCCGCGCCCTGCGCGTACGTCGCATTGGAATGCCCTGCCGACAAGACTACTCCAGCCCGACGCAGCAGGGCTACTATTTCCGGCGTGGTTACCTCGGGTGCCAGGGTCATCATGCGCAGGACACCTTCGCCTACCGTGAGCAGCTCCGCCACCGCATCGGTAGTGGCTTGTTGAATGAACTCTTCCTGGTGCGCGCCTTTCTTGACGGGGTTGATGTAGGGACCTTCTAGGTGAATACCCAGCAGACTGGGGTGCCCGGCTTGTTGGTAGTCGTGGCCGGCTTGCAGCGCCTCCCGCATCATCTCGGGCGAGTTGGTGGGCATAGTAGCTTGGAAGCTGGTGGTGCCGTGGCGGCGCACGTAGGCCTGTAGCTTCTGCAACGATTCCACCGTCGGATCAACCGAAAATAATGCTCCGCCGCCCCCATAAATCTGCAAATCGATAAAGCCGGGGCTCACGTTGCAGCCGCGGCCATCTATGCGGTCCACGTCGGCAGGAGCGGCCACTTCGGGTACAATAGCGGCCACATGGCTTCCTTTAATCAGCACGGCGTGGTCGTGCAAAACAGTGGTGCCGCTGTAGATGGTGCAATTGGTGAGCAGGTAGGACATGGTTGCGGAGTAAGCGGGTGTAGGGAAGCGTTGTGATAAGCTACTAAACGGCGATGAGTAGGTAGGGTATTGAAAGCAGTTGATGTTCTCACGCTCAACCTGCCTCCTTGCCCTACCGTAGGCATACGTTATGGCACACGAACACCGCACATTTCGCATTCATGGACGCGTACAAGGCGTGTTTTTTCGGCAGAGCGCAAAACAGGAAGCGCGCCTACTCGGCCTCACTGGCTACGCCCGCAACAACGATGATAATACCGTTACAATTGAGGCCGAAGGGCCTGCGGAGGCGCTGAACAAGCTGGCCACTTGGTGTAAGCACGGCCCCAGCACCGCCAAGGTAGAGCGGGTAGAGGAAGCGGTAGGGGAAGTACAGGGCTACACTGAATTCGAAGTGAGACGCCATTAAAAAAGGCCCGACGTGCGCCGGGCCTTCTTCTATTTTACTATGTAATCTGCCTAACTGGCCTTGTTGTACACGGTTTTCTCCAACCGCTCAATGCGCTGCTGCAAGCTCTCTATATCGGTATGCTGCTGAGTTTGCTGGGTAGCCACACCATCGTAGCGCGCTGTCTGCCGATTCATAGCATCAATAACGGCCTCTGTCATGCGGTCGAAAGAGTTGTTAAGCCGCGCGAGGCCTTCGTTCATATCTTGCTGCATTTGTGCCTGTTGTTGCTGCACTTGCTCTAGCGTAATCAGAATATCAGCTACCACTTCGGGTAGGTCGCGCTTACTGCGGTTCTCGGAATCCATATAGTATAAAGCGTAAGCCAGTAGGCTAAGATACGTAATCGGTCTGGCAGTTGATAAAGCCGAAAAATGAAAAGGGACGCAACCTCCGCGGTTGCGTCCCTTTTACAAACTAAAGGCTAAAAGCCATCAGCTAATAGTTCTTTTAAGAACTAGTCAGCCTGCTTAGCGTAGCGCAGACGCTCGTTTTCGTCAAGGTAGATCTTGCGCATCCGCACCGATTTCGGCGTTACTTCCAGGTACTCATCCTTCTGGATGTATTCCATGGCTTCTTCCAGCGAGAACTGACGCTTCGGAACAATCTTGGCGTTTTCATCCGAACCCGAAGCACGCATGTTCGTGAGCTTCTTACCTTTCTGGATGTTGATAGTCAAGTCGTTGGGGCGAGTATGCTCACCGATAACCTGGCCAGCGTACACTTCCTCACCTGGATCCACGAAGAACTCGCCGCGGTCCTGCATCTTATCGATGGTGTAAGCGGTGCCGGGACCCGTTTCCAGCGAAATCAGCGAGCCGGAAATACGACCAGGGATATTGCCTTTATGAGCCTCGTACTTCACGAAGCGGTGGTTCATGATGGCCTCACCAGCGGTGGCAGTCAGCACGTTGTTACGCAAGCCAATCAGGCCGCGCGACGGAATGTTGAACTCCAGGTGCTGCAAGTCGCCTTTCGGCTCCATGATGGTCAGCTCGCCCTTGCGCATCGTCACCAGCTCAATCACCTTGCCGGCGGTTTCCTCGGGCACGTCTACTACCAGGTGCTCGATGGGCTCCAAACGGTGGCCGCTCTCGTCTTCCTGGAACAGTACCTGGGGCTGGCCTACCTGCAATTCGTAGCCCTCGCGGCGCATCGTTTCGATGAGTACCGACAAGTGAAGAATGCCGCGGCCATACACCAGGAAGGAGTCCTCCTTATCGGTGTCTTTCACGCGCAGGGCTAGGTTTTTCTCAGTTTCCTTGTACAGACGGTCGCGCAGGTGACGGGAGGTCACGAACTTACCTTCCTTGCCAAAGAACGGCGAGTTGTTGATGGTGAACAGCATGTTCATCGTCGGCTCGTCGATGCTGATGCGGGGTAGGGCTTCCGGGTTGTCCGGATCGGCGATGGTATCGCCAATGTCGAAGCCTTCAATGCCCGTTACGGCGCAAATCTCGCCCGAGCTAACTTCGGGAACCTTCACACGGCCAAGACCTTCAAAAATCTGAAGTTCTTTGATTTTAACTTTCTTAACCGAGCCGTCAGCTTTCATCAGGCTCATGTTGCCGCCTTCTTTCAGCGTACCACGGTGCACACGGCCGATAGCGATACGACCTACGAACGACGAGTAGTCGAGCGAGGTAACCTGCATCTGGGGCGAGCCGTCCAACACTGGTGCAGCGGGGATAGAAGCTACCACAGCGTCGAGCAGCGGGATGATGTTGTCGGTCTGTACTTTCCAGTCCGTGCTCATCCAACCTTGCTTCGACGAACCATAAAGGGTCACAAAGTCGAGCTGGTCTTCCGAGGCGCCCAGGTTGAACATCAGGTCAAATACCTGCTCGTGTACCTCGTCGGGACGGCAGTTTTCCTTGTCTACTTTGTTTACTACCACGATGGGCTTCAGGCCCAGGTCGATGGCTTTGCCCAACACGAAACGGGTCTGGGGCATGGCGCCTTCAAAGGCGTCGACGAGCAGCAATACGCCGTCGGCCATCTTCAGTACGCGCTCTACCTCACCACCGAAGTCGGCGTGACCAGGGGTATCAATGATGTTGATTTTAACGTCCTTATAGCGGACGGACACGTTCTTGGAAACGATGGTGATACCCCGCTCGCGCTCCAGGTCGTTGTTGTCGAGAATCAGGTCGTCGAACTGTTGGTGTTCGTCGAAGATTTTCGAGGCATGAATGATTTTGTCCACCAGCGTAGTCTTGCCGTGGTCAACGTGCGCAATAATTGCGATGTTCCGAATGTTCTGCATACAAAGGGTTTTGCGGGTGCAAAGGTACGCATTTTTAGCGGCAAAAGCGCACAGCAACAAAAAGATAACTCACTGTGACTGAAAGAGCCGCGCTGCGTGACAGAACCGAACGCAAAGCCAACTGCGTACGTTTCATTACAGACGGGTTTCCTACCCGTTGTCTCCTCCGGCCTTTCATTTCCTACCCTCATGCGTACCTCCTTGCTGGCTTTGCTGTTAGCCCTTGGCATCAGCACCACGGCTTGTTCTCAGAATAAAACCAAAACCGTCCCCAATGGCCCCGACGTGCCGGCCCGCACCGTCAACAACGTGGATAAGAAATATGCTGCGCCTAAGCCCGTGACGGGAAAGCCCGGCGAGTTTCCGGTGCAGAAAACCAGCGCTGAATGGAAAAAACAACTCACCGACGAGCAATTTTACATTCTGCGTGAGAAAGGCACCGAGCGCGCGTACAACAACCCTTACTGGGATAACCACGCCAAGGGCACCTACTACTGCGCCGGCTGCCACAATCTGTTGTTCAACTCCAGCACCAAGTTTGAGTCGGGCACGGGCTGGCCGAGCTTTTGGGCGCCTGCTACCGATAATAGCCTGAAAGTGACCGATGACGAAACCTTTGGCATGAGCCGCGACGAGATTGTGTGTGCCAAATGCGGCGGCCACCTTGGCCACGTCTTCGACGATGGCCCTAAGCCTACTGGCCTGCGCTACTGCATGGATTCGTACGGCATGACTTTCGAGAAAGCGAAATAACCTAAGCTGAACCTTATTTTTGTGCCGCTGAGCTTCGGCTTAGCGGCATTTTTTATTTTCCTACTTATGTCCGCTCACCCCAATTCCATAGAAGGCCTGCAACAGCAGTTGGCCCCCGCCCGTCAGCAACTCGTCGACCACGGCGTGTACCACGCCCTCACGTCGCTCGACGATTTGCGCACGTTCATGCAGCATCATGTCTTTGCCGTGTGGGATTTCATGTCGCTGCTGAAAGCGTTGCAGCGTGAGCTAACGTGTGTAACCCTACCCTGGGTGCCTAAGGGCAACCCCGCTACCCGGCGTCTCATCAACGACATCGTGCTAGAAGAGGAAACCGACGTAGATCCTGAAGGCCGCCCCAGCAGCCACTTCGAGCTGTACCTGCGCTCCATGCAGGAGTGCGGTGCCGATACTCAGCCGGCAGAGCGCTTGCTGGCGACGTTGGCCGAGGGCAAAACTGTAGCCGAAGCTCTAGAAGCCGCGCAAGCACCAGCCTCGGTGCGGGAGTTTGTGCTGAGCACGTTTGCTATCATCGACTCGGGCAAGCCGCACGCCGTGGCTGCGGCTTTCACGTTTGGCCGCGAAGACGTGATTCCGGATATGTTTCGCCACCTCGTGGCTGACTTGCAGCGGCGCTTCCCCGGCCAGCTCGATACGTTTGCGTACTACCTCAACCGCCACATCGAGCTGGACGAAGAAGTGCACACACCGCTGGCCCAGCAAATGGTGCGCGAACTGTGCGGCGATGATGCGCAGAAATGGCAGGAAGCCGCTACCGTGGCTGCCGAGTGTATGAAGGCCCGCGTGGCTCTCTGGAACGGTATTCAGGCCGACTTGGGCGTGGTGACTTCATAATGTACTCGCTGGAAGTAACCAATACCATTGTCATCCTGCGCAAGCGCAGGATGACAATGGTATTACTGGCAACTGAATACAGAACGGGCGCGTTGTAGGAGAAAATACCTCCCACAACGCGCCCGTTCTGTATGTCAGCCCGATTTTTATTTTCGTTTCTCAGTGCGTCGTTGCTGCTTGGCAGTTCAGCCTGCACCATCTCGCAGGAGCAAGGCGTGGAGGTAGCCCGTCCGGCCGTACCAGCCGAAATTCTGACGGATGCCGACCGCCAGGCTGCCTATAACAGCAACGCGGGCTTCGGTAGCGGCACCGCGCCCGATGCTACCCCCGGCCGGGTGCAGCCCGGGCAGTCGGCCAGCGACGTAAACTCCCGCAAACGTCCCGAGAGCCTGAATACTAACCTACCCAACAACACACCCACCGAAACGCGGCTTAGTCGCCTGCGCGGGGCGCCGGTAGATACGTTGCGGTTGCCCCGGTAAAACTAAGGCTTACTGCGTATCGGCAGGGCTATCGGCCGAAGTGGTTGGGGCAGGTTTTTTGGCGCGTGAAGGCCGGCTGCGGGTAGATGTGGCAGCAGGTGCGGCGCGGCGGCGCGGCGCGGCGGCTGATTTCGGTGCGGCTTCCTCCGTATCAGCCGGCGCGGCGGCTAGCTCTTCCGTGTCAATGCTATCGGAAGCGGCGGGGGTAGGGGTGTCGTAGTGGCGCACTATGGTATGCAGGGCTTGCTCAAACATGCGTTCTGTGTCGGCATCGAGGCGGTTGGTGGCTTCGCGCACCACTTCCTTCAGCTTGGCTTTGGTTTCCTTGCGAATGCGCTTTACTACCTCGTTCATGCGCTTGTCCAGCTCCTTTTGCAGCTCTTTAGCGGCGGCTTTCAGCGCTTTCTTCTGACTGCTTTTCTTCTCGGCGCGGTTGTCGGTTACCAGTTCCGTGGCTTTGGGGCTGCTTTTCTTCTTGGTCTTGCCCTCGGCCTTGTCAGTATCTACCATAGACGCTTTTGTATTAATAAGATCAGCTTTGGCTGTCTTCAGTTTTTTCTCCAGTTTTTTCATGGGTAGGGAAACAAAAAGATGAGATGTTCTTGGTAGCAGATACGCGCACGCGGCTCGACTGTTGTGGCGAAAGGTAGTGCGTGTGGCGAGGACAAATTCATTAAGAATTTGTTACCACCGCAACTCCTGTTTTTTACTCGTTCCTTTGCCGGAAAATTGGCGCTCTTCTGCGCGCCGTTTGCACTCCGCGACGACTGTTCTTGGTTTCTCTTTCTATGCAAACTCTTCCCCAACGCTATACCGTTACGGCGGCCCTACCCTACGCCAACGGCCCCGTGCACATTGGTCACCTGGCGGGTGTGTACCTGCCGGCCGATATCTACGTGCGCTACCTGCGTGCCCAGCAGCGCGATGTCAAGTTCATTTGTGGTTCCGATGAGCACGGTGTGCCCATCACCATTCGCGCCCAAAAAGAAGGCGTGACGCCCCAGCAGGTGGTCGATAAATACCACGCCATCATCAAAGATTCTTTCCAGGAATTTGGGGTGTCGTTCGATATTTATTCGCGCACTTCTTCCGAAACGCACGCCGAAACGGCCAGCGGTTTTTTTCGCAAACTCTACGACGATAACAAGTTTATCGAGCAGGTTTCGGAGCAGTATTATGACGAAAAAGCCGGGCAGTTTTTGGCCGACCGCTACATCGTGGGCACCTGCCCGCACTGCGGCAACGAGAATGCTTACGGCGACCAGTGCGAGAAGTGCGGCTCGTCGCTGAGCCCGAGCGAGCTGATCAACCCGCGCTCCATGCTCTCCGGCAACCAGCCGGTGCTGCGCGAAACCAAGCACTGGTACCTACCCCTCGACCAGTACGAACCCTGGCTGCGTGAGTGGATTGTGGAAGGCCACAAGCAGGACTGGAAAACCAACGTGTACGGCCAGTGTAAATCCTGGCTCGACCAGGGCCTGCACCCCCGCGCCGTGACGCGCGACCTGGATTGGGGCGTGCCCGTGCCCGTAGCCGGCGCCGAGGGCAAAGTGCTATACGTGTGGTTTGATGCGCCTATCGGCTACATCTCCGCCACCAAAGACCTGCTGCCCGGCGACGCCTGGAAACCCTACTGGCAGGATGCCGGCACCAAGCTGGTGCACTTCATTGGTAAGGACAACATCGTGTTCCACTGCATCATCTTCCCCGCGATGCTGAAGGCTCACGGCGACTACATCCTGCCCGACAACGTGCCCGCCAATGAGTTCCTGAACCTGGAAGGCGACAAAATCTCTACCTCCCGCAACTGGGCCGTGTGGCTGCACGAGTACTTGCAGGATTTCCCTGGCAAAGCCGACGTGCTGCGCTACGTACTGTGCGCCAACGCTCCCGAAACCAAGGACAACGACTTCACTTGGAAAGATTTCCAGGCGCGTAACAACAACGAGCTGGTTGCCAACCTCGGCAACTTCGTGAACCGCGCCGTGGTGCTCACGCACAAGTTCTTCGAAGGCAAAGTGCCCGAAGCCGTAGGCTTCACCACCGAAGACGAAGACGTGTTGCGCCAGCTCGCGGAGTTCCCGCAACGAGTAGGCGACCTGATCGAAGCCTACCGTTTCCGCGACGCGCTGAACGAGCTAATGAACCTCACGCGCCTCGGTAACAAATACTTGGCCGACATGGAGCCCTGGAAGCTTATCAAAACCAACCAGGCCCGCACCGGCACCGTGTTGCACGTGGCTCTGCAACTAGCTGCTGGTTTGGTGACGCTGCTAGAGCCGTTCCTACCCGCTTCGGCTGAAAAGCTGGGTCAGATGTTGAACCTGGAAAAAAGCAACTGGCAGCAAGCTGGCCGCCCCGACGCCCTACCTGCTGGCCACCAACTACAGCCCGCCGCCCTGCTCTTCGACAAAATCGAGGACGCCACGGTAGAAGCCCAGGTGCAGAAGCTGCTCGACACCAAGAAAGCCAACGAGCTAGCCGCCGCCGTAGCGGCTCCCGCCAAGGCTGACATTTCGTTTGAGCAGTTTCAGCAAATGGACCTGCGCATCGGCACCATCACGGCCGCCGAGAAGGTAGCGAAAACTAAAAAGCTGCTAAAGCTAACGGTCGACCTGGGTCTACCCGAGCCGCGCACTATCGTGTCGGGCATCGCTGAGCATTTCCTGCCCGAAGCCCTCATTGGCCAGCAAGTACAAGTGCTGCTCAACCTGGCGCCCCGCGAAATCAAAGGCATCCAAAGTCAAGGCATGCTGCTGATGGCTGAAAACGCTGATGGTGTATTGTCGTTGATGCAACCGAGCAGCGCGGTGCTGCCTGGTTCGGGCGTGGCGTAAATAGGGTTAGCAGCAGTTCGCAAAAAAGCGTCTGTCATCCTGAGCGGAGCGAAGGACCTTCTCACGATAGAACGAGTCGTTGGTACGATGGTCGTTCTATCGTGAGAAGGTCCTTCGCTGCGCTCAGGATGACAGACGCTTTTTTTATGTGTCGCCTATCCACGGGCGCCTGCAAGGCGCCCTACTTCGTGTTCACTACGTTCATCGTGCGTTCCAGCCCAATCAAGCCGAACGACAGAATCGCGTCGGCTGCCCGCTCGATGTGGGTGGAAAGGTCAATCTGCTCATCGGCGGTGAAGGGATTGAGTACGTAATCCACCTGCCTACCCTTCGAGAAGTTGGCATCTACGCCGAAGCGCAGGCGAGCGTATTCGTCGGAACCAATGCTTTCTTGGATGCTTTTCAAACCGTTGTGCCCACCGGCCGAGCCTTTTCCTTTCAGGCGCAGCTTGCCGTAGGGTAGGGCCAGGTCGTCGGTTACCACGACCATATTCTCCTTCGGAATTTTCAGGCTGGTGAGGTAGTGCGCGGCGGCTTTGCCGCTCAGGTTCATGTAGGTAGTGGGCTTCACCAGCACAAAGGTTTTGCCTTTATGCTTGATTTCGGTAACGAAGGCATGACGGCCTAGCTCAAACCGGGCGTCATTTTTCTGCGCCAGATAATCGGCCACCATAAAGCCAATGTTGTGGCGCGTATCGGTATACTCCGGCCCAATATTGCCGAGGGCGAGAACGAGGAATTTCATGCGGTAAGGTAGGCGCTTAGCCTCTTATAAGAACGAAGTTGCAAAGAACACGCTCCATTTTTCATAAAAAAAGCCGCTCTTGTGGGAGCGGCTTTTTTGTATACGATACGTGGCCGAAGCCAGTAACTTATTTTTCGTTGGCCATCTGGCCTTTCAGCGCACGTGGGATGGCCACGGTAGCGATAGGAGCCATCTGGTTGGTCAGGATAGTGTAGTTGTCAGGCTCCACTTTGCTTACTTTAATTGACTTGCCGAGGCCCAGGTCCGAAATATCCACTTTCACGGAATCGGGCAGGTTTTCGGGTAGTGCTTTCACTTTCAGCTTACGCAGCTTGCTTACCAGCTTGCCACCGGCCAGTACGCCCGGCGATACGCCTACGTATTGTACGGGCACATCCATCTTCACTTCTTTGCCGTCTTGCAACAACAGGAAGTCAACGTGCAGCAGCATTTCGTTTACGGGGTGAAATTGCGCGTCCTGCACGATAGCACGGTAGGTAGTGCCCTCAACGTTGAGGTCTACAATGTGTACTTCGGGGGTGTACAGCAGTTCGCGGAACAGGATGGCCGGGGCTGAAAAATGCACTTGCTCGTCGCCGCCGTACAGTACGCACGGTACATACGACTCCAGGCGCAACGCCTTGGCATCTTTCTTACCGAGATTCGCTCTTTTAAACCCTACAATCTCGAGGCTTTTCATAAAAACGTGTGTTTGAGAGAAATAGAACGCCTACCCCACATGGGTAAACGGGCCGCAAAGGTAGTGAATAGTTTAGGTTTTACATATTGTCATTCCGAGTGAAGCGAGGAATTTGAGTAAGTCGTTGTTCTTGTTCACCCAGATTCCTCGTTGTACTCGGAATGACAGCTGCGCAACCTACTTGCAAAACAGCAGACTTTAGCAGCAGCCTCCGCAGGCAATTCTGTACTTTGAGGCACTCATTTTATTCCCTCTCCCATGAAACAAGCAGTTATGCTAAGCATACTGGTGTGGTGCGGCGCCCCGGCGCTGGCTCAGCAAGCCGATAGCTACGCCAAAGCACACTATACCAAGCAGGAAGTGTACATCCCGATGCGCGATGGCACCAAGCTGTTTACGGCCATCTACACGCCCAAGGATGCCTCTAAGCAGCACAAGTACCCCATGATGATGCAGCGTACCTGCTATAGCATCGCGCCCTACGGCGAAGGCAAATACCCGGCGCGCTTAGGTCCATCGGAAACGATGATGAAGGAGGGCTACATCTTTGTGTATCAGGATGTGCGCGGGCGATACAAGAGCGAAGGCACCTGGACCAACATGACGCCTGTTATCGACAACAAGAAGGGCAAAAAGGACGTCGATGAAGGTTCTGATACCTATGATACCATTGAGTGGCTGACCAAGAAAGCGGCCAACAACAACGGTAGGGTAGGGCAGTGGGGCATTTCCTACCCCGGTTTCTACACGGCGGCCGGCATCCTGTCAGACCATCCGGCGCTGAAAGCGTCCTCGCCACAGGCACCCGTTTCGGATTTCTTCTTCGACGATTTTCACCACAACGGCGCGTTTCTGGAATCGTACATCTTCACCTTCCCGGTGTTTGGGGTGCAGAAGCAGGATACCACTAGCCGGGCCTGGTACGGCGCCCAAACCATCAAGCCGAACACCAAAGACGGTTACCAATTTCTGCTGGACCTGGGTCCGCTGAAAAACGCCGACCAGTACTACGCCAACAACTTCTTCTGGCAGGAAACCATCAACCACCCCAACTACGACGAGTTCTGGAAGAAGCGCGGCCTACTTGAGCACTACAAGTCCGGCATCAAACCGGCCGTAATGACCGTGGGCGGCTGGTTCGACGCCGAGGATTTGCGCGGGCCACTCACCATCTATAAGACTATCGAAAAGAAGAACCCCAACGCCTACAACACCATCGTGATGGGGCCATTTGGGCACGGGCGCTGGAGCCGCGAAACCGGCCACACCATGCACAGCAACGTGTATTTCGGCGACAGCATCGCTACGTTTTACCAAAAGAACATCGAGGCCAAATTCTTCCGCCACTTCCTGAAAGAAGATGGCAGCAAGAACTCTGGCCTACCCGAAGCCTATATGTTTGACACGGGCAAAAAGCAATGGGAAACCTTCGCCAAGTGGCCCGCCGCCAATGCTACCCACCAAAAGCTCTACCTGGCCGCCGATGGCAAAATTAGCCAACAACCTGCCGCCACGCCCGGCACCACTACCTTCCTCAGCGACCCGCTGAAGCCGGTGCCCTACACCGAGGACCTGACGACCACCATGGGCTTCACGCCGCACAACTACATGAGCGAAGACCAACGCTTCGCCGGCCGTCGCCCCGATGTGGTGGTATTCCAGACCGACGTATTGACCGAAGACGTGACCTTGGGCGGCGAAATCATGGCCAAACTGCAAGTGGCGACCACCAGCACCGACGCCGACTGGGTAGTGAAGCTCATCGACGTGTACCCGGCCGATGAGGCCAACAATGACTACATGCCCAACAAGAACATCATGCTCAGCAACTACTGGCAGATGGTGCGCTCAGAGGTGATGCCGGCCCGCTTCCGCAACAGCTTCGAGAAGCCCGAGCCGATGGTAGCGAATCAAAAAACGGAGGTGGATTTCCGGTTGCAGGACGTGCTGCATACCTTTAAAAAGGGCCACCGCATCATGGTGCAGGTGCAGAGCACATGGTTCCCGTTCATCGCCCGCAACCCGCAGAAGTTTGTGGCGAACCCCTACAAAGCCGACGCCAGCGACTACGTGAAAGCCACGCACACCGTGTACGGCGACAGCTTCCTGGATGTGGAAGTGTTGCCGACAGGTAAGGAGAAGATGTAATAAACATCTGTCACCCTGAACGCAGTGAAGGACCTTATGCTACCAG
>NZ_JAHWGL010000069.1 GCF_019334315.1 Hymenobacter profundi
TCGTTGTTACATCGGTCGTTCACGCGTGATAAGGTCCTTTGCTGTGCTCAGGATGACAGGCGTTCTATTACTACCCTACACCCTCACCCTTAATCAAACCGATCTAAGATTTCCTGGATGCGCTGGCGGCGGGCGTCTGCCGATTTGGCCCGGCCTACCCACTGACTTAGCTCCTTGCGTTCGGGGTAGGGCAGCTCGTTGAACTGCGCTTGCAGGCCGGTGCTGCGGAGCGCCTGGGCCAGGGGCTTGGGAAGCTCCAGGGTTTCCTCCGTGTCGGGGCGGAGTACTACGTGTACGATTTCAGGCCAGTTTTTGTCGATGGCTCTGCGCACTTCCTTGGGTACGCGCAACTCGTGCTGACCCGCATCGGCGGGCGTCAGCGACAGGCGAATCGGGAAGCCGTCGATGGTGCCGATGATGGCAAAGGGGCCTTTGGCGCCATATACCTCGGCCACGCTAAAGGGTAGTAGCAAGTATACGCCGCCGTCGGTGTCGTGCAGCTCCAGGGCGGCCTCAAAGGATTGTTCCAGGGAAGAAGTCATGGACAAAGATACGGGGGGCCGACTGAATCCAGTCGGCCCCCCGTTTTGCTTAGCGCTGATTGCGAATCGTGAAATGATCGAATGCCACCGTCACATCGGTAGGTCCCTGCGCCAGCAGCCCTACCCGGATGCCCCGGTCCCACGGTGGCAGGTAGGTACCGTTGATGGCGAAGCTGTCCAGCGGCATCGGCTCCCAGGTCACGCCATTCAGGCTGTAGGAGAAGCGGTAGCGCTGTCCGCCCCAGGCCTCCACGCGCAGCCCTAGGTTGCGGTTTGGCTCCACAGCTACTTCCGTCAGGCACTGCGAAACGCCATTTTTAACGTGCCAGAGCTGTAGTTTGTCGTTGCTAGCCATCAAGGCCAGGGCGTTGTGCGGGTCGCCTACTGCCGTAAGGCCAGCAAACGTACCGATGGGTAGCACAGCCGCATTGAGAGCCGTAGTAGCCTTGTAGGTAGCCGCGTAGGTGCGTTGGGCCACCAGGGCACCCAGCTCGTCGGGGCAGGCTTGCAACAGCAACTGCCCGTCGCCAAGGCCCACCACGGGCTTCTTGCCAATGGGCCACTGCCATGTTTCGGCCAGGTGGTTGCCGGCAAACGTGTCGGTGAGGTTTAGGCGGCTTACGTTTTGTAGCGGGGCGGCTTGCGGGCTGTTGCCCTCAAACTCTGGCCAGCCCTCGGCGTTCCAGCTGAACTCGCTGAGAATGCCCTGCCGGCCCACAAACTCGTGGCTGCTGGCGTGGTAGGCGTGGTGCAGCAGAAACCAGCGGCCGTCGTACTCGGCTACCGTGCCGTGGCCGGGGCAGCTCCATACCTTGTTTTTCTTCAGAATGGGGTTCTGCGGGCATTTCTCCCACGGCCCCAGCAGCTGGCGGGCACGTGCCACGCCCGTAGCATAGGTGCAGCCGCTGCCGCAGCAGCCGTTGCCGGCGTAGAACATATAAAAATACCCATCGTGTTGGGCAAAGGCCGAGCCTTCTACCAGGTTGCCTTCCCAGGGTACATCGTTGCGAAACAGCTCCACCGGCGCGTCGCCCAGCAGGGCCGTGCGCTCCTCATTCAGGCGCTGCGCCCACAGGGGGGTAGGGTTGCCGTAGGCGTTGGCGTCTTCCTTCCACACCAGGTACAGCTCGCCGTTTTCGTCGCGGATGGGGAAACCATCGATAGAACCCTGGGCCTGGCCTACTAGGGGGCCGTGGTCAAGGTAGGGGCCGGCGGGGTCGTCGGCCGAGGCCATGGCTACGCACAGCGGGCCACCCTTTTGGCGGGCAGTATAGCAGATATAGGTCTTACCGTCTTCGTAGCTGATTTCGGGTGCCCAGAAACTGGCTTCGGCCCACTCTGGCTTATCAGCAAACACGTGGCTGACCAACTCCCAGTCCACTAAGTTGGTCGATTTGAATAAGGGAAAAACAGGACCCCACTCGGCCGAGGTAGCGCTGGCCCAGTACATGTCCCCGATTTTAGTAACGGTCGGGTCCGGGAAGTCGCCGGGGAGTACTACGTTGGCGTAGGTGGTGCGCGGCTCGGTGGCCACGGGTGGCGCTACGCTGAGGGTAGGGGTAGAGTCGGTAGGCACCTGCCCCCGGCACTCCGCCGAATAATCGGATGGCAGAGCCAACGGACGGGCTTCATTTTCGAAAGCAAAAGACACGATGAGAGGCGGCTAGGGTGGAAGCCATATACCTGACTGCAACCGGTAACTTCAAAAAGTCCAACCGCATCAGGACTGCTCAGGGAGGGGTTGAGCAGGTAGTACGCACAGGCAATAGCGTCTACCTTGCTGGTAATAGCAAAGCCTATACCAGCAGTAAGGCCAGTGTGGCTCTGCTGTGTATCTTCATTACTTAAAACGCAGATAGCAAAAAGGTTATACTAAGTGAATTAATGAGATTGTAAGCAACAGCAGACCCTGCGAGTCGTATTAAGAATTGTATATATTGTGACTGTGCACCATGGAATTACAACCCTTATTCGAAACCCCTAATTTTACAATTGCGCACGATGATTTGCACCACTGGCTCTACATATCCTGGCGCGGCGAATATGACTGCACGGCGGTCATTACGGGCTGTATCCTTATTCTACGGCACATAGAGCTGACCAAATCGCAGAAAATTCTGAACGACAGCAGCCAGGTGCTAGACGGTTGGAATGAAGTGACCCGTTGGGTAGGAGAGGCGTTTTTTCAGGAGCTCGCTAACCATGGTGTACGGGCCGTGGCTTGGGTGAAGGCGGAAGACTGGCCGGCCCAGGCTGCCATCAACGAAGCCATGCAGTATGTGTCTCAACCCCTGGCCGATACCTTTGATGATACTGTGGCGGCCTGTCGCTGGCTGGAAAATATCCGGTGAAACACACCTTATCTATACACAAAAAGCCCGGCTGATGCATGTCAGCCAGGCTTTTTGCGCGGAGAGAAACAAGTTATACGGTTGCTAAAACCACATCTTCCAATACTTGGCGTAGGCCTTCGGTCAGGCTATCGGGTTGGAGGTGTACGCGCTGGGTAGGGAGGCCGTACTTGGTGATAAGACGCTCCCGCAGCTCGGCAGTAGCAGCCAGCACCAAGTCGGCGCGGCGCAGGGCCAGGCGCTCCAGCTCCATAATCCAGCCCCGATCGAGGGGGGTGTCGCGGTCGGCGGCCAGCGTGTGCACGTGCAGCACCAGCGGGTGGCCCGTGAGCTGCCGGATTTCCAAACCAGCCAGCCAGGCGGGCCAGTCGGCGGCATAGGTCACGGCAAACTGTTCCTGCAACGCCAGACGGGTAGCAAAGCGGGCGTACTGAATCACCCGAAAGTTCAGGTCACCACCATCGCCGGCGTGGGCACTCAGCACGGCCAGCGCTTCGGAGGGAGCCGAGCGCTCAGCAGATGCTGGCGCAGAAGTGGGCGCTGTTTCCACATCTTCCTTTCCCTGATCCAAATCGTTGGCTTCGGCGGCGTCGGGCTCACCACCGGTAGCGGCAAATGCATCGGCATCCAGCAAAGCCGATGCAGAGTCGGTAAGGGCCGAATCGGTGGCGGGCGCAAAGGGCTGCGCTACTTCATCAATAGAATGCTCGGCACCCACGTATGGAAAGCTAGGGTAGGCCACCGGGGTAAGCTGCTCAGAAGGTAGGTAGGCATCGGCGGCGTTAAGCTCGGCCAGTGTCAGGTTGCCAATGCCGGTGACGTGCGCCTCGGCGGGCAATTCCGTGTCGCTGGCCGGCAAATGCGGCAGCAGCACCGCCAATTGCGTGTAGGGGGCCAGTGCCCGCGCTAGCTCCAGGGTGTCGGGAGTAGCCACATCTCCGGTCGGATAGGCGTTGTCCCAGCCCAGCAGCAATACCTTCAGATTGTTCATTTTCATAAGCAGCAGAAACCGGATTAGACCGGCACTAGGGTAGATAAAGCCAGTACAGGTGACCATCGACCTGCTCTTAGGCAGGCCTGGCCTAATGTTAGATAAAATTCGGGGGAATCAGTTTTACCTTGCGAACTTATGCAGATGGCACCAGCTTTGCCACGCTTTTTTTTGATTCTCTTCTCCCGACCCCGCAACGGCCTTTATGTTTCAGGAAAATAATTACATGGTAAACGACCTGGCGGCACGCGCGCGCCAGGAATTTCGTCCGGGACAGGTAGTAGCGTGCGAGCAACAAGGCAGCGATTTTTTGTTTACCTGCGACAACGGCGTACGGTTGCGCTTGCACGTCATTAATGACAAAATTCTGCGCTTTCGCTACGCCACCGACGGCCAGTTTGCGCCCGATTTCAGCTACGCCCTGCCACCCGACCAAACCCGCACGGCGCCCGAGCTGTTGGAGTTCCGCGAAAAGTCTGACCACTACCGCATCACCACGGCCCGCCTGATTTGCGTGCTGGGCAAGGAAAACCTGCACACCCGCATTCTGGACCGCTCCGGCACAGTGCTCTGCGAAGACGACAAAGGCTTTCACTGGCAGTACAACGACGACACCGGCAACGACCTAGTGCTCATGAGCAAGCAGGTGCAAAGCGGCGTGTGCTACTATGGCCTCGGCGACAAGCCCGCCAACATGAACCTGCGCGGCTCGCGCTTCACCAACTGGGGCACCGACACCTACGGCTACGTGAAGGGCTCCGACCCGCTCTACAAGAACATTCCGTTTTACTTGGAGCTGCAACAGAAAATTGCCCACGGCATTTTCTTCGATAACACCTTTAAGAGTTACTTCGATTTTGCCGCCGAGCGCGCCGATGTAACGAGCTTCTGGGCCGATGGCGGTGAGATGAACTATTACTTCATCTACGGTCCTACCTTGTTGGAAGTCAGCCAAGAGTATACGCGCCTCACGGGGCCGCCCGAGCTGCCACCGCTGTGGGCGCTGGGCTACCACCAGTGCAAATGGAGCTACTTCCCCGAGCAGAAGTTCCGCGACATCGCGCAGGGCTTCCGGGAACGGCAGATTCCCTGCGACGCCCTCTACCTCGATATTGACTACATGGATGGCTACCGGTGCTTCACCTGGTCGCCTACTCACTTCCCCGAGCCCGCCAAGATGGTGCGGGAGCTGGCTGAGGACGGTTTCAAGACCGTGGTTATCATCGACCCCGGCATCAAAATCGACCCGGAGTACGAGGTGTACACCGAGGCGCTGGAGAAGGACTACTTCTGCCGCCGCGCCGATGGGCCGCTGATGAAGGGCTCGGTGTGGCCCGGCCTCTGCAACTTCCCTGACTACACGCGCCCCGCCGTGCGCGAGTGGTGGGCGGGCTTGTTCAAGGGCTTAATTCAGGATATTGGGGTGAAGGGCGTGTGGAATGACATGAACGAGCCGGCCGTGTTCGAAACCGGCACTTTCCCCGCCGACGTGCGGTTCGATTATGACGGCCACGCAGGTTCGCACCGCAAGGCGCACAACGTGTATGGCATGCAGATGGCCCGCGCCACCAACGCCGGCGTGAAGCGCTTTGCCTACCCCAACCGGCCCTTCACCATCACGCGCTCCACCTATTCTGGCGGGCAGCGCTACTCCTCCGGCTGGACCGGCGACAACCTGGCTTCCTGGGAGCACCTGTGGCTGGCTAATATTCAGTGCCAGCGTCTGAGTATCAGTGGTTTTTCGTTTATTGGCAGTGATGTAGGGGGCTTTATCGACACGCCCGACGGCGAGCTGTACGCCCGCTGGGTGGCGCTGGCGGCCTTTCACCCGTTTTTCCGCACGCACAGCTCCGGCGACCACGGCGACCAGGAGCCGTGGAGCTTCGGCGACCAAGTGACGGACCTGGCGCGGCACTTTATCTCGCTGCGCTACCGCTTGCTGCCCTACATGTACACCGCCTTCTGGCAGTACGTGCAGGAGGGTACGCCCATGTTGCGCCCGTTGGTATTCCTCGATCAGAACGACACCAACACCTACCTGCGCATGGCCGAGTTTGCCCTCGGCGACAACCTGCTGGTGTGCCCCATCACCACGCCCGGCGTAGACGGCCGCTGGATGTACCTCCCCGCCGGCGACTGGTACTACTGGTGGACCGACGAAGTAAAAGCTGGCGGCGCCGAAGTGTGGGCCGTAGCCAACCTCGACCGGATTCCGCTGTTTGTGAAAGCCGGTGCTGTGGTGCCGTTGGCGCCCGTATTGCAGTACGTGGGCCAAGCGCCCATCGAGCAACTGACGTTGCACGTGTACTTCAAAAACGGCACTGCCGAAAGCGTACACTACGACGACGGCGGCGAGGGCTACGCCTACCAGGAAGCCGGCCAGCAAACCGTGCGCCGCTTCACAGTAGCCGGCTCGGCACAGAGTCTGCTGCTCACGCAAGCCATCGAAGGCCCTTACCAGCCCAGCTATACTACCTACCAGGTGGTATTCCATGGCCTGCCCACGGCGGCCGTGCAGGTAGAGGCTGATGGTAATATGTTAGATGCGAATGACTACGCAACTGAAACCAACGCTACCTTACCCAGTGTGATAGTGGATGCCAGCTTCGGCGAAATCGTGGTGAAGCTGGCGGCGGAGTAACGCCTAGCATCTGCCGAACCGGCAGGCGTCATCTATATCGCAAGGCCCGCTATCAACCGATGGCGGGCCTTGTTGCGTGTGGTGCCGGTCGGAACGACAACGTGGTGGCCACAGGTGCGGCATCAAGCGCCAGAATTTGTGCTTGATAGGCGGCCGGCAGCAGCAACGACCGAAGCCAGCGCCCCAGCGCTACCCGTTGGGCCAGACGGTAGGCGGGTAGGGAGATGCGTAGCCAAGCCGCGTTGGGTAGCGATAGTAGCGTGCGCACATGGGGCGGCACTACCAGGCGTTGGCCAGCCAGTACCAATTGGTACCGAAAAGTCCCGAGGTGCTTGCGGTATTGACGGTATAGGTCGGTGGTGTAGGCGCTGTGTGCCAGATCGTTGGCTAGGTGATACTCGCGGGTAGAGAGCCAGGAGGCATAGGTATACGGAAGCTCTGGGATGCCCATACGACGCCCCACGCGGCAGAACACAGCCACTACCTCGTCCTTTTCTGTTTCCGTTAGTGGCCGCTCTAGCACCTCAAAGGCCCGGATGGAGTAATGAATCAGCATGAAGAGTACGTCGCGGTAGGCCCAGTCGGGAATGGCCATGCCCCGGTTTTGCTCCACCGCTCCGTGGATGGCAGCAATGGTGTCGATGGCCCGCTCGGCGGCGTGGCGTTCCGCGAATACAATCTTGCGGGCGTACTCCACCGTCGAAAATAGTCGGCCCAGCGGGTCGGAGGGTAGGCGGCCAGTGAAGTACAGCCAATCTACGGCCTTGTTGAGCGCAAACTCGGCCGCTGCCCCGGCAAAAATGAACAGAATCGTGTCGCCTTTTCCCCAGATGCGGCGCACAATGGAATCCGGCGCAACAAAATAATCCATAGCGTATTTCTGATATTTAAAGTACTTTGTAGTGCAAAGTTAAGTTACATTTGTGAGAACCTCACTACGTAGTGGTTATGAAAGCTGCCCGCCGTTGGCCGATTTATCTGTTGATCCTATTTTTCACCCTTGTGCTCGGGTTAAGTTCCCGCGTGTTTTCTTCCTCGCTACCAACATGGATAGCGGCCTACGCGGGCGACACGCTATGGGCGCTACTGGTTTTTTGGCTGGTGGGACTACTCCGGCCTAACTGGCCCAGTGAGCGAGTGGCTGCCATAGCGTTAGGGTTTGCATTCGGCATCGAAATCAGTCAGCTCTATCAGGCACCTTGGTTAAACGCTGTTCGGGCTACTACGCTGGGTAGCTTGGTGCTAGGCCACAGCTTCTTGTGGAGCGATTTAGTGTGTTATAGTGTGGGTATATTGGTAGGCTACCTGTTGGAAAGAAGAGAGTTGTTATCTGCCAAAAGCTAAACAAAACAGGTAGTGGATGGTGCGGGGCTGTGCACCGTGCCGACTATGGGCAGGCCTCTGGCCTGCCCGTCAGAACAATTTACTAAGCTAATCCCAACGGCGCGGACGACAGCAGGCCAGAGGCCTGCCCATAGTAGGCACGGGGAACAACCCCGGACCTCCGCACCATCACAGCAGCTTATCAGCCGTGATGGGCAACTCCCGCACGCGCGTGCCGGTGGCGTGAAATACGGCATTGGCTATGGCGGCGGTAAAGCCTACCAAGCCGATTTCGCCCATGCCTTTGGCGCCGGTCGGCGTCAGGTAGGAGTCGGGTTGGTTGAGCAGGATAACGTCGATATTCGGCATGTCGGCGTTGGTGGGCACGTGGTACTCGGCCAGGTTATGGTTCACAAAACGGCCTAATCGGTGGTCGAGCACAGCCTCTTCCAGCAGCGCCAGCCCAATGCCCCACACCACGGCACCGTAGGCCTGACTGAGGGCCGTGCGGTGGTTGAGCACCCGCCCCGTATCCAGCGCCGACACCACCCGCACTACCCGCACTTCGCCGGTGTGTGGGTGCACATGCACCTCCACAAAATGCGCCGCGAAGGACTTGCCGGAGTGGGTCGGCTGCTTGGGCTTCGATTCCAAAGTAGCCTCAATGGCTGGCAAATGGCTTCGCTGCAACAACTCAGGGTAGGAAATACGAACGGTCGGATCATGCACCTGGCGGATGCAACCCTCCGCAAAGACCAACTCAGCCGGCGTAAGCTGTTGGAAGGTAGGGTCGGGAAGTTGCATGAGCAACCCTTGCAACTGTAGCTTCAGGGCCGTGCACACCTCATGCACCGCCGAGCCCACCGACACCGCCGTGAGCGAGCCAAACTGCCCCGGCGCATTGGGAAAAGCCGCGTCGCCCAGCTCAAACCGAATGTGCTCCGGGGCCAGGCCCAGGGCTTCGGCGGCAATCTGCGTCATGATGGTAGCCGTGCCGGGGCCTACGTCGGCGGTGCCGCTTTGCACCAGTAGGGAACCATCGGCACTGAGGCGGGCGTGGGCCGATGCCGCCGCCCGCGAAGCGTGGTAGATGCCCATGCTCATGCCCCAGCCCACCAGCCATTCGCCTTGGCGCATGCTGCGCGGCTGCGGGTTGCGCTGCTCCCATCCAAACTGCTCGGCACCCTGCTGGTAGCAAGCGCGCAGGCCATTGCTCGACCACGGCTTGTCTTTTTCGGGGTCGGTTTCGGCGAAGTTGTGCAGGCGCAGGGCCAGCGGGTCCATGCCCAACTTGTAGGCCAGCTCGTCCATAGCCGATTCCAGGGCGAAGGAGCCGCTGGTTTCGCCGGGGCCGCGGGTCCAGCAGGGCGTGCTCATATCTAGCGGCACCACTCGGTAGGTGGCGTCCAGGTTGGGGCAGCGGTAGGCGGCTTTGGTGGGGTGTACCATGCGCTCGGCAAACGTCTCGTAGCGTGATGTCATGCCGTGGCCTTCGTGGGTGATGCCTACCAGCGTGCCGTCGGGTAGGGCGCCCAGCCCTACCTTCTGTACCGACTGTGGCCGGTAGCCTACCATGTTGAACTCCTGGTTCCGGGCCAGCATCACCTTCACCGGACGATCAATCAATCGGGCACCCAGAATGGCGGCTACCTCATGCGGCCAGATCCGCGACGACCCTCCAAACGCCCCGCCTACAAACGGCGAGTGTACATGCACTTTCTCGATGGGCAGCTGAAACATGCGCATCAGATCCCTCTGCGCCAGCTTGGCGCCCTGGGTTTTGTTGTACACAGTCAGCTCATCGCCCCGCCACACGGCAATGGCCGCGTGCGTTTCCATGGGGTTGTGCACCTGAATGGGCGTTTGGTACGTCTGCTCCACCTGCACGGGCGCGGTGCGGTAGGCGTGGCGTTGGCCGCGGGTATAGTCGGGTTCCTGCTCGGGCGTGATGCCGTGGGGTAGGTGCTCCGTCAGGTCAGTTTCGGCAGGTTCGGCGGCGTAAGTCACGCGCACCAGTGCGGCGGCGCACTGTGCCTGTTCCAGCGTATCGGCCATGACCAGGGCCACGGGCTGGTTGCTGAACTGAATCTGCTCATTGTAAAACACCCGTACCTCCTGGCCTTCCACCCGCGGGTTGTGATTGTGCTCTTTGCTGAGGTAGCCCGGCACGGTGGGCGCGTTCTGGTGCGTCATAATGGCCCGCACGCCCGGTACCCGAGCCGCTTGCCGGGTATCGATTTCCTGAATGCGACCCTTGGCAATGGCGCTGGTGACCAGCACGCCGTGCAGGCAGTCGGGCACTATATGCTCGGCGGCGTAGCGGGCGGCTCCGGTTACTTTCTGGCGGGCGTCCACGCGGCGGTGGGGTAGGCCCAGGTAGGTGGGGGAAAGTTGCGCTTCCATACTCAACAGACAAGTGCCCGATTACTAGCCGCAGCTACTGCTGCCGAAGGTGGGTACCGTTGCCCTGTGTACGGCAGGGCACCCAGCACGTTGAACAGGATTTCGGGCTTTCCCGCTCTATTTCAACCATTAGCACCTTCTCCTGTTATCAGACTACCCCGCTCCGCGGCGGGCACACGTTCCATCCTTTCCACCTACTACCTTTCTTATGGCAAACGACACCACTTCCCCGGCTACCTTCTCGCTGGCCGGCGACAAAACCATTAACCGCATGGGCTACGGCGCCATGCGCATCACGGGCGAAGGCATTTGGGGGCCACCCCAAGACCACGACGAAGCCATTCGTGTTCTGAAAAAGACTGTGGAGTTGGGCATCAACTTCATCGACACAGCCGACAGCTACGGCCCCAACGTATCGGAGGAACTGATTGCCGAGGCTCTGTATCCCTACCCCGCCGACCTGGTGATTGCCACCAAGGGCGGCCTGCTGCGCACCGGCCCCAACCAGTGGCCCGTAAATGCCCACCCCGACCACCTGCGCGAGGCCCTGGAGGGCAGCCTGAAGCGCCTGCGCCTGGAGCAGATTGAGCTATATCAGCTGCACCGCATCGACCCAGAAGTACCGTTCGAAGACACGCTGGCCTTCCTGAAAAAAGCCCAGGAAGACGGTCTGATCAAGCACATTGGCCTCTCGGAGGTGACGGTAGAGCAGATCAAGCAGGCCCAGAATGCGGTCAAGATCGTATCGGTACAAAACATGTACAGTGTCGACAACCGCAAGTGGGAGAAGGAGTTGGAGTACTGCCAGGAGCAGAACATTGCCTTCATTCCGTGGTACCCACTCAACGGTGGCAACATAGAGGTGATGGATAAGCTCACCGGCATCGGCAAGCAGTATGACGCTACCCCACAACAAGTGGCCCTAAGCTGGCTGCTACACCGTGCCCCCAACATCCTCCTAATTCCGGGCACCTCCAAAGTGAATCACCTGGAAGAAAACGTGAAAGCCGCCGACATCAAGCTGTCGGAAGCAGATATGCAGGAATTGGATAAGCTAGGCGCGGCTGAGTAAGCGGCTGAAGCAGATTCAAAACAACCCCGCCTGTCATCCTGAGCTTGCGAAGGACCTTCTCATGTGAGAACGATTGTTGAAACAACGACTTGTTCACGCGTGAGAAGGTCCTTCGCAAGCTCAGGATGACAGGCGGGGTTTTATGTGCTGTGCTTTAAATCAACCTCGACGGCTACTCCACCACCAGCTTCTGCACCACCGTGCGGCCGTCGGAGGTGTCGAGGCGGAGCGTGTAGAGGCCGGCGGCTTGCCCACGCAGGTCAATGGTGCGCGGGGCGGCAGTGGGGGCGCCCGCGGCGGCCGTACGTACCACACGGCCGGTTATATCCAGCACCGAATAAGGCGCAGCCCGGAGCGCCGGCTCATCAGCTTGCAGCGCAAACACACCGCTGGCGCTGGGGTTGGGGTACACGTTCAGGCTGCGCGTGTCTAGGGCCGTGCGGTTGGAGGTGGCCACGCCTACCATAGCTATGTTGTCGATGAGTAAGGTAGTGCCCGCCGTGAGCGACGAGGTGGGAGGAACGGTCGTGATGGAAACGTTACTGCCCGATGCAAAGCCAATGTGAATGGAGTCGGGCGCAGCAGATGAAGTGTACACCAGCGGCACCGTAGTCAGGGTGTAGTTGTCGGCGGTGGTTGTAAATATTAGTCGGCCAGTGGCAATAGGCTCCTGCCTTCCATTCACAGTGCGGGTAAGCTGCACTTCGGCGGCAGGCCTGTCGTTCGCAACGTTGGTGCCCGCGAGCTTGTAGTAGAATTGCATGTTGGCCGGCCGGCTCGTGAAGGGCAGGCCGCCCGGATACATAGAATTGGCGTTGAGCTTGTTGCCGAGAGCCAGTATGCCCGGCGCAACGATATTACCTATAAAGGGAACAGCCACCGTCTTCGACTCTAGTCTGGCCGCAAAAGTACCCTGCTGGAAATCGGTGCTTTTTGTGACGGTGCCGGTTTTAATGGCGAGAGCCCCAAGGGGAGTGGCCGCAACAGCATCGTCGGTATTTAGCCAGTTGGTGGGCGCTTCCACGTCGTTGCGCGTAGCCCAGGTATCGAGGTTACCGTTGGGAATGGTCTGGGCCAATGCCTGCCCAAGGGTAAGGCCGAGCGCGAGCGGCACGAGGGGTAGAAATGCTTTCATAAGAAGGTGCTGGGGTAGGAGTGAGCGAGCAGAAATTTAGTTTGTCAAATATAGCTAAACATACTATATAGAAAAGTAATATATAGTATTTAATTGCTGTAAATGAACAGATTACGTCCTCTGCCGACGCTGGCGCAAGAACCCCGCGGCGTATAGCCCACCCAGCAACAACCCCGTTAGCAGTCCGCCTGCGTGGGCCGCGTGGTCGATGTGGGCGTCGGTGCTGCCGGCCACGCTACTCACCAGGAAATAGAGCAGAAAGAACAGCATGGTGAGTCGCTCGCGGCGCTCCAGCGGCAACGCCTGCGTGAGCAGCAGCGCCAACTGCACCCCATACAGCCCAAATATCGACCCCGACGCCCCCACCGAATTGACGCCGCCGGTGTGCCACGCCAGGCTAGCCAGGCTGCCGCCTACCCCGCATACTAGGTAGGCCAGCAGCAGCCGGCGGCCGCCCAGCAGCGGCTCAGCCAGCGTGCCTAGTAACAGCAACGAACTGGCATTGAGCAGTAAATGGCCGGGGCCGCTGTGTACGAAACAACTGGTGAGCAGCCGCCACGGCTGCCCCGGTAGCGTGAGCGGCGAGTAATTGCTACCCCAGGCCACCAGCGCCGCCCCGCCCGGGTGCACCATCGACACGCCGGTTAGCACCATCAGCAGGAAGACCAGCAAGTTTAAATTCAGCAATACCGGCGTGGCCCAGTGGCTGCGCGTAGGCCAAAACACCGCCCGTACCAGCCGTAGCGCTACTGGCATTTCGGGTAGGGCAGGGGGTAGGGGTGGGCGGCGGCGCGCCGGCGTTTCAGTTGGTACCAGGCCGCGGCGTTGCAGTTCCTGAGTGGCAGCGTGCACAAGGGCGGCGGGGTAGCACTCGGGGTGCTGGGCCAGGTAAAACAACTCCGCTTCGGAAGTCGCCGCCAGCGGGGTAGGAGAATCAGCAGGCGGCGTATCAGACATGAGAAAGCGCTAAGGGTGAGGAGCGTGGGTGAAAATGAGCACCGCGCCGTCGTGGGCGCGGGGACCGTAAGCCTGCGTGGCTACCCGCGGCCGCAACACCAGCACCGAGTCAATCTCCGTGGACGACAGCTCGGCTACCGGCGCGGGTAGCCCGTCGGAGAGTGGGTCGCTGGCGAGTGGCCTGTTGTGTAACAGATAAAGCGGATTGGTGTTGGGATAGCGCGTGGGCACGGTCTGGCTGCGCACTACATCGGGGGAGGAGCGCAGTGGCAGTAGGGGCAGTTGTTTGGGGAGGCGAGTGGCCAGCACTTGGTAGCGCACGGCGTAGGCGGCGGTATCGCCTTGCTGAATTTCGCGGGTAATGAGAGAATCGCCCCCATTGAAACCATACGTCAGCAAACCAAGCACTGCATTGCGGCGCTTGTGCCCCAGCAGCATGGCTTCCAGCCGTTGCTGCATTACGGGCCGAAGCTTCAAGTCGTACTCAGCCGCGTGCGTCAGGCGGCCCCACTGCTCCTGAATCAGATTAATCTTGCCCAGCAGGGTAGGATCGGGGGTAGGGCGCTGACTGGTGCGGGTGAGCAGCCAGGCCGTTTGGTACTCGGCCGTCCAATAGCGCGCTACCATCTGCTGGTAGTTGTTGCGGGCGATGGAGTCGCGCCACTCGGCGGCGGGCACCGTGGTGGCGGCTTCCCGCACCCGTTCCTGCGCCAGCGACTCGAAGTTGGGCATCATGTCGTCGTTGGTAGCTGGCTGCTCTACCACGCTGGCAGGCAGCGATATAGGGCGCTCCGTCGAAAGGGTAGGGTCGGCGGCATCGGCATCGGTAGACTGTAGCGCCCACGCGCCAAGCAGCACAACCGCTACTAGTGCGCCACTAAGTAGCAGCCCGCGAGCCGAGTTTGAGCGCTCCGGTTCCGGGGCGTACTCCAAAAGCGACGCCGGGGTAGCACCCTGGGCTATTTCTGGCAAGGTTAGGCCGCGTCGCCGCAGTTCTTGCTGGGCCGCACGCACAATATCGGGATGGTAAAGGGCAGGATGGCTGGCGAGAAAGCACAGGGCGTCGTCGGTTTTCTCGGTAAAGGAATCGGAGCCGGTAGACATAAACCAGAATAGCGAAACGTAAAAGGCTAGAAGAAAAGAAAGCTTAGGAAAAGGCGCAAGAAAAACCATGCCTCAACCGCCCGGCCTGCCACCCGTATAGCCAAGGGTAGGCAGCTGCGGCCGCCTGCACTTCTTTCCACTCAGACTTTCCTACCCTTATGGCTCAGCATCCCACGCCCCCGCTCGACGAAGAAACCGAAGACGCCCTCCGCGCCCGCGAATTTCAGCCCGATAGCCGCATGGCGGCCGGCAACAGCAGCGAGGCCCTCACCGGCAACAACGGCGACGACAACTCCGGCAGCGGCGGCACCGAAGGTGGCCACGAAATCACTGGTAAAAAGGTAGCCACCAGCACCGAGTACGACAAGCCCGGCAATGCCGACGAAGGCGATGTAGGCGGCAGCACCACTAGCAGCGGTTCTGCTTCCGGCAGCGCCGGCACCGGTATCGGGCAAGTCAACCTGTAATTCCCACTCATTCTTTCACCCTTTCCACCCCACCCCATGAACGACAACCAAAATAACCAGCCCGATAATCAGAAGCCCAACGATGGCACCCGTGCCGAGCGCCCGGAAAACGAGCGTGGCGTAGGCTCGCAACAGCAGGGCAACGCGCCCCAGACTTCGTCGGCTTCGGATAGCAGCGGCAACCATGGTGGCAACCGTGGCGGCGACCAACATGCCGATACCAGCGGTGCTAAAGGCAGCAGCGGCGCCGGCGCCCAACTCAGCACCGACCAGAAAAACCAGGGTGGCGGCTCTGATGCTGAAGAAGCCGATCAGACCCAGAACACCACCGATTATAAGTCGGACTACGGTACTGGCAACGCTGCCCCTAGCCCCGCCAACGACGGTGGCACCATCGACGACGAAAACAACAGCTAACTCACTCTCCCTATGAATACTCCATCCATTCCTTCCGAACAAGACGAAGAAAAAGGCCGCATCGATTCTTCTGATGCCAAAAACGCCGATGCAACTATTGCTGACGGTTCTGGCGACGGTGGTCAGCAGAACATGAACTCCTCTGAACTCGCCAAAAACAGCCCCGAAGCGGCAACCGAAAGCACCCAGGAAAACATGGGCGACGGCAGCGGTATCCGCGGCGACTACGGCGACAGCAGCCAGACCAACGGCAAAGAAGGCTGAAACTGAGTAGCGTTTGAGCGCACACACTCGAACAGACTGCTTCATAAAACAGCGCGCATCCAGCGCGGAAGTGTATCTTCCGGCTCGATGCGCGCCGTTTTTTTATACCTGCTCTGTATACTGCTGACTGACAGGGTAGCCTTCGCACAGCCCAGCAACCCCCTGCGCCACCTATTGCGTACCGATACAGCACGGTTTGGCCGCATACTGCGCAACCCGGCCGCCTACCGGGTGCAGGTGCTCTACACCCAGATTCGGCGTGATGCGCATGGACGGCCGCACTTCCGCAGCTACGGCTACCGCGTGCGGCCGCGGGAATACTTTTACCCGGCCAGCACCGTGAAGCTGCCGGTGGTAGCTGTGGCACTGGAGAAAATCAACGGTATCAACCACATACAGAAAGAGCAATTGCCCTATCCGCTCACCCGCGAATCACCCTTACAGATTGATTCTGCTTTTGCGGGGCAAACGCGGGTAGTAGCAGACAGCAGCGCCCGTAACGGCCAACCTACCCTGGGTAATTACATGCGTAAGGTGCTGTTGGTGAGTGATAACGACGCGTATAATAGATTGTATGAATTCGTAGGGCAGGGAGAGGTAATCCGAGCCTTGCGCAACCACGGGTTGCGCCATACGCGCATCATTAGCCGGCTGGCGGTAGGCGACCAGGAGCCTGGTTCGCGGCACACCAACCCGTTCACGTTTTTCACCGATAGCACCCGGCGCCAAGTGCTGTACCACCAGCCGTCTTCCTACCATTCGGGCGCGTTGCCCCCGCTGCGGGCCACGCGCCTACACGTGGGTCACGCCTGGCAGGATGGCAACCAGCGCATCAACCAGCCCTTCGACTTTACCAACAAAAACTTTTTCCCCCTGCGCGAGCAGCAGCAGGTGCTGCGCGCCTTGCTGTTTCCGGAGGCCGTGCCCCGTCGCCAGCGCTTCAATGGGCTGCGCGCCGCCGACTACCAGTTTCTGCGGCGCTACCTGTCGCTGCTGCCCCGGCAGAGTCGGTATCCTACCTACGACTCCCTGGCTTACCCCGACAACTACGCGAAATTTCTGCTGGCCGGTGGCCCACCCGCTGCACTGCCGGCGGGCGTGCGCATCTACAACAAAATAGGGCAGGCGTACGGCTTTCTGATCGACAACGCCTACATCACCGACGAAGCGCACGGCGTGGAATTTCTACTCAGCGCCGTCATCTACGTCAACGCCGACGGCGTGCTCAACGACGACCACTACGACTACGATACCATCGGCTTTCCTTTCCTGCGCGACCTGGGTAGGGCAGTATACGAATGGGAAGTACGGCGGAAGCAACTGGCGCACCCGTAGCCGCGCCGTTGCTTTTGTTACGGCTTATAGCTGAAAGAACCCTCTTTGCCGGCTCTGCGCCGCTACGTATTGCCGACTGATGGAGCGCAGTCTCGCGCTATTAGCCGGCAAGTAAAACACTCGGTAAAGCTGTGTAGAAAGCATTTTAGAACGTCATGCTAAGCTTGTCGAAGCATCTCGCGTGCTGACGAAAGATAGTATCTACCATCAGCACGCGAGATGCTTCGACAAGCTTAGCATGACGGCCTGACTTACTCCTTAAAATGGCTTCATTACCTCCAATGCCTAAACCGCAAAAGGAAGCGTTGTCACACCTTCTACAAAAACAGCTTGATGCCGCCGTTGGCCACTAGCCCTTCCAGCGGTGCCCACACCTCCCGGAAAGACGGCTGGTTGACGGGCGGTAGTACAACGGACTCGTAGCGGTTCTGCCGAATGTTGAGTAGGTTTTCAAAGTTGAGGAATACGCTGAAATGCTTCCAGCGCCGCTCGCCCATGGCGCCCAGCAGCCAGTAGGAAGGCGACTCCTCGCCCGTCGACAGCGGTTTGCGGCCGATGTAGTAGGCTTCCAGCCCTACCCTGAACTTGCCTTCCTGCTCGTACACGCCCACCAAATTCACGCGGTGCTTGGCCGTTAGCGGAACGGCGCTGTTGCGGTCGGCGCCGCTGTACTTGCGGCGGGTGTCTACCCGGCTGTACCCGGCGTAGAGCTGGAAATCCTCGTAGCCGATGCGGACGTTAGTTTCCAGCCCCCGGCTGCTAATCGGGCCGTCGGCGTTGGCGAACTGGTAGGTAGCCGTGCCCGCTCCCGGCGTGATAACGGCCGGAATATCAAGCACCAGCGCGTGGTTGAGCTGGGTGTAGAAGAACAGCTGATTCACCGACACGTCCAGCACTTCAAACAGGGTAGTGCGGTAGTTTACATCGAAGTTGCCGCCGCGTGAAGTTTCGGCCTGGGCGGCGTTTTGGTTGATGGGCAGCACGTTGCGGAAGCCCACGCTTTCGGCATCTTCGGTGAACAGGGTAGGGGCTTTATAACCCAATCCGCCGCCGAGGCGAGAAGTCAGGTGTTCTGATAGTCGGAACAGCGCCGACACGCGGGGTAGGGCGAAGAAGCCAAAGCGGTTGTGATAATCGCCACGCAGGCCAGTTTCCAGCGTCAGCCAGGGCCGCACGCGGTAGTTGTTTTGCAGAAAGACGCCTACCGTGGTGTACTGGTAATTGCGCCCCAGCGTAGCCCCACGCTCCGTGAATTGCTCCGTCCAGAGGTTGCCGCCGCCAATCCACTCGGCCCGCTCGCCGGTGTGCGTGTAGCTTGCTTCGCTGAAACTGGCCACCTGCTGCCCGGCAAAGCGGTACCCCGGCTGCGTGATGGTGCGGTTGAAGTAGCTCACGCTGTTTTTCACCGTGAGTATGGAGTGGGCAAAACGCTTGTCGAATTGCAGCTGCGACGAGGCCCGGTCGGAGCGGTTGCGCTCGAAGTAACGGTGTTGGCTGTCGGCGTCGCCGTCCAGCACCCGCATGTCGCCGCCGATGCGGTTTTCCCAATTGCCCATCGCGCCTACCGTTAGGGTAGCCGTGGGCGTGAGGTAGAAATACAGCCGCGGGTTGAGCGTGTACCGCTCGTAGTGCGGAATGGCCGAAAAGCCGGTGTTGCCGGGGTCGTATTCCTGCTGCGTGTTGCGAGCAGCAAACAGCGTGACGCCTACCTTCTGGCCTTTCTGCGCCCAAAAACCGCTGAGGTCGAGGCCGCCGGCAGTGGTGCCGTTGGCCATAAAGCTCAACTCCCGCTCGGCAGTAGGGCGCTTGGTAATCAGGTTCACCAGCCCCGCAATGGCCCCGCCGCCGTAGAGCGTCGACGCCGAGCCTTTAATCACCTCAATCTGCCGCAGATTCAGCGGCGGAATCTGCAAAATGCTCAGGCCCGCCGCGAAGCCCGAGTACAGCGGAAAGCCATCCTGCAACAGCTGGGTGTAGCGCCCATCCAGCCCCTGAATGCGAATGGTAGCGCTGGCCGATACGGCCGAGGTCTGCTGCACCTGAATGCCGGTGCTTTCGTTGAGTTGCATGCGAATATCGCCGGGCCGCATGTTGGCTTTTTCTTCCAGCTCCTCGCCCGTAATGGCCTCGATGCGGGTAGGGATATCGTCAATGCTGCGGTTGCTGCGGGTGGAGGTCACCACCACTTCTTCCAGCACCTCGCCCTCCACGGCCACCAGTTGCACCACCAGCGAGTCGCCGGGTAGGGGGAGGGTCAGGCTATCGGTTTGGGATTGATAGCCGATGGAAGAGTAGGTAAGCGCATAGCGACCCGGCGCCGGCACGGGTAGGGCCAGTCGCCCGTCCGTATCGGCCGCGGCACCTACGTTGCCCGGCATGAGTCGGGCCGTGGCTCCGATGAGCGGTTTGCCGGTTTCGACATCCCGGATAGAAACCCGGAGGGTGCCTTGCCCCCAGGCAATGGGCATAGTGAAGAGTGTCAGCCCCAGCGACACAGGTAGAAATTTCATGAAAACAAGAGAATAGCGTAGCCAATAGCCACCCAAGCCATCAAAAAGACTGGGCGGCAACCATCGGAAAAACTACGCTACGCGGGGCGGTTGCCAGATGCGCCCCGGCACTTCCAGCGCGTGTGGCGCTTGGTAGGTAGACCGCACCGCTTCAGCAAGCGGAGAGGGTAGGGGGCGTGCAGCCACAGGCGGTACAAGCTGCGGCACTGTGAAGCCAGGGCACGCCGTACACAGACAAAACGGCGAGCAACTCTCCGTGTGCGTGTGGTCGTCGTGGTCGGGGGCAGAAGACTGGGCGGTGGTGGTTGACTCGTCTTGGCAGACATCCCCACAGGGTAGGCCAGCCAGCACCAACACATATATTGCCAGGAAAAAGGCCCACAGCTTCATGCAGCAAAGGTAGTCGTTAGGTAGGTTAGTTATGTCAGAAGCTGCCAGCACGATGTAGAGACGCATATTTGCGTCTCGTCGTTGCTGCTATTGAAGCTGTTTAGAAAGTTAAAAGATTAACTATTGAACGCCAGATTAAGCATGACCGCCTGACGACTCTCCAAACAGCTTCATTGGTTATCCAACAACGAGATTATCGGCACGATGTCGTTGCTGCTATCGATTGTTCGACGATAAGACGCAAGTATGCGTCTCTACATTGGGTTGTTACCTGTTATAAGCAGCTTCTTATGGTCAACCTGCGTCCCTCAGCAGCTTGCAGCCACATAACCCCACAGCCGGCTTTCGTGTTGACCGGTATCTTTAAGGCCAAGTTCCTGATTCCTCTCTATGCTTATATCCCGATTTCGCGCCGCGCTGCTTGCAGTTCTTCTTGCTTCTGGTGCAGCACCTAGTGCGAAAGCCCAAGCCCCTAAAACCTGGTCTTCCTCGGAAATCCTGCTGGGTCTGAAAAAGCTGAACGTCCTCGGCTCGGCCATGTACATCGCCGCCCACCCCGACGATGAAAACACGCGCTTCCTGGCCTACCTCGCCAATGGCCGCTTACTGGAAACCAGCTACTTAAGCTGCACCCGCGGCGACGGTGGCCAGGACCTCATCGGCCCCGAAATCCGGGAGCAGCTGGGCCTTATTCGAACGCAGGAGTTGCTGGCCGCCCGCCGCATCGACGGGGCGCACCAGTTTTTCACCCGCGCCAACGACTTCGGTTTCAGTAAAACCTCACAGGAAACCTTCACCATCTGGGACAAGGAGCAGGTATTGGCCGATATGGTGTGGGTGATTCGCCAACGCCGGCCCGACGTGCTGTTCACTCGTTTCCCCCCAGACGCCCGTGCCGGCCACGGTCACCACCAAGCCAGCGCCATCCTAGCCGCTGAAGCCTTCGACGCGGCCGGCGACCCCAAGCGCTTCCCCGAACAGTTGAAATACGTGCAGCCCTGGCAGCCCAAGCGCCTGCTCTGGAACACCGGCAGCTACTTCACGCGCCCCGGCGAGGACCTGAGCGGCTACTTAAAAGTGGATGCCGGCGGCTACAACGCCCTGCTGGGTAGGAGCTACGGCGAAATCGCGGCCGAAAGCCGCTCCCAGCACCGCAGCCAGGGCTTCGGCTCAGCAGCGCAACGCGGTGAGGCGCTGGAGTATCTGCAACCCGTGAAAGGCGAAAAAGCCAAATCGGATCCTTTTGAAGGCGTGGACCAAAGCTGGAACCGTGTGCCCGGCGGCGCGGCCATTGGCAAAATGGTGGATAAGGTGATTAAGGAGTATGACGCGGCAAATCCGGCGGCGAGCGTAGCGGGGTTGCTGAAGGTGCGCAGTCAGTTACAAAGTGCCGCGAAAGAACAATTCTGGTATCTGGAAAAAATGCAGCAGGTAGATGTGCTGCTTCAAGCCTGCTTAGGACTACACATTGAGGCCAATGCGCCAACGGCGTCAATTGCGGCCAGCCAAACAGCTGAGGTAGTGGTGGAAGCAGTCAACCAGGGTGCTGTGCCTATCACGGTACGGCAGGTATGGGCTGAGGGCTTTGGCCGTGACACACTGGTTGCCAAAGAGCTACGGATAGGCCAAACTATGCGGGTAGTCTTGCGGCTGCCAGTGAGCAAGCAGGTGCCACCCTCTCAGCCTTATTGGCTACGCGAGCCCGGCACCATCGGCATGTACACCGTGCCCGCCGAACTGCCACTGGCACAGGCCGACCCAGCAGTTCACAAGAAATCAAAGGCCGAAAACTGGCTAACAATTGACCGCCAACACCTAATTGGGCGCCCGGAAAATCCGATTTCTCCTAATGTGACGTTAGAATTGGTGTTGCAAAGTGTACCTTTTTATATAACTGCCTCCGTCCAATACAAACACACCGACCCCGTCCTGGGCGAGCAGTACCAGCCGCTGGCCGTGGTGCCGCCCGTGGCAGTGAACATTGCTGGTAAGGCCTACGTCTTCGCTGATAATCAGCCCAAAACAGTGCCCGTAACGCTCGTTGCCGGCAAAGACAACGTGCGCGGCAACCTTACGCTGCAAGTACCCGCCGGCTGGCAGGTGGAGCCGGCCAGCGTGCCCTTCGAGTTGAAAGCAAAAGGCGCTGAGCAGTTGGTACAGTTTCAGGTGAAGCCCACCAACAGCACGAACAGCGAAGGCCAGCTCCGCGCCACTGCTTCTGTAGACGGCCAGACGTACACCCGCGGTTTGCAGACGATTGCCTACCCGCACATCCCCACCCAAACGCTGTTCCCCGAGGCTGTGGCCCCGCTGGTGCGGGTAGACCTGGCGAAGAAAGGCAACAACATCGGCTATATCATGGGCGCCGGCGACGAGGTGCCCGAGGCGCTGCGGCAGATTGGCTACACTGTTTCCCTACTCAACGCCGATGAGGTGACGCCCGAAACCCTACGCCGCTTCGATGCGGTGCTGCTGGGCGTGCGCGCCTACAACACCGTGGAGCGCCTGCGCGTGGCCCAGCCTACGCTGCTCGACTACGTGAAAAATGGCGGCAACCTCATCGTGCAGTACGTAGTGAGCCGCGGCGTGCTGCTGCCCGAAATCGGCCCCTACCCCCTCACACTCTCCAACGACCGCGTGACGGTAGAAAACGCACCCGTCAAGTTCCTCAACCCCAAAGCGCCCATCCTCAACACGCCCAACAAAATCACCGCGAAAGATTTTGAAGGCTGGGTGCAGGAGCAGGGCCTCTACTACCCCAGCAAGTGGGATAGTCATTACCAGACCGTCATCAGCAGCCACGACCCCGGCGAGACGGACAAGGAAAGCGCCATCCTCGTCGCCGACTACGGCAAGGGCCACTACATCTACACTGGCCTCTCGCTGTTCCGCGAGTTGCCCGCCGGGGTACCTGGCGCCTACCGCATCCTAGCCAACATGATTTCGTTGGGCAAGTAGGGTAGGGAGGAACAGAACGAAACTCCCCTCCTCAGATGAGGAGGGGATATTTTCGCAAAGCGAAAATTGGGGTGGTTGACGCCGTTGCTGATGTTGTTTGAGCTGCGCCATTTGTCATCCTGAGCCGTTTGTCATCCTGAGCTTGCGAAGGATCTTCTCACGCTAGAACGATTGACGTAACAACGACTCGTCCCAACGTGAGAAGATCCTTCGCAAGCTCAGGATGACAGGCACTTTTCACATGGATACCCGTTACTTTGCCAGAATGCGTGAGGAAATGACAAAAACAGAACAAGAAACCACCAACTGGCGGGCGTGGTACTGGCTGGTACTAGGCGCCCTGGCGGTCGAAATCGGCTTTTTCGCCTACTTAACTAACCTCTTCGCTTGAGTCTGCTCGATTGGTTGGTGCTAGGTGGCACCTTACTATTTATTGTGGGCTTCGGCACCTGGCGCACGCGCACGGCCGGCCGCACCCTCGACGGCTATTTGCTGGGCGGGCGACAGGCCAGTTGGTGGGGTATCGGGCTGAGTATCATTGCCACGCAGGCTTCGGCCATTACGTTTCTTAGCACGCCCGGCCAGGCCTACGCCGATGGCATGCGTTTCATTCAGTTTTACTTTGGGCTGCCGGTAGCCATGGTGCTCATCGCCATTTTCGCGGTGCCCATCTTCCACCGGTTGCAGGTGTTCACGGCCTACGAGTACCTGGAAGGCCGCTTCGACAGGCGCACGCGCACCTTGGCCGCAGTGCTGTTTCTGGTGCAACGTGGTCTCAGCAACGGCCTTTCGCTCTACGCGCCCGCGCTGGTGCTATCGGCAGTGCTGGGCTGGGATATCTCCTTGACGGTGTGGATGATTGGCGGCATGATGATTCTCTACACCGTAACGGGCGGCAGCCGGGCGGTGGCCGTCACGCAGCAGTTTCAGGTGGGCGTTATCTTCACGGGCATGGTGGTGGCGGGCTACCTATTGGTGCACTACTTGCCAGCGGAGGTAGGGTTTTCGGAAGCCATGCAGCTGGCCGGCCACCAGGGCAAGCTGAACCTGGTTGATTTCAGTTTCGACTTCAAAGACCGCTACAACTTCTGGTCGGGCATGACGGGCGGTTTGTTTCTGGCCCTGTCCTACTTCGGCACCGACCAAAGCCAGGTGCAACGCTACCTGGCCGGCCGCAGCCAGCGCGAAAGCCGCCTGGGCCTGCTCCTCAACGGCCTCGTGAAAGTGCCCATGCAGTTTGGCATCTTGCTGATCGGCGTGCTATTGTTTGTGTTCTACCAGTTCAACCCGGCGCCGCTCACCTTCAACCGGCCCGTGCTGGATGAGGCTGCCCGTAACACTACCTACGCGCCCGCCCTGCGCCAGCTGCAAACCGAGCGCACCCAACTGGCCACGGCCCGGCACAAGGCTTCCCAGCAACTCGTGCGCGCCTACGCCACTCGCAACCCCGAGCGAATAGCCGCTGCCGAAACCCACCGCCAGGCCGTAGATGCCGCTGTGCAGGGGCTACAGAGCCGCACCCAAACCCTACTGAAACAAGCGGCACCCGTTGCCAAAGCGCAGGAAGCAGACTTCGTATTTATCACCTTCGTGCTGAACTACTTGCCGCACGGGCTGGTGGGTTTGTTGCTGGCCGTGGTGCTATCGGCGGCTATGGGTTCGGCGGCGGGTGGCCTCAACGCGCTGGCGTCTACCACCGTGGTAGACCTCTACCGCCCCGCCTACCCCGGCGCCAATGAGGTACGGTGTGTGCGCGTATCGCGCTGGGCTACAGTGGGGTGGGGCGTGTTGGGCATCGGCTTCGCCCTGTTCGCCGCCCGCCTCGAAAACCTGATTCAAGCCGTGAATATCCTGGGCTCTCTGTTTTATGGCGCGATGCTGGGGCTATTTATGGTCGCATTTTTTCTGCCGAAGATTCAGGCAAAGGCGGCCTTCTGGGCTACGGTGGTAGGCCAGGTAGCCGTGCTGGTGCTGTTCAATACCACCGATATCGGGTATCTGTGGTTTAACATAATTGGGTGCGGGTTGGTGGTGCTGGTAGCCTTGGTGGTGCAACGGATGGCCTCACCTCCCGTTCCTCTCTCCCACGGGTAGGAGGAGCTAGACATGAGCCGTTAAACGCAGCCACCTCAGCTAATGCGTCGCTAATTGCCAGTTAATCAAAATAAAAGAGAAGCCAACTGCGCGAGCGGTTGGCTTCTCTTTGAATGTTTCCAGTAGCAGTCACGACGAAACAAGCCGAAGCAACTGGGTTGAATGATCTACGTCTGACTTCCTCTCTCCTTAGGGAGGGAGCCGCGGGGTGAGGCCCTACTTTTTCGCCTCAGCAATCAGGGCGTCGTTCATTTTTACGTATTCCGTGTTTTTAGCTTCGGCAGCCAGCTTTTTCGACTGTTCGGCGGAGGCGAGGGCAGCTTTCTTATCCTTCATCTTTAGCTCCAGCTTGGCTTGCGTGTGCAGGTTCCAGAACTTGGGGTCGGTGGCGTTGGCCTTCTTCAGCCATGTGAGAGCCTGCTTGTTGTCCTTGTTGTTGTCGATGTAGTAAACAGCAGCAGCGGCGAGGTCACCGGCCGAGGGGGTAGCGTTGTTGATGACCTTGTCATTGATCTGAGCCATCACCTTGGTATCCACATCAGTCTTGATGCCGAACTTCACGCCAGTATTTTCCCACTCTAGCTCTACATTGGCTGTGGCGGGAGTAAGGTCAGCGAAATTGATTGTGAAGGTTTCACGCTTCTCAGTTAGACGATAAGGCTTTACTGTAAACTTAGCTACGTCGTCTTGATCCTTGAAACCTTCTACATCTGCTCCTCGCTTTGTGTCTTTGCTCAGCACAATGGTCCAAGAAGTCTTACCAGGCACTGAGTAGATACCGTATTCACCGGCGGCTACTTTTTTGCCTTCTACAGTAACATCGTCCGAAAACTTGATTTTGGTGGTGGCATTAGCGCCTGTACGCCAACGTACATCGTACGGCCGCAGTGAGCCAAATACTACACGCCCCTTCGCACTTGGGCGCGAGTAAGTGATGGTAACATCCGTAAGGCCTACGCGCTGGGTAATGGTGCTAGTAGGGCTAGCAGCAGGTGTGCTAATCTGGGCTTGAGCAGCAGCGCTCAGCAGTAAACCCGTGGCAAAAAACGTGGCGCCCGCCACGCGGGTAGCTTTTGAAAGAGTAGTGGCAATCATAGAGAAATGAAAAGCAAATTGGAATGGGGCAAAAGTAGCGAAAACGAGCGCATCCGGCTGCGGGGTAGCAGAATAAGTAGAAACATAGTATGTTGTGTTTCTTCGTTTCTGACGTTGGGTAACCAGACTACTATTGGTCGTTCAACAACGCGACATAAACTGTTGTGTCTCCACGCTGCGTTAGGTCAGTTGCCGCAAGGATATACTGTGCTGCACCAATAGCGCTTCTACAGCTGCTGGGGTAGCGGGTGCTATCAGGCAGCGCAGATCGAGGTAGTAGCAGGCGGCTTGGGTAGGATAGAGCAAGAGCCAATCGGGACCTACCCGCACGGCGCGGCGTATAGCATTCCAGGGCGTCCGAAACTCGCCGACCGTGCTATTGCCTTGCAAGGCTTCATCGGTGAGCGTAAAGTCTGCTGGTTGTTGCAGCACCGGGTTTTGCGCGTAACCGCGCCGTAGTTGCCGGCGCACCAACGCGGCCCGCAGCAGCCCATACGCCACGCCTACTACCAATAGAGCCGGCGTCGACCAGGTGGTGATGTGGCCCCGCGTGTTCATTAGCTCCATCACCAAGCTTGCCATCAGCAACGCCAGCCCTACCCCCAGAATCCAGTGGTTGCGCCGGGTAGCAGGCGCTGCTCGCCACAGCCGAAAGTTCACCGCCACAAACTCATCGGCCGACATGGTGACGCGGGAGAACTGGATGGGTGGCATGAGGGCAGGGTAGGGAGAGAGCGGCAAGATAGAGCGTCACTCCGAACTGGTTGAGGAGTCTCGCGTGCTGACGAAAGGTACTAACTCACATTAGCGCACGAGATTCTTACTGATAGTTGGAATCACGAACCACTACTAGCACGCGAGATTTCTCACTGCGTTCGAAATGACGTTTCAGATTAAATGAGCTAGCTCAACTCAAACTGCAACTTCAACAAGTTAGCATACAGGCCATTATCATAATGAGCCAGCTCCTCGTGTGTGCCTTGTTCCACAATCTGGCCACCGTCGATGACCAGGATTTTGTCGGCTTTGCGGATGGTGGAGAGGCGGTGGGCGATGATGATGCTGGTTCGGCCTACCATCAGCTCGTCCATGGCGCTTTGCACCAGCTTCTCGCTTTCCGAGTCGAGGGCGGAAGTGGCTTCGTCTAGGATGAGGATAGCTGGGTTTTTCAGGATGGCGCGGGCAATGGCAATGCGCTGGCGCTGCCCGCCCGAGAGCTTGATGCCCCGCTCGCCTACTAATGTATCCAGCCCCTCCGGGAACGACTCGATGAACATCCACGCATTGGCCTGCTTGGCCGCCCGGATGATTTCGGCGTCGGTAGCCGAGGTGTCGCCGTAGGCAATGTTTTCGCGGATGGTACCGCCGAACAGGATGGTTTCCTGGGGCACAATGCCAATGTGGCGGCGCAGCTCCGTGAGGTCGAGTAGGGCAGCATCGCGGCCATCAATCAGGATTTTGCCGCCGCTCAGCTCATAAAACTGCATCAACAGCTGCACAATAGTGCTCTTGCCGGCGCCCGAGGGGCCTACCAGCGCCACTTTCTCGCCGGCCTGAATGTCGAAACTGATGTCCTTGAGTACGGCCAGGTCGGGGCGGGTAGGGTAGCGGAAAGCCACGTGCTGGTACTCGATGTCGCCGCGAATCTGGAGGGGGGTAGCACCGGGGAGGTGGGTAGGCTCGGCGGGCTCGTCCAGAATTTCGAGGATGCGCTCCGAGGAGCCCAGCGTGCTTTGCACCTTGCCGTATAGCTCGCCCAGCCCGGCCACCGAAGCACCGATGAAGATGGTATAGAGGGCAAACTGCGTGAGGTCGCCAATGGTCATCTGGCCCGATTGCACCAGCGTAGCCGCGCGCCATAGCACCAGCACAATACCACCAAACAGCCCCACAATAACAAATGACACAAACCCGCCGCGGTAGAGGTTGCTCTGTAAAGCGGCCTTCACCGTGCGCGTAAGCGAGCTGGTATAGCGGCCAGTTTCAAACTGTTCGTTGGTGAAGGCCTTCACCGTGTTGATGCCTTGCAAGGTTTCTTCCACAATCACGTTGGTTTTGGCCAACTCGTCCTGCGTCACCTTAGCCAACACCCGAATTTTGCGCCCGAACACCATCGCCAGCACCACAATGGGCGGAAACGTGAGCAGCATAAACATCGACAGCTTCACCGACACCACCATGATAAACACGATGCCCGCCAGCAGCGTCGTCACTTGCCGAAACAGCTCGGCTAGGGTCAGCGAAAACGAGTCCTGAATCACGCCCACATCAGACGTGATGCGGGAGGTGATGGCCCCTACCCGGTTGCGCTCGAAATAGGGGATGGGTAGGGTTACGAACTTCTGGTAAAGCGCCTGTCGGATGTCGCGCACGGTGAACTCGCTCACCTGCGTGAAAAACCAAATGCGCCCAAACGAGAACATGCCCTGCAACAGAATCAGCGCCGCAAAGCCCAGGGCAATCTGGTTGATGGAAACCACAGTGCCGTTGGGGAGAGTCACCGGGTGGCCGCTGGCGGTATCGGCCAGCTTGCCGATAATCCAGGGGAAGGCCATGGTGGTGGCGCTGGACAGCGTGAGCAGCACCAGGCCAATGATGAACTTGGTGCGGTAGGGCAACGTGAAACGGAAAATGCGCAGCCCCTGCCGAAAGCTCTCCTTATTCAGTTTCACCTTCGGCGCATCGCTGCCGACGTCGTTGCCGCTGGTATTCAATCCACTTCGAGCCATTGTGTATGTATTACTATCCGAGAGCCAAAGAAAGGTGTTGTCGTGCGTGCTGCACCTCCTGTCATCCTGAGCTTGCGAAGGACCTT
>NZ_JAHWGL010000006.1 GCF_019334315.1 Hymenobacter profundi
CGCCAGGCTGCTCAGACAATGGCCGATGGCGTATTTGATGCTCTAGACGAAGACTTGCAGCCGCGCGTGCAACTGCTGGCCGTACCAGCCATCGACAACGCTACCGGACTGGCCTCACTATTGGGCTCCGATACCTCAGAGTACGACCCGTCTACTTTTTCCGATGTGCACACGCGCTGCCAGCACCTGCACGACCGCGGCAGCTGGATTCTGACCGAGCGTACCGAGCAAACGCCTGAGGAGCCCGTTCGGCGGCGCTACGAAGGGTATGTGCTGCGCCTCGCCGTTCAGGAAATTCTGGACGAGCATGATAAAGTCCACCTCACCCGCGCATCTTTTGCCGGATGGCCGGTACTTATCAACGACTACCATGTGGTGCCTGTGCTCCAGCTCAACCGCAAAACGGTGCGCCGCCACCCTACCCTCCGCCCCGACCGTTTCTATACCAATGGCCGGCCCGTGATACCGTCGCTGATTCAGGCGGCTATTATTCGTTTTCATGAGGAATGCGCTAAGTCGCTGAGTGAACCGGAGCCCGGCGCGGGCTTGCTGGTCCGTCCCCGCGAAACCGACGAGCTGGTGCGTGCCGCCGGTACGCTGTTTATGCAGACGCCTGCGCAGGACCTGGGCATCAGCAAGGCCGAAGCCAAGCTGTACGCCACGCTCAACACTATTTCCTCGCTCCGCTACGAGGGCATGGAAGGGGTAGGCAAAATGATGCTGGCCGCCCGGCACCACCCCAACCTGGAAGAGGTGTTTGCCCTCACCTGCCCTACCCCGCTCAGCGACTACCGGGCCGTGCGCAAGCTCCTGGAAATGACCACGCCCGACGTGAGCCTACTCGCCGACGGCGAAAACGTGTACGCCCTGGGTCGGCAAATCGGCCACTACGACGCCAGCCGCGAAGATTTGTTCGTTATCAGCTTCGTGACGCACTATGCCTGGGAGTTTCAGCACGCGGGTAAGGTGCTGATGCGCACGCACTACGGGCAGCCCAGCCTGGCGCGGGCACGCCTCAACCGCAGCAGCTTCCGCAAGGAGCTGCGCCGCACTTTCGACCTTACCAACCCCGAGAAGGTAGAGCGCCTGTGGGAGGTGGCCGCCGAAGCCAGCCGCCAGAAGCACGGCACACTGCTCGTCATCACCACCGAAGCCCTAGCCGAAGCCGACCGCCTGAAGCTGCAATGCACGCTCATCGAGCCAGTGCCGCTCACGCCCCTCATCACCCGCCTCGTCACAGCCATCGACGGCGCCGTACTCCTCGACCCCGAGTCATACTGTTATTCCATCGGTGTGATTCTGGATGGCACGGCCACCGGGCGCGGCAACAGCACCCGCGGCGCCCGCTACAATTCCGCCATCCGCTACGTGCAAAGCTCCCCCTACCCTTGCATGGCTATTGTGGTCAGTGAGGATGGCTTAGTGGATGTATTAACCAAGGAGAGCTTGGAGGAGGAGTAGTGAAATGGTGAGTTTGTGAATGTGAGGTAAAAAGAGCGTCTGTCATCCTGAGCGGAGCGAAGGACCTTATCACGTCAGAACGAGTCGTTGCTACGATGGTCGTTCAACTGGCATAAGGTCCTTCGCTCCGCTCAGGATGACAGACGCTTTTTTACTTCACAACTTCACGAACTCACAACTTTACTATCTACTTCATCGGTTTGATAGTCTGGATGCTGCCATCGGGGTTGCGCTGTAGCTCGGTCACTTTCACGTTGCGCAGCCAGGTTTTATCAGAGAGTTGGGTGTCGTGGTAGAAGATATACCACTTGCCGTCTTTTTCGATGATGGAGTGGTGAGTGGTCCAGCCTTGCACGGGCTCCATGATAACGCCCTGGTAGGTGAAGGGGCCGGTAGGCGAGTCGCTGGTGGCATACACCAACAAGTGCGTGTCACCGGTGGAGTACGACAGGTAGTACTTGCCGTTGTACTTGTGCATCCAGATGCCCTCAAAGAAGCGTTTTTCGGTGTCGCCGGCTAGCAGCGGCTTGCCGTCTTTGCCCAGAATCTGCAATTCCTTCACCGGGCCGGCAAACTCCTTCATATCGGCACTCATCGTAGCCACGCGGGGGCCAATGGCCACCTCTTGCGCTGGCTGGCTGGGCGCTATCGTCGAGTCGTACTGCGCCGTGCGCCAGCGCTGGAGCTGCCCGCCCCAAATACCACCGAAGTACATGTAGGTCTTGCCGTCGGTGTCCGTAAATACGGCCGGGTCGATGCTGTAGCTGCCTTTGATGGGCTGCGGCTCGGCCTTGAACGGGCCGGTGGGCGAAGTGCTGGTAGCTACCCCAATACGGAAAATATCCTGCTTGTCCTTCACCGGGAAGTACAGGTAGTAGGTGCCGTTTTTGAACGCCGCATCGGGCGCCCACATCTGGCGTTTTGCCCAGGGAACATCCTTGACATCGAGGGCCACGCCGTGGTCAGTTACCTTCCCACCCACGCTGTCCATCGACAGAATGTGGTAGTCGCGCATGGCAAAATGGTCGCCGTTGTCGTTTTCCGGCATGCCCGTCTCGATATCGTGCGAGGGATACACGTAGATTTTGCCGTTGAACACATGCGCCGACGGGTCGGCCGTATAAATGTCGCGCACCAGCGGCTGCGACAGGTACTTGGTCGAATCGGCAGAGGTAGTCGTGGTGGTAGAAGCGGCGGTTTCGGGCTGCTTGGTCGTGTTGGATTCGCAGGCGGCCAAGCCCAGCACGGCGCCGAGTAGCAAGTAGGAATGAGAGAAACGCATAGAGAGCAATAGAGGTGGAAAGCAGCAAATACGCAGAAACCGCGCAGCTTTACTACCCTTCCCTACCCTTGCGGGGCATCATAACCTATCGGTATCGTTTGCCTCCCCACATTTTCTTACAAAGGACTACTTCGCCCGGAACGACCACCGTACCCGGAACACGGCTACCACGTCGCCGGCCGCATCGTGGCCGGTGCTGGTGCACACCACCGTACGGCCTTCGCCGGTAGCGCGGCTGTCGGCAATGGCCTGGGCAATGGCCGCGCCATCGGGGCAAGTGAAGGTAACGAGGCCAGTGGCTTTCTTAGTGAATTCCGCTTCCAGCCCTACCACCAGCATCGACACCCTACCTGCACCTTGTGTGCGCAGCATGGCCTGTACCCCGCTAGCCAGCTCGGCGGCCATGCTCAAGCAAGCAAAGTAGATGCTCCGAAACGGATTCTGCGTGAGATACTTGAAGGGCACCGTGACGGTGGCCTGCTCCGCCGTGAGGCTCCGCACCCGCAGCCCGGCCAGGTAGGCCATGGGCAGGCTGCGTAACAGAAACAACCGCAGCTTCCACGGATTCAGAATGTTGCGCTTGAAAGCTTGCTGGGCCGCCGAGAGCACCAGGGCCGAACTATGCGAGGAATCAGCCATGAGCAAAGTGAGAGAAAGCCGGGAAGTTACGGCTTTTCGGGAGCCGCTCCGGCTGGGTAAATCGCCAGTTCGTGATAGGAGGAAATCACGTCTGGCTCCCGCCGAAAGACCAGCGCCGGCAGCACGCCTAGCACCAGCTCGGCGGTGGTGTATATGATGTTGCCATCCAGCAAATGTCCACCTATCATGCGGCCCGTACTATCGGCCACAGCCAGGTGCAAGTGGCTGCCGCTCTCGGCCAGCGTACCCACCAGCGATACTATCTCGAAGTGGCCGTGGTAGGTGGTAGCTACGTCCTGATTGGCTAGGCGCAGCACCACCGTGGTGAGACTGCCCACACAGGTAAGCACAGCCCCGGCCTGCATACCCAGCGCCCGCACGGTGGTGGTTAGTTGCTGACGCAGGTCGTCGCCGGGGCGCAGACGCAGGGCATAAGCGGTGAGCAGGGAAGGTGACAACAATGATATGGGCATTGGTTTAACTTTGGCATGACGAAAAACAGAAAGCCAGCGAGTGCGCCGGCTTTCCAATATACTGCACGGACCAGAACACCCACTACGTCGGTTTCGGGGCGTGAGCCCGCAAGCAAAAAGCTCACTCTGCACAGCCGAGCGAGTTTGTAATGAGCCGTGAGAATCAGCCTTTCTTTTCCAGCACCAACACCACCTTATTGAAATTAGCGGCTGCGTTTAACACGTCTCGGAACGCTTCAAAGTCTTTCTTTGGCCACCGGATTTCGCGGTAATACTCCGTGATGTTGATGGTGACTGTCTGGCCTTTCTGCTCGTACTGCGAGCGGAACAGGTAAGATGGCGCGGCCGTGGGGCCGGTTTTCACGTCTACGTTCAGGTCTTGCAGGTTGCGCACGGCATAGCCGGCCGGCAGCTCCACGGTAATTACGCGGTTGTAGCGGCGGTTGAAATCATTTTCTACGTCGTACTGCCGGGCTTCGGCCTGGTACAGCTCCGACTGCGGCCCCAGCAGCGTCCCAATTTTGAACAGGTACTTCGGTCCGGCCCGGTCCAGCAAATCCGCCGATTCCACCTGCGCGTCTACCACGAAAGGCTTCGTCAGGGCGCTCAGGCCGGCTTCGCCGTTGGTTACTTTCACCGAGGTGAAGCTGGCGTTGGGCACGTTGCTTTTCACCAGTTCCTGCAATACTTCCGTCCGTTTATCCTCCGGAATGAAGCTGTAGAACGGCTGGATGGGCTGCGCCTGGTAGCCGCCCAGCGTTTCGTGAAAGTCGATAAGCGTCTTGTCCAGCGCCGGCGAAAAACGCACGGTCATGGCCAGGTCGTTGGGACTCTCGTCGGCGGTGAGGGTAGGGATGTCGCGCACCATACCCACGGCCGACTCGGTAGTGCCCAGCTTCACGGTCTTCACAAACAAGCCCTTATTGGCCGTCCACTCAGCCGGAATCATGCCGTAGCGGTAGTCGGGGCGGGCCGGGGCCAGGTACTGCTTGGTGGCAGGGAAATAGAAGGCGTAGTTGCTGAGGTAGTTCCAGCTGTCGAAGCCTTCGTCGAAGGGCGCGTCGCTGCGGTCCGAAGTCAGCACCAGCTCATGCTCCACGTACAAGCGGCGCAGCACGGCCGCAAACAACCGCGTGAAGCCTACCTCCGAGGCGTTGCGCGTGGTGATAATGCGCGTCAGCGAAGGCTCGGCGGCCGGATCGAGGTTGAAATTACTTTTCAGGTACTGCTCGGCGGCCGTGATTTTTGCGGCTACGTCGGCGCCAGCCGGCACAGGCAACTGCTTCATCAGCTTGTCCAGAGCCTTATTCTCGTCCTTGCTCAGGGTGTAGGTCGTGCCGTGGATGTACTGGCTGGCATCGGCCCAGGTGAACAGGCGGGCACTGCCGCGGGCAGCGTTGTAGGCTAGCTTATATTCGGCGCGCATCAGCTCGGCTTTGGGCGCGGCAAAGGTTTCGTCGTGGCTGGCTACCACGGCGGGTAGGTGTACGTGCGTGATGCGCTTTTCCTGGCGCACGGTATCGTGCTGGGCACCGGCCGGGGCGTGGTAGAGCCGGGTTTCGAAGGTGAGCGTGGCGGGCGAAATCAGTTCAAACGTGACGTCGCGGGCCGGAATACCCGATTGCAGGTATTCGCGCCCGAAGAACGTGCCGGGCCGCTCCCGCATAAAGATGTACTCGATTTCGCTGCCCTTCTCCACGCCATCCAGCGCGAAGATTTTGTAGTTGCGGGTACCATCGTCGTCCTTCAGCTCTTTCATGTTGCCCTCACTCACTTCCACCACCTCGCCGCGGGGACTGATGGTGCGGGCCTTCAAGGTCACGATGCGTGCACCGTCCTGCACCGGCACGTAGATTTTGTTGAATTGCTCAATCCCCTCCGACGTGTTCACCCGGATAATCCGGTGGTCGATAGAAAACAGCCGCAGGTTTTTGCGCTGCGCATCAGTATAGGCAAACTCGTTGGCGCTGAACTCCCGCAACACAAGGGCGGGCAGCTGGGCATCGTCGCCGCTCACGGGTAGGCGCTTGCGCTGCGTCTCCCAGTTATAGGTGGCATACGTGAGCGAAGCCGGCAGGCTTTGCGCCTGCGCCGCAGCCGGTAACAATACGGTTAGAAAAAGTACGAAAGAGCGAATCGGACGAGAATACATAGCGTTGCGAATTGTACGTTACGAGTTGCCAGTTATGAGTTGCGAGTGTACTGGCAACTCGTAACGCTTAGGCTTTTTTCTTCTTAAGAATCAGGGCGTCGCGGTAGGCGGCGTTGAGTTTATCGATGACGGCGTTCCACTGCGCAAACTGGCTGGGCTGGAGCATGAGGTAGTCCACGTACACGTCCTTTTCCTGCACAATTTTGTTGCCCTGGCGCTCATAGCGAATCTTGAAGCCCAGCACCGGGTCGGTGGCTTCGGCGTTAGTGGGCAGGTATTCCACCTCGTAGCCGGCCGGAATTTCAAACTCGGTGCGGGTGTGGTTGGTGTGCGCGTACTCGTTCACGCGAGGCAAGCGGCGCGTGGCCGGGTCGATGCGGTCGGCGGCGTAGGGCTGCTCCAGGTTCAGGTTCACGTAGATTTCGTCGTCGAGCTGCTGCACGTAGTCCTGCAAGCGGTACTCGTAGTCGATAGTGAGCGGCTGCTCGCGGGTATCGAGGTTGCCGACGGCGTATTTATCCACGAAAAACTTGTTGTTGCCGCGCTCCAGCAGGGCCTTCACGTACTTGGCCTCGTCGGTTTTGTTGGTGCCGTCGAGGGCGTAGGAACGCTCTACCTTGGGGTAGCCATCCAGCGCCAGCTTGCCTTTACCGCGCAGCCCGTTGCCCTCCAGCACCACCTGCGACACGTCGCTGACGAGGTTGCGCTCCTTGGGCATCACAGGCACGGTGGCTACTTTACACTGCTTGGCATCCACGGCCAGCAGAGCTTCCTTGCCCTGAATAAAGGCCGAAGGCATCCCGAAGGGCGTGTATTTGCTGGTGGCATCCAGAAATACGTACTGCCCCGGCTTCGGCTCGTAGGCCGCAATCATATGGTTATCCACGCCGGGCGTGGCCAACTCGGAGTAGCGGTAGGGTAGGTCGCGGGTGCCAATCCAGGTGAGGTAGGACTTCACGCCGGCCATACGCAGCATCTCGTGCGTGAGGTTGGCCATGTCCTTGCAGTCGCCGTAGCGCTTGCCGCACACCAGCCCGGCGTCGCGCGGAATAAAGCCGCTCATGCCGTTCTCGAAGGCCACGTAGCGCACGTTGTCCTGCACCCAGTAGTACACTCGGCGCACGCGCTCCTGCTCGGTCTTGGCTCCTACCACCAGCGAGTCGACAATGTGGCGCAGGGCAGGGCTTTCCTGCTTGTCCACGTTGGCCGTGAAGCCGGAGTACATGGCGTACAGGTCCTCTACCCCACCCAGCACTTTGCGCGGCTGACCGGCAGCCGGCGCTTCTTCTACATAGTACACAATGTGCGGCAGGTAGTAGGCCGCCGCCGGGCCATCCTCGTCGCGGGGTGGGCTGGGTAGGTTATCAGCCGTCCAGCGGTAGATAACGTTGCCGCCCTTCTCCTGCCGGGTGAACTGAATGGGCGTTTGCTCGGCGTGAAAAACCTTGTAGTTGATTTTCACCGCTTTGGGTGCCGTAATGGTCAGCTCGGCGTGGCGGGTAGGTACGTAGGAGCCCACGTAGAAGGGCATCATAAACCGGGCGTCGGGCTGGCGCACGGTGTAGTCGCTCACGGTGCGCACGCCGGGCGCCACGGCCGGAAAGCTGAAGGTAGTGGCCCGTGTATCGTCGAAGAAAATACCGGGCTGCATCTCAAACTTCTCCTTGAAGCTGGTCACCTTCATGGCCTTGTAGCCATTGCCGACGGGCACCATAGTTTGGGCTTCCAGCTTCTGCAACCGGCTGAAGTGCGAGCTGTATACCTTGTCGTTGGCGTACATGCTCGACTGCGCCCCCAGGTGCAGCATATCATAGTGGTGGCGCGTGAGCACCTGTACCGAGTCGCCCTTCAGCGTCACGTTCAGGTCCTGCCGATACTCCAGATACACCGCTTTTTCGGTGGGATACTGCTCCTTCATCTGGGTTAGCAGCTGCAAGGGCTGCTGGGCGCGGGCGCCAGTTACCAGGCCCAGCGCCAGCAGCGCCCACAGGCTGCCCCGACGGTAATAATCACTTGCTGCCATACACGTAAGTATCCCAGTAGACGTCCATTTTGGTGGGCTTTCCCTGAGTGTTATAGTAAATAGTTGGACCGCATTTTTCGCCGCAACGGTAGGTTTCTTCGCGCTCCGGCGTGCCGTCGGGGCGGTAGTAGCGGCTCCGGCCGTGCAGCTTATCGTGCTGATATTGCTCCTCTTCAAAAGGCTTGCCAGTGGGGTAGTACGTGGTGAGCAACCCGCTTAATACCCCATCTTTATGCTGAATTCGGCGGTACACCTGCCCGGTGCTGTAGTAGTAGGTGCGGGCGCCTTCCGTATCGCCCTGGCGGTAGGTTTCCTCGGCGGCCGTTTTGCCGTTGGCGAAGGTTGTTTTCAGGGAGCCGGTTACCGGCACGGGCTTGTACTCGCCGGTTGGGCGGCCGTCGGGGCCGGGGCCGCGGTAGCGCACGGGTAGGCCGTTCTCGTATACTTTCTCCAGCATCAGCTCGCCCAGGCGGTTGTAGCTGAGCGTGGGGCCGTGCCGCTCGCCCCCGGCGTAGGTGGTGCGGTACTCCACTTTGCCGTCTTCAAAATACGTAAGCCACTCCCCCACCAAGTCGCCATTGTCGTAGGTGCCGGTGCTAAGCAGGGCGCCGGAGGGGTAGTACATTTTCCACGGTCCTACCCGCACGCCGTGGTGGAACTGGCCCTCGGCGGCCAGCTTGCCGTTGGGGTGGTAGGCGCGGTGGGGGCCGGCATTCTGGTCTCGGTCGCGGGTGGTGGCGTACTGCACCTGGCCCGTGGGCGTGTACCACACGGCCTGGCCCGTCTCGGTAAAGCAGTTGATGTCGGTTTTGAACAAAGGCTTGCCACCGAGGTAGGCCAGCGTATAGCTCTTGGTTTTGGGCGTCAGCGCCACGTGGCTCAGCACTTGCCCGGTAGAGTCGTAGGCGGTTATCTGCACCAAGCGGTCTTGTTCATACTGCTTTTCTTTGGTGAGCTGCCCGGTAGGCGCGTAGCTCTGCGACAGGCCATTCAGGTCACCGTTGAGGAAGTTGTAGGTTTCGCTCAGGCGGCCATCGGCGTAGTAGTCGTGCCACGGCCCCTGCTGCTGCCCACGCTGGTAGAAGCCGTTGCGGCGGGGCTGACCGTCCATGTAAAACGTTTCGTAGTAGCCGTCGGCCTCGTCGTTGTGGTACTGCTGGCGGGCCTGCACCCGGCCATTCACGAAGTAGCTTTCCTCCAAACCCTCTTGCTTGCCCTGGGTGTAGTGGCGCACCTTGGAGGGGGTACCGCTGCGGTGCAGCCAGCGCCACTCGCCTTCCATCAGGCCATCGGTGTAGGTGCCAGTCAGGCTGGGCGTACCGTCGGGGCGGAAGCCCTGGATGGTGGTTTTGCCTTTTCGGGCCACGTCGGTCTGGTTGATGGTTTTGCCGGCTTTGTCGAGGTAGGCGGTGCGCGTTACGCGGCCGTGGTCGTAGGTGAACTCCGCGAACAGTTTGCCGTCCTCGTCGAAGTCGCGGTAGGGCCCGTGCAACTCGCCCGCGTTGTCGTAGCTGATTTCGGTGCTGGGCTTGCCATCGGCGTAGAACTCGCGCCATGTGCCCGTGCGCTTGCCCTGGGCGAATGTGCCGGCGTTGTGCACTTGCCCGTTGGGGTGGTAATCGGTGTAGGCGCCGTGCAACTCGCCCTTTTCGTAGGCGCCCTTCTTCTCCAGATTTTTTTGCGGACCAAACACTTCAAAAGGACCATTCAACTTACCGTCGAGGTAGGCGTAGCGGTACTCCACGGTGCCGTCGGGGTAGTAGGCGGTTTCGGGGCCGTCCTGCTTGTCGGCTTTGTACTGCTCGCGGCGTCTTACTTTACCATCGGCATAGTAGAAAACAGCTTCCCCGTTGATGGCGCCGTTGCGGTAGGGCCGCACCTCGCGCACAATGCCGCAGTAATAATACAGTTTGGCGTCGCCCTCGGGCTCTCCATTGCGGTAGGCTCCCTCAACTGATAGCTCGCCGTTGTCGAAATATTCTTTGTACGAGCCCTCCTGCTTGCCCGCCGCGTAGTCCAGTACCTTATGCAGCTGGCCGTTGTCGTAATACTCGTGCCACGTACCTGTGCGCTCCCCATTCGGCGAAAAAGCCCCTTCCGACACTACGTAACCGGGCGCCTGCACCATCGTCCAGTCGCCGCGCAGGTGCATTTTGCCGTCTTTGCCTACTTCGCCTTCCCCAAACCCATCGAGGCTGCCTTCACTGTCGTACCAGGCTTTCATCCGAACGGGCTTGCCCTGGCGCTGCACCACCTGGTAGGCCCGCAGCTCGTTGAGCGCGTCGGCGCTGGCGCTGCCCAGGGCTTCCACCTTTTTCTTGTTCGACTTTACCCACTGTGCCGGCTTCTTATCATCGGCTGACATAAGAATAAGGTAGGTGAAGGCCGTGAGGTTGTCGTTCTTGCGCAGGGTAGACACCAGCGGCCCATACGTGCGCAGCCAGAAATCCGACTCGGCCGCCGCGCCGGTAGCCGCCGGAAACTTCTCTACCAGCAGCTGCAACTGCTTCACCACGTTCGCATTAAATTTCACCTTAGAGGTGTAGTCGTTGCGTAGGGCTACTTTGGAGTTCAGCAGCAAATCCAGCTCCTGAAAGGCTTCGTTTGGCACAAAGGGCTTCACGCGTTCCTTTTCCTCCACTTCCAGCGTGCCCGTTGCCAGTTGCTCCAGCGACACCAGCACACCATTGCTCTGCTCTGTATCAGGCCGAATCGCCAGGTAAGTCATCAGGCTAAGCATAGCCCGCGCTGTCTGCCCTTGCTGTGCTGCCAAACCACCCAGTAGAAAGTGACTGTTGGCGTGGGTAGGGTTCAGCTCCAGGCTACGCTGCAAGCTGGCCAGCGCCTCGGCGTAGCGGCCCTTATTTTTCTGCGTGACGCCCTGATTATACCACAGCGTTTGGCTGTACGGAAACCGGCGCAGGCCCTCGGTGTAGGCCTGCAACGCTTCGGGTATATGGTCCTGCTGCTCTTCTGCTTCAGCCAGGATAACGTAGGGCTCCGCATCGTTGGTGTGCAGGGCAATAGCCCGGCGGCTGACATCGGCGGCCTCTTTATACTGCTTGTTGGAGAGGTACGACAGGCTCAACTCGCCTAGTACCCGCACATAGGCCGTGTCGCTTGATGGCACGGTGCGGTATTGGGCAATGGCGCCGGCATAGTCGCCCTTGTCGTGCAGGGCTACGGCGTCGCGGAGAATTTGTGTGGAGTTGGGGAGGGTAGGCAGCGTGGTTTGTTGTGCCTGGGCCGCACTACCGGCCGCTACCAATAGGGCCACCAGGGCCGGACGGGTAAACTTACGCATTCAACTAACTGAATAGAACTATAATTACTTGATAAAGCACCAGGATCAACCCGAAGGCTATTATCACTGCCACAATAATATCACTATTGTGGCATCTAACCTGAACCGTTCGTGCGTTTTAGATGAAATTTTGGGGTAGTGCATCTGCTCTGCGCATCATTAAAGCACAGCCGCATGTACTACCTTATAGGTCACACAAAAAAGGCCGACTTCACAGCCGGCCTTTCTCTTGTTCTTAGTATTGCTATTGCACACCGCCTTAGCGGTTGAAGCTGACGTTGCCGTAGCGCACTTTGATGTTTACGTTGCTGGCGTTGCGGGCCTGCACCGCCCCAAAGCTACCCTGCGTATCGCTGGAGGCCTCGTTGCTTTCTTCGGAGGCTACTTTCACCATCTCCTTGTCAACCAACAGCTTGCCGTGGTCGGTATTCACATCGAAGTTGAAGCCCGCATCGGCGGCAAAATTGAGTAGGAAGGTGCTATAGCCACCGTCGAGGTTGATCTGGCGGAAGTTCTTGCCCGTGTTACGCACCTCAAAAGCCGGGCAGTACTGCACTTTCATGTCCAGCTTGTTGTCGAGCTTGTCGATGCTGAACTTGGAGAAGCCCGACGAGCCGCTGAGGCTATGCACGGTACCCAGCACTACGTCGCCGTACTTACTGTGCACGGTCAGGTCCTGCACCGTACCCATGTCGATATCCGAATAGTTGTTGCGCAGTTCAATGGTCTTGCCCGCGTTCAGGCGCAGACGGGAGTAGCAGGCGTCGATGGTAGCGGCGCGGGCGTAGGCTACAGTGGCCTGGCCGTTGCTTACGCGCACGGCATTTTGCGCGCCGTCCAAACGGCCAGCGCGCAGTTGCCCGTAGTGCACGGCCAAGTCGGTGCTACCGGTCAGGTCACCGTTGATGCTGATTTCGCCGAAGGTGTTCTGGAGCTTCAGCGGCGTGTTTTTGGGTAGCCAGATAGTGTAGTTCACCTCGTAGATGCGGCGCTTGCTCCAGCATTCCTTAGGCATCAGTCCAAAGCGCGAGCGGGCCGACACGCCGCCCGTGGCCGGGTCGTTGGCCAACAGCTGCACCTGAATCATGTCCTGGAGCTGCTGGGCTTTCTCATCCGTCGAAGCACGCGTAATCACTTCCACATCCGTCCGGATTTCCTTGCGGCTCCATGTATTGATCTGCACGCGGCCGTAGCGAGTTTCCAGGGCGTAGGTTTTGCCCGGCACAGCAGCAAACGTGCGGCTCAGCTTGCGAGACTTTTCTACGGCAATAGCACCGGGGTCTTGTGCAGGCGTTTCACCTTGTGCCGGGGCTTCGCCTTGCACGGCAGTAGTGGTGCCTTGGGCAGGAACCGTTTGCTGGGGCGCGGCCGTAGCTGCTTCGGCCGCAGCCGGCTGCCGGTAGAACTCCCCGGTCGTTTCCGCAGTTTGGGCGTAGCTCAAAGAGGCGCCTGCGCACAAAAACGCTGTCCACAGGGTTCTACCCCAGCCTGCACGTGTAAACCAGTGGCTCATTTGCGACGATGATTATCGGCTAGCGCAAAGGGTTCCTCGTACGCTTGTACCTGCTCGTGTGTACGCAATTGTTGGTTCAGAATATCCAGCCGGATTTGCAGGTTGCGGTTCATGGCGTCCAGCACCACATCGGGCTCGGGGTTGCGGTACAGCTCCACGCGTAGCTGCCGGTAGGTAGAGTCCAGCGAGGTCAGTTCCTGGCGCCAGTCGGCGTCGGGAGTGGCAATGGTGGCTGTTTCCAGTTCGTGCAAATCAGCCTGACGCTCCTGAATCTGAGTGGCGTAGTAGGCTTCCATGCGCTGCACGGCCGTGGCTAGGCGCTGGGCCGGCGCATTAGAAGCTTCTACCGCCATCGGCTCACCGCCCAGGTAAAGCGGCAAATCAGAGGTAGCAGCTGTTGCCGAAGAGGCACTGGCAGTTGTTGACTGGGTGGCCCAGTCGGAGCTGCTTCGGGTGGTAGTCTGCCAAAAATAGCCACTGCCGGCTAGCAGCAAAGCGGCGCAGGCAGCAGCCCAGGCATAGCGACGACGCATGGGCTGTGTTTCGGCTACAGGAATATGGGTAGAGGTAGCAACTGGTTGCGTCGGGGCATCATCTGCCACAATGCGCAAGGGAGCAGGCGCTGGAGTTGCCGGAGCATCCAGGGCTTGGTCTAAGTCGTCCCATAAGTCGGGGCGGGGCTCAAACGCGTCGAAGTCGGCGCGATGCCGCTCCACGAAAGCCTCTAATCCGTTGGGGTTCTTGTTCATACTCAATAGAGCTACACAGCCACATCTGGCCACGGTCAACTGTCCGCTGTGTATACGATGGGTGGTGGAATAACGCGTCTGGGGCCGCGGGGGTTTTACAATCCGTGTTGCCGGGCAAGTTCTAACAGCTTCTTACGCGCCCGGCTATACTGTGATTTGGAAGTTGATTCGGTGATGTCGAGAATACCGGCTATTTCGGCATGGTCGTAGCCTTCGAGCAGGTACAGCGAGAGTACAACCCGATACCCGTCGGGAAGTTCCTGCACGCAGCGGCGCACCACGTCGGCACGCCAGTGCAACTCCTGCGCATCGGCCTCCGAGAAGTGGCTGTCGGCGTCGCTGCCGGCCGCGTCGTGCTGCTCTCCTAAAGGCACCACTTGCAGCCGACGGTTGCGTAGGCAGTTGATACTTTTGTTGATCACGATGCGCTTCAGCCAGGAGCCAAACGACGAATCGCCCTTGTAGCTGTGCAGCTCCCGGAACGCACTCAGAAACGCCTCCTGCAACACGTCCTCGGCCTCGGCAAAGTCGCCGGTGATGCGCAAAGAAGCGTTGAACATGGCTTTCGAGTAGCGTTTATAAATCTCCGCCTGCGCACGCCGGTCGCCGAGGCGGCAGCGTTCTACAAGCGGGGCATTGATGTCGGTATACGCGAAAGCTTCCATGCAAAAGACGTTCAGGGTTTCGGAATCAGGTTAGCTGTCCAATATCCGAAATTCTGGGCTAAGCTGCTAGTTTCAGCGGGTAAGCAGGAGAAAGACAAGTGATTGAGGAGGAAGGTTGCAAGGGCCGACACTTTCCTTCTAACAGGCAAAATCCCCGCCGAATACACGACGGGGAGTAATGTTGTTTCCTATTCAGTATAAAATAGAGTGCGAGGGTAGGAATACTTCTCTACCACCACTTTTCAGCTGGCTTACAAGCTATTGCACCCAACCACGGGCAGCTACAAGCCGCCCCTACCCTTATACATCAAATCGTATGCCCTGCGCCAGGGGCAGCTCGCGGGAGTAGTTAATGGTGTTGGTCTGGCGGCGCATATACACTTTCCAGGCGTCGGAGCCGGACTCGCGGCCGCCGCCGGTGTCTTTTTCGCCGCCAAAGGCCCCCCCAATTTCAGCACCCGAGGTGCCAATGTTCACGTTGGCAATGCCGCAGTCGGAGCCGGTGGCGGCCAGGTAGGCTTCAGCTTCGCGTAGGTTGAGGGTGAAAATGCTGGACGACAGACCTTGACGCACGCCATTTTGCAGGGCAATGGCCTCCTGCACGTCGCCGCTGTACCGGATCAGGTAGAGAATCGGGGCAAAGGTTTCTTCCTGCACCGTGTGGTAGTGGTTTTCGGCCAATACCACCGCGGGGCGCACATAGGTACCGGTTTCGTAGCCGGGGCCGCTTAGCACGTCGCCGCCGGCCAGCACCGTGCCGCCTTCCTGTTGCACGCTGGCCAGAGCCTTGGTAAAGGCCTCCACGGCTGGCTTGTCGATGAGCGGACCTACCAACGTGCCATCGGCCAGGGGATGACCAATGGGTAGGTTGGGGTAGATGTTGAGCAGGCGCGCCTGCACTTCCTCAAAAATAGAGTCGTGGATGATGAGCCGGCGCGTGGTGGTGCAGCGCTGCCCAGCCGTACCTACCGCCCCAAACACCACGGCGCGCATGGCAATATCCAGATCAGCGTGCTCAGTGAGGATAATGGCGTTGTTGCCGCCCAGCTCCAGCAGCGACTTGCCCAAGCGGGCGCCCACTGCCGCGCCTACCTGCTTGCCCATGCGGGTGCTGCCCGTCGCCGACACCAGCGGAATCCGTTCGTCGGCGGCCATAGCTGCCCCTACCCCCGCATCGCCGATAATCAGGTTGAAGATGCCCTCGGGCAGGTCGTTTTCCTTGAGCACCTGTGCTACTAGACGCTGCACGGCTACCGCCACCAGAGGCGTCTTTTCGGAGGGTTTCCAGATGCACACGTCGCCGCACACAGCGGCCAGCATGGCGTTCCAACTCCACACGGCCACCGGAAAGTTGAAGGCAGAGATGATGCCTACCACGCCCAGCGGGTGGTACTGGTCATACATGCGGTGGGCGGGGCGCTCGGAGTGCATCGTGAAGCCGTGCAACTGCCGCGAAAGACCCACAGCAAAGTCGCAGATATCAATCATTTCCTGCACTTCGCCCAAGCCTTCTTGCTCAATCTTACCCATCTCGTAGCTCACCAGCTTCCCCAGCGGCGCTTTGTACTCGCGTAGCTTGTTGCCGATTTGTCGCACCACGTCGCCGCGCTTGGGCGCAGGCACCAGGCGCCAAGCCGTGAAGGCTTCCTGAGCGGCTTTCACTACCTGCTCGTAGTCCTCGGGGGTAGCCAGCTGCACCTGCGCAATCAGTTGCCCATCGGCGGGCGAGTGGATGGCCCGCTGTGGCCCGTTGCCTACCTTGCTCCAGTAGCGGCCAGTAGAATAGGCAGCGTTTTCGGGCTGCACGCCCAGTTCCTGCAATACCGTTTGGATGCCATGCGGATCTTCGGGTGCGGGGGCCGCGCCGGTGGCGGCAGCTTCTTCGAGGGCTTGTTTCATGTCAGAAAGGGTAGAGGTGTTGGGGTGGGAGAACAAACGCCGTTGCTTGCGCTGGACGTCTTACGTAGGATAACAAAGCTAACAAACATCGGCGCGACGTAAGGCTATCTGTTAGCTTTCCTACCTGAATAGGCGATAACAAAAGCAGGTAACACTACTTGACAATTACCTGTCATTCTGCGCTTGCGAAAGCCTCTCTCACGCAAGAATAATGCTCGTAACAACGACTCGTTCTGCTGTGAGAAGGTCCTTCAAGCGCAGGATGACAGCCGACTTTTGCATCGTATCGCCCTACCCTACCCCTACGGCGCCAGTGCCCGTAGCGCTGCTAGCGCTTCTTCGGTTTCTTTACGCTCTTTCTGGTACTCGCGCTGGTCTTCGTCGGCGTCGTGGCCGCCGAGCTGGTCGGTTTGTTGGGCCAGGGTGGGCACGCCCTGGACGAAGTAGGTGAGCAACTCGGAGCGCAGACTAGGTGAAAGGTGCTCGAAATGATGCTTATGTAGCTCGCGCAGCAGCTCGCCATACGTGGCGTCGGCCAGATGGTAGATGGTAGGGCGTATGGGCTGGCCGGTGTCGAGGTTGGTATTGAGCAGGTGCGGGTCGAGGGCGGCCGTGTCGCGGGGCAGCTCGGCGGTGAGGATGCTGTACGCCCGCAATACCGCGCGGTAGCTCTGCCGAAACTTCTGCTCGCCGGCCGGGCTGGGCAGCTCAAAGGCGTACGTTTGCAACGGACCTATTTTGGGAAGCAGGTTAATCAGCTTGGCCACTACCCGCGCCCCGAAACCGGGCTTCTTGTACTTGGTACCAAACTCGCGCTCAAACTTGCGGCGGTTGGTCTTGTAGAGGTACTCGCGACGGCGCGCCCGCGGGCTCACCCGCCGGATTTCCTTGCGCTGACTATGCCAGGCCGCCCGCGCCGCAGCCGGTAACAGTTGGTTCACAGCAAACCGAAACGACGCCACGCTCACATCCAAGTTTGGAAACACCTGCCCCAATTCCAGCCCATACGTCTGCTGAAAGGCCCGTTCCAGCACGTCTTTGCTCACCCGAAACCCGATGGCCTTGTGGTAGTCCTGGGTGCGGTAGCGGCCGGCAGCCACTTGTACTACATCAAACGAAAACTCCAACTCGGTGTGGCGGATAGGTGCGTTTTCGTAAGTCACTACGGGGCCGTACCTGGTGCGCAGGTCCTCATACACGGTGGGCATAATCTGGTTGGTGCCCTCGGGGTGGCCCACGTTGTCGGCGGCGTAGTGCGAGAGGGCGCCTAGGGCAAAGGCATACTCGTTGCGGGTGCGAGCCTGCCGCAAGAGGTTGCGCACAAAGTCGCCGCTGCGTGCGTAGTGCGTGAGGTCGGTGAAAAACTCCACGCCCAGCGGGTAGTACCCCATGTCCTGAATGATGGCGCCGCCATAGGCGTAGCTTTTGGCTTCGGCGAGCTGTACGGAGTCAGCACCGGGGTAGCGCTGACGCAGCAGCGGCACCAGGCGCTGGTCCCAGGTGGAATCGATAACGGCCTGGTGAGTAAGTACCGAGTAGGCAGCGGCCGGCGCGGCCGGCAAGGTCAGCAACAAGAGCAACAAGAGGCGGGAAAACATGTGGGAAGGTAGGCAGCTGAACTTGAACTGTGCTTAACCAATAAAGCCACGCAACGGTTGTGTTTTGCGCTTCTGCTCAATGGTCGAAGCGCTAATTTGTCTGCCAAGAAGTCCATCAGAGCAATAGAATAGGGGAAATAATATATTCAACAAAATGCGTAGATTACCTAACCCACCTCTTTTTTACCCCCTATGCACGCCCCCACCTGCTCCCTCGCCTACCGCCCCGACTTGGGGTCCCTCATCGTGCGCTGGCCCGACGATGCGCCCTTCCCTACCCTGCAAGCCGACTTTGAGGCCATTCTGGCCGTAGCCGAGCAGAACGGTACGGCTCGCTGGCTGCTCGACGTGCGCCGTCGCGCCCACCTCGACCCACAGCTCGGCGACTGGACCACCCGTATCTTCTTCCCGCACGCGGCCGCCCGGCTGGCTCCGCAGGCGCTACGCCTGTCGGTGCTGTGCTCTCCGGCACGCATGGCGGTGTATGCGGCCAGCGCGGAGCAGCAGAGCTACCTGGCCCACGGCATTGCCCACCAGGCGTATCAGATGCACCTAGTGTGCGACGAAGGCAAGGCCATGGAATGGCTACTGGAATAGGCAGCACCTGATTGAAGAATATCCCGCTACTATCAAGCCTCTCCTACTATCTATTTCTTCCGAGACTTCCGCACGAGTCGTTTGCCGGTCCAACGCCAGAAGCGTCTAACTGGTTGCCGTCTGCTGACGTTGCACGAATGATCTGCGAACGTGGCAAACGACTCGTGCGGAAGTCCTGCCGTCACAAAAAAAGCTCCCAACCATGCGGTTGGGAGCTTTCTGTTTTGTTACAAGCAAGACATTGTTTAGCCGGCCTGCCCAATGGGGTAGTAGGCTTCGCGGCCGTCGGGGTACACGCCTTTCAGGAGTACGCCTTCGCTGTCTTTGGCCGCTTCGAGGTAGCGTTGCACATCTTGCGGTTTGGATACTTTGTGCTTGTCAATCTCCGTGATGATGAAACCATCGGCGATGCCCGTGCGGCGGAAGTTGCTGCTCCGAATGCCGGTGATTTTCACACCACCTTGCAGGTCCAGCTTGCTGGCCTCCTGGCGCGATACGGCACTGAGGGTAGCACCTTCATACTTCACACTGGCAGCGGCCACTTCCTCGCGCACGATATCGGTGGTGCCGGTGGCGTTATGTAGGGTAGCGGTAGCAGTGCGGGTGTCGGAGCCGCGCAGGTAGCTTACCTTTATCTTGTCGCCGGGGCGGAAGCGGGCCACCTGCTCTTGCAGTTGCGAGGAGGTATTCACGCTTACTCCGTTGATAGAGGTGATGATGTCGCCCTCTTGCAAGCCCGCGGCGGCGGCGGCGCTTCCTTTGTTGGCACCGGCTACATATACCCCGTTGAGGCTGCTCAACTTCTTCTCGGCGGCCAGTTGGGCATTCACCTCCTGGATATTTACACCCAACAGGGCGCGTTGCACCACTTTGTACTTCAGCAAGTCGTCTACCACCTTGCTCACAATAGAACTAGGCACGGCAAATGAATAGCCTTCAAACGCACCCGAGTGCGAGGCAATGGCCGAGTTAATGCCAACCAAGTCGCCTTTCAGATTCACAAGCGCACCGCCTGAGTTACCGGGATTCACCACGGCGTCGGTCTGCAAAAACGACTCGATGCCCATGTTGTCCTCGCGGCGCAGGATGTTGATGTTGCGGCCTTTGGCGGAGATAATACCGGCTGTGACGGTGGAATTCAGGTTGAAGGGGTTGCCCACGGCCAATACCCACTCGCCAATCTTCACGTCGTCGGAGTTGCCGTAGCGCACGAAGGGTAGGTTGTCGGCTTCCACCTTCAGCACGGCAATGTCCGTAGTAGGGTCGGCGCCTACCAGCTTAGCTTTGAACTTGCGCTTATCATCCATCACCACCTCAATCTTATCGGCCTTCTCAATCACGTGGTTGTTCGTGACGATGTAGCCGTTGGCGGCAATGATAACTCCGGAGCCCGAGCCCATCTGCGGGCCGCGCTGCTGGTGGTAGCCCCGCATATCTTCACCAAAGAACTGACGCAGGAACGGGTCCATACCCGACTCGCCTTGTTCCTGGCTTATTTTCGGAGCGTATTCTGTCATCACGTGCACCACAGCGGGCGTCACGGAAGCGGCAGCAGCCACGAAGTTCAGGCCTTCGGGCACGGCATAGTTAGAAGAGCGCAGTGCGCTGGTATAACGAACATTGGGGTCGGCGGCTACCACTTGCTGCGGGGTGTCCACGGTGGGTTCCAGCAGTTTGTAACCACCCACGGCCACGCCCCCGCCCAGGATAGCGGAGCCTACGAGGCCGAGCATCATTTGTCTTGCTTGCATGGGATAGAAAGAGGGTTGGAAATTGAAAACAGTCTTAAAGTAGAAATTCTAAATGACAAAACCATGAACGACCAGCCGTTTTGGTTGGCTAACGGAGGAGCCCAGCCGCTTGGTATAGGTTGCATTAAAACAACGCTATATCAAAGAAAAAAGCTCCGTGCGGAGCCTTTTTCTTGAGTCAAATAACTAGCGTACTTCGATGTGGTGCTTGGTCACTTTGTCGGTGTCGAAGGGCAGTTGCACGTGCAACAAGCCGTCGGTCAAATCAGCCACAATGGCCTTGGTATTCACCGTGTCGGGTAGGCGGAAGCTGCGAGTGAATGTGCCGTAGCTGGTTTCTACCCGACGGAAGCGTGGGGCGTTGTCCTCGCCCTCGGCGGCCACCGGGGCCTTGCGCTCTCCTTTGATGGTGAGCTTGCCTTCCTCCACATCGAGGCTCAGGCTGTCTTTGGCCACGCCGGGCACTGCCAGCACCAGTTCATAACCATCTTTCGACTCCAGCACATCAGTGCTCGGTACAAACGAAGTGGCGGGCTCAGTAGCAGCCGGCAGCGTTTCGCGCAGCAGCTCGTTGAAGACCGTATTGAAGGGGCGCGCCGGACGGCGGGCGGGCAGGTTGTTATAAAGCAGAGTTGCCATATTGGTACTGTAGAAGTTAAGGTTTAAGGAGGAACTACATCGTGTTCCTACCCCTATTCTATAAATTCTATACCAATAGCTATCTGCGCTATATTTTAATGACTTTTTGTCTCATTATAAATAATATAGCAGTCATAGGCATGAAATGTTTTCAGTATATAATAGCCATACTACTCATATAAGCACTTTCATCAAAATCTAGCGTACGCCATAATGTCACTATTCTGTCTAGTGTTGGGTAGGTAACTGGCGCCGCTCAAACATGCTACCACCCCGGAATAGTGTGAAGCGCGCATCCAGCCCTAGCACGGGCGTCATAAGGTTACTAGCTCCAGCCGCTCGGGTAATGTTCCCATCCTTATCTAAACGTGCTAACGCGAAAATATAGGTGGTTTGATATCCAAACCATGGGGTAAAGTCGAAGCGGTTGGAGAGGCGTATCCCTACCTCCGCACGGGCATAACCGAAGTCAATAAACCGCTCTTTCAGTTGAGTAGCTTCGTCACGCTGGAAACGTAGGTAAGCAGTAGCCTGATATGCAAGACGTGGCCGCAGCACTATCTGTTCTCCTACCGGCACCAGTCGATCCAAGTCGAGGCGCAGGCTCGTCTGAGCGCGGCTCTCGCTGCCCGGTGTACCAAGTACTTCGTACGTCACGCCTAGACGCTGCCGGAAATTAAACCCGCCGAACGTATTCCAGTGCCGCACAAATAGCTCCGGCGTAAGGTCAGCATAGACTCTGCTTACATCACTGCCGTTACGATAAACAGAATACGCATCCACGCCCAATGTAGCGCCGCCACTCCATTGCGCATTCCAGAATTTCTCATACCCCAATAAAACACCCAACCGCTCCAATCCATCACCATCGCTAGTGGGATTGATAGAATTACGCAGACTCACTAGCAGGTAATCGTCACCATGCAGTGCATACTCGGCTTGTAGCTGTGGCAATAAGCGTATATCGTTCACAGTACGGTACTGGGCAACGGCGCTAGTAGCCAGTAGAAATAGCCCGGCCAGCAGGGCAAAGGGGATAGCGAATTTCATAAAACACGGTGGATATAACAGCAGCGACTTATTTGGCTGGCAGCGCGGCCAACTCGTGCAGCGCCAGCCACGCCATCAGGCCAGGCCCTACCTCTAAAGCCTGCTTGTCGATGTCGAAGGTTGGCGTGTGTACGGAGGCCGCGTAGCGCCCGTCGGCAGCGCGGGTGCCCAGGCGGTAGAAGCAGGCATCGGATACCTGTGAGTAGTAAGCAAAGTCTTCGGCGGCCATCCACTGGTCTAGTTCCACCACGTTGTCGGCGCCGAGGTAGGCTTCGGCGGCTTGGCGGGTGCGGGCCGTGAGTCGGGGTTCGTTTTCGAGGTAGGGGTAACCGCGGCGGATTTCCAACTCGCAGGTGGCACCCATGCTGGCAGCCAAGCCTTCGCAAAGCATACGCAGGTGCTGGTGCGCCTCGTTGCGCCACTCTTCGTTCAGGGTCCGGAACGTTCCCTCGATATACACCTCATTGGGAATGACGTTGGTAGCGCCGTTGGCAATCACCTTCCCAAACGACAGCACCGAGGGCAGCTTAGGACTGGCCCGCCGACTCACAATCTGCTGGGCCGCCACAATAATGTGGGCCGCTACCACCACCGGGTCGATGTTTTGCTCGGGCATGGCGCCGTGGCCGCCCTTGCCACGCACAGTGAGGTACAGTTCGTCGGTACTGGCCATGTAGCGCCCAGCCCGCAGCCCAATTTTGCCAGCTGGCAAATGCGGAAACACGTGCTGGCCCAGCACACTCTGCGGCCGCGGGTTTTCCAACACGCCATCCTTGATCATCAGCGAAGCGCCACCGGGTAGTAATTCCTCGCCGGGTTGAAATAGTAGCTTGATAGTACCCTCAAACTCGTCGCGCACTTGCGTGAGAATGCGGGCCGCGCCCAGCAAAGAGGCTGTGTGTACGTCGTGCCCGCAAGCGTGCATCACGCCGGGGTTGGTCGATTTGTAGGGCACCTCGTTCTGCTCCTGGATGGGTAGGGCGTCCATATCGGCCCGTAGGGCTACCACCCGGCTTTCGGGGTTGCGGCCTTCGATGAGAGCTACCAAACCCGTACCGGCTACCGGCTGCGGGTCTAACCCCAACTGGCGCAGCTGCTCCGCCACGTAGGCTACCGTATTGGTTTCCTGGAAAGAAAGCTCGGGGTGAGCGTGCAGGTGCTCCCGCACGGCTACGACGTCGGCAGCGTACGCGGCGGCCAGTTGCTGAATTTTCTCGGGCTGAATCATGTGCACAAAAGTAGGGCGAAGTTTGGCTTTACCCTACCTCGCCTATTGCCCCCCTTTACTCAACAGCACCTGCGCCGCCTGCAACTCTGCTTTGGGAGCCAATGGTTTGAGGCGCAACAACGCCTGCTCGGCTTCCAGGCGGGTAAGGTAGTCGCCAATATACAGCCGGTACACCGGCTGTTTGAAGGTCAAGTAATCTGTTTCCTCAGGATAGCGGCTGATAACGGACCGCCGCACGGCCATAGCTTGGTCACGCTCTAGGCCTGCGTAGGCCAAAATGCGGTAACCTTGCGCATACTTCACGTTCAGGTTGGCAACAGCTTGGTCGCGCAAGCGCTGCTCAATCTGTGCATTCACCTGGTTGGTAGGCACTACCGGCTTTTTGGGTGCCGAGGCTGGGGTAGCAGCTGTGGTAGCAGGCGCTTCAAATACGGGGCGGTACTTGCTTAGGTCCTCGGCCGGCGTGCGCCGGGTGGTATCGGAACGAGAGGCAGTGGGTGCCGAGGGAGAATTGGTGGCACAAGCTGCCACCACGAACAAAGTCGGCAGCAGGAGCACGTTACGGAATAGGCGTTTCATCATGCAGGTCCAGCAGGGCAATGCTGTTAGAGGAGCCAATACGGTCGGCACCGGCCGCAACCAAGGCCAGCGCCGCCGCGCGGGTACGAATGCCCCCGGAGGCTTTAATACGGATAGAGCCCGGCAAATGACGACGCATCAATCGGATATCTGCTACCGTAGCCCCTCGGTTGGCATAGCCAGTGGAAGTCTTCACGAAATCTACCTCTGCCTCGGCGCAGAGCTGGCAAGCCAGCACTATTTCCTCGTCGGAGAGTAGAGCGGTTTCGATAATGACTTTCAGCTTGGCACCGCGCAGGTGGCAAAGTTCTGCTATTTCCCCGATTTCCTCCTCTACCTCCGTGTACTGCCCCGAATGGAAAGCCGCCAGGTTCATCACCATGTCAATTTCCTTGGCGCCATCGTTCAGGGCCTGATGCGTTTCGAAGAATTTCACCTTCGCCAACTGATACCCCAGCGGAAAACCTACCACTGTGCACACGGCCACCCCAGAGCCGGCCAGTTTGCCGGTAGCCCGGCGCACAAAGCACGGTGGCACGCAAACCGAGGCGAACCCATAATGGGCAGCTTCAGTGCAAAGCTTATCGATATCAGCCTGCGTGGCGTCGGGCCGGAGGAGCGTATGGTCGATACGGTGCGCAAGCGTGGTAGTCACTTCCATGAGGGCGAACAGGTTAGCATTCGGTTAACAGGGGGCTATACTCAATAACTGTGCAAAGAATACGCAGGGCGTTGGTCGTTCCGAAAACAAACAGTGGCAGAAGGAATAAATCCAACTGCCACTGAGTAATTTATGCAGGTAGAATCGCTTACGCTTCCTCTACTAATACGCACCGACCGCTCGCCAGATCGTCCTCTACAGTCTTATATTTCACGTCGCTTACAATGCGGCCGTCCATGTACTGCACGCTCACCTTCTCGTTGCGATTCGCGATTTTCTGCACCCGCACGGGTTGCTGTTTTTCCAGTACTACCGGCTCGTCGGGACCCATGTCTTCCGGACCAGCGCCCAGCGAGATAGACGACACTTCTTTCTGCGCTTTCAGCTTGGGCGCGGGCGCAGGTGCTGGCAACTCGTCTTCCACGTAGAACTCGGGCTCCTCAGCCTGGCCGTTCTGCTGGTTGGGCACGTCGGCGTGGAACAGGAACGTGACGGTTTCTTCGTTCACCTTGCCAATCATCTGCTTAAACAGCTCGAACGACTCAAACTTATATACCAAGAGTGGGTCTTTCTGCTCGTACACGGCGTTCTGCACCACCTGCTTCAGGTCGTCCATGGCGCGTAGGTGCTTGGTCCAGGCGTCGTCAATCACGGCCAGCACCACTACCTTCTCCATACCCCGAATGATTTCGTGGCCCTGAGTGGCCTGGCTACGGCGTAGGTTAGCCACAGCGTTTACCTGCTTGCGGCCGTCGGTGAAGGGAATGGCGATGTTTTCAAACGGCGCATTCTGGTTGATCAGGTCGTTGATCAGGGGCAGGTTGTGCGACGCGATGAAATCGTTCTTGCTCTGATAGTAGCCCAGGGCTTCGTCGTAGAGGGCCTGCGCGAGCTGGTTCGCCTGCATGCCGCTGAGTTGCTGGGCCGTCAGGTGCGTGTCGTAGCCGAACACGCGGATGATGGCCAGCTTGAAGTCCTCGAAGTCGTTGGTGACTTTGTGGCTGGTTACTACGTCGTCGCAAACGTCGTAAATCATGTTCCAAATGTCCAGCTCCAGACGTTCGCCAAATAGGGCGTTGCGGCGGCGCTTGTACACCACTTCACGCTGGGCATTCATCACGTCGTCGTACTCCAGCAAGCGCTTGCGGGTGCCGAAGTTGTTTTCTTCTACCTTCTTCTGCGCGCGCTCAATAGAAGAGGTAATCATGGAGTGCTGAATCACTTCACCTTCCTCCAGACCCATGCGGTCCATGAGCTTGGCGATGCGGTCGGAGCCGAACAGGCGCATCAGATTGTCTTCCAGCGACACGAAGAATTGCGAAGAACCTGGGTCGCCCTGACGACCAGCACGACCGCGCAGCTGGCGGTCTACCCGCCGCGACTCGTGCCGCTCGGTGCCGATGATGGCCAGGCCACCCGACTCCTTGGCGGTGCCGCGCAGCTTGATGTCGGTACCGCGGCCGGCCATGTTGGTAGCGATGGTCACGGTGCCGGGGTTGCCGGCGGCGGCCACAATCTCGGCCTCGCGCTGGTTTTGCTTGGCGTTCAGTACCTGGTGCGGAATACCGCGCAGCTTCAGCATGCGGCTCACCAACTCCGAAATTTCAACGGAAGTGGTACCCACCAGCACCGGTCGGCCAGCCTGCACCAGCGTCTGAATTTCCTCGGCTACGGCGTTATACTTCTCGCGTACGGTCTTGTATACCTTGTCGTGCTCATCGTGGCGGGCGATGCCGCGGTTGGTCGGAATCACCACCACATCGAGCTTGTATATTTCCCAGAACTCGCCGGCTTCGGTTTCGGCCGTACCCGTCATGCCGCCCAGCTTGTGGTACATGCGGAAGTAGTTCTGGAGCGTAACAGTGGCGTAGGTTTGGGTGGCGTCTTCCACGCGCACGTTTTCCTTGGCCTCAATGGCCTGGTGCAAACCGTCGGAGTAGCGGCGACCTTCCATAACACGGCCAGTCTGCTCGTCTACGATTTTCACCTTGCCGTCGTCGGTCAGGATGTACTGGTCGTCGCGCTCAAACAGGGTGTAGGCTTTCAGCAGCTGGTTCACGGTGTGCACCCGCTCCGATTTGTCCTGGTAGTCCTGCATCAGTTGGTCTTTCTGGTGCAGCTTATCCTCGTCGCCGAGGGTTTTGTTTTGCTCGATGGCGGCAATTTCGGAGCCGATATCGGGCATGATGAACAAGTGCGGATCTTCGCCCTGGGCCGTAATCAGGTCAATGCCTTTTTCGGTTAGCTCAATCTGGTTGTTTTTCTCGTCGATGGTGAAGTACAGCGGCTCGTCGGCCTTGGGCATCTGGCGGGCGTTGTCTTGCAGGTAGAAGTTCTCTGTCTTCTGCATCACAGCACGCATGCCGGTTTCCGACAAGAACTTAATCAGCGGCTTGCTCTTGGGTAGGCCGCGGTGGGCGCGGAACAGCATCAAGCCGCCCTGCTCCTCTTCGGGACCCGTATTGCCTTCCTTGATGAGCTTGCGGGCCTGCACCAGGTAGTTCTGCACCAGCTTGCGCTGGGCATCCACCAGCATCTGAATACGAGGCTTCAACTGGTAAAACTCGTGCACGTCGCCGCGCGGCACGGGGCCGGAGATGATGAGCGGCGTCCGGGCATCATCAATCAGTACGGAGTCCACTTCGTCCACAATCGCAAAGTGGTGCTTGCGCTGCACCAGTTCCTGCGGGTCGCGGGCCATGTTGTCGCGTAGGTAATCGAAGCCGAACTCGTTGTTAGTGCCGTAGGTGATGTCGGCCAGGTAGGCCTGCCGGCGGGCATCGGTGTTGGGCTGGTGCTTATCGATGCAATCCACGGTGATGCCGTGGAATTCAAATAGCGGCGCGTTCCATTCCGAGTCACGCTTGGCTAGGTAGTCGTTCACCGTTACCAAGTGCACACCACGGCGGGCCAGCGCGTTCAGGAAAGAAGGTAGGGTCGATACCAGCGTTTTGCCTTCACCCGTTGCCATTTCGGCAATTTTGCCCTGGTGCAGCACCACGCCGCCAATCAGCTGCACATCGTAGTGCACCATGTCCCAGGTGATTTCGGCGCCAGCCGCCATCCACTTGTTCGACCAGGTAGCTTTGTCACCCGAAATCGTGACGTTCTTCTTGCGCTGGGAGATTTCGCGGTCAAAATCGGTAGCGATTACTACCAGCTGACCGTTTTCCTTGTAGCGCCGGGCGGTTTCCTTCACAATGGCAAACGCCTCGGGTAGGACTTCCAGCAGCACCACTTCCAGATCTTTGTTGCGCTGCTTTTCCAGATCATCAATCTGGTCGAAGATGACTTCCTTCTGGGCAGCGTCTAGGTTAGGCTCGTCGGTAATGCGCTGGTGCAGGGTGCCCAGTTGGCCATCAATGGCGCTCAGGCGCTCATCAATTTTGGCGCGTACCTCGTTGGTGCGCTGGCGCAGCTGGTCGTCGGAGAGCGGTGCCAGTTTGGCATACTCGTCGTTCACGAGTGCCACGTATGGGATAATCTCCTTCAAGTCCCGGTCCGATTTGGTTCCGAAAAGCTTGGCGACGGTCTTCCCTAGAAAGTCAAACATGCTGGTAGTATAGAAAATGAAACGCCGGGGCGCACCTCAAATTTACAGATTTTCGAGTAAAACCCGACCAAGCGCGGCCCTGTTCCTCAAAACACTAAAACCCCGACACTTCAAAGAGTGTGCGGGGTTTTCGTTTGCTGAAAAGGTGTCAGGTGGAGGGACGATGGCGAAGTTGTAAAAGATCTGTCATCCTGAGCGGAGCGAAGGACCTTCTCACGCCAGAACGAGTCATTGTTATGATAATCGTTCAAACGTGAGAAGGTCCTTCGCTCTGCTCAGGATGACAACCAACTCTTAACGCAACTTACGCTTTCGGCTTGGCTGGATCGCGGGATACCAACTTTTCAACCAGCGAGGTCGAGCCCGAAATAGCAGGCTTCTTAATTGCCTCGTCTGATTTTTCCGTCAGCTTCTTATATAGCGTGAGAGCCTGGGCCACTACCTGGTCCATGTTATAGTACTTGTAGGTAGCCAAGCGACCTACGAAGTGTACGTTGGGGGTTTCCTCGGCCAGCTTCTTGTACTTGTTGTACAGCTCCGCGTTTTCAGCCATCGGGATGGGGTAGTATGGGTCGCCCTCGGCTTGTGGGTATTCGTACACCAGCGCCGTCTTGGGGTGCTCTTGGCCGGTAAGGGCCTTGAACTCGGTGATGCGCGTGTAGAGGTTATCGTTGGGATAGTTCACTACGGGCGCGGCCAGGTGCTTTTCTTTGCTCAGCGTTTCGTGCTTGAACTCCAGTGAGCGGTAGGGCAGCTTGCCAAACTTGTGGTCGAAATACTCGTCTACCGGACCCGTGAAAATCATTTCCTTGAACGGGATGAAGTCGATGACCTCGTGGTAATCCGTGTTCAGCATGATCTTGATGTTGGGGTGGTCCAGCATCTTCTCAAACATGCGTGTGTAGCCGTGCAGGGGCATGGCCTGGTAGGTATCGGTAAAATACCGGTCGTCGCGGTTGGTGCGGGTAGGCACACGGCTCGTCACCGACTTATCCAGTTGCGAGGGGTCGAGGCCCCACTGCTTGTTGGTGTAGTTCTTGAAAAACTTGTTGTACAGCTCGCGCCCTACCTTGCTCACCACCACATCTTCGGAGGTCTTAATGTTGGCTACCGGCTCGGCCACCGAGGCAAAAAACTCCTCTACCTGGAAGCTGGTTAGGTTCAGACCATACAGCTTGTTGATAGTATCCAAGTTAATCGGCATCGGCACAAACTGCCCATCTACTGACGCCAGCACGCGGTGCTCGTAGGGACGCCACTCCGTAAAGTTGCCCAGGTAGTCGAATACGTCCTTGGAATTGGTGTGGAAGATGTGCGGACCGTATTTGTGGATCAGGATACCTTCTTCGTTGTAATGATCATAGGCGTTGCCGGCAATATGACTACGCTTATCAATGATGAGTACTTTCTTGTTGGAACGAGTGGCTAGCCGCTCGGCCAGCACGCTGCCGGCAAACCCGGCCCCGACGATGAGATAATCAAACATAATAGAGGGGTGTTTTGGGTTGTATGGTAGAAAGTTTAGTGTAAAAGCAAGTGCTTATATACGTTCGTCGGGGGTAGTGGTGGCAGCCGAGTCTTCCGAGGTCGGATTCGTTTTACGCTCTATGCGGTCCTGCATGAGCTTTACCATTTGCTGCCAAGTCAAATCCCAGGAAATGGTACCGAGGTACTCGTCGGTGCGCTGGCGCCAGTCGGCATCCTGGTGTTGCTGCAAGGCCTTTTCAATACCTTGGGCAAACTCATCGGCAGTGGACGCAATATGCACTAGGTTCAGGTCGCCGTAGGGCCGTACCACGTCGCGGATGGGTGTGCTCACCACTGGGCGGCCAGCAGCCAAGTATTCGGGCGTTTTGGTAGGCGAAATAAACTTGGTGCTTTCGTTGTCAGCAAACAGAAGCGTTGCTACATCCCAACCCCGTAGGTAGGCGGGTAGTTCCTGATAATCCTTGCCGCCGAGATAATGAATATTGGCGGTGCGCGGCAGGCTAGCCGGGTCGATTTTCACTACCGGCCCGATAATGACAAATTGCCACTCAGGATGGGCTTCAGCCAAGGCACCCAGCAACTCAATATCAAGGCGCTCATCTACTACCCCAAAGAAGCCAACGCGCGGGTGCGCAATGCCGGCCTGGTCAGCTGGCTCGAGCATCTCCTGGCGGGCTTGGCCGAAGTGGTCTTTATCGATGCTACTTGGGAAAGGGTGCGCGTCGCGGTGCTGCTGGCTTTTGGCTTCGTAGAGCGTATGCCCACCGGTGAACACCAAATCGGCTTTGCCGAACAGCTCTTGCTCTCGCTCGCGCAAGGTAGGCGGCGCGAACTTAAACGCGGCCAACTCGTCCATGCAGTCATACACGGTCAGCAAGGGCTTAAATTGGCGCGACTTGTCCAGCGCCATGGGCGTGTAGTACCAAAAAATATAATTTTCGATGCTGTTTTCGCCAAAAAAGCGGGCCAATAGCTCGTATTGTACTTGGTTGCTGTGCGCCTCATCGAGGCCGTGGGGTAGGTGCGCTACTACTACCTTCAGCCCATTCTGCCGGTCCTTGATTTCGAGGTGCGGCTCCACCTGATCGGGGTGAACAAAGGCATCTTCGACGTAGAACACGCGGCCTTGCTGCGCGAACCGCGACAACAAGTGCTGGGGACGCTGCCATACAAAATCCCAGTGCAGGTGCGCAAAACACACCAAATCAGGCACGGTGGTATCGTTGGTAGCGGGAAGAGGATGTAAAACAGGAACGGAAGCGGCAGCTACAGTATCGCGCGCAGGTTCTTTGGCCGAAGGCGGAGACGGCATGTACAAAAGCAGTAAAAAAGTAGAGGATGGCCCACGTACAGCAGATCTCACACTTACCTGTAGCGTAGTATTTCTGACATACGGAGTTGCCAACAAAAAGATATTGTTGAGCTAGGGCAATTCCGTGGGCTTTTTCCGCTACTGTTTAGCTTTTTCCTCAAATGCTGCTTCGGGGGATGCGGGTGCCGTGAGCACCCGCTGAAATTCTACGGCATCGTCCCAGCTAGTGGGCGTGCGCAGCCAGTCGCGCCGGACGCCCACGCGCCGGAAACCCGCCGCCCGAAACAGGCGCAAACTGGCCGTGTTGCGCGCCGATACGGTGCAGTACAACTGGTGCAGGCGCAAGGTATGGTAGGCGTAGTCGAGCACTAGCTCCAGGGCCGCCAGCGCAAAGCCCTGCCGCCGCTCGGTAGCCAGTATGGTGATGCCTACCCCCGCGCGTTGGTGCAAGGGGTCGTAGTTGAAAAAATCAAGCGTGCCAATGGGCCGCTCATCTTCGGTGGCACAAATCACCAGGCGTAGCTGGCGCACCTCGTGCCAATCGGCGGCGGCGTGGTCGAGGTAGCGGCGCAGCATGTAGCGCGACACGGGCGCCAGCGTGTCAGATACACCCCAAATCACGGGGTCGTTCTCGAGTTGATACAGAAAGTCTAAATCGGATTTTTCCAGCGCCCGCAAGCTCACTAATGGACAACGCAGCATCAACTCAAGATAGAAATTCGCGAATAGAGACTAAACTATGGTAATAAAACGAGCCAAAAGAACGTCATTTCTTCTCTTTGCTTAATGCGCAACATGGTCGAAAGGACGTTCTATTCAAACAAGCCGAGCTACGCTATTTCGATGGTTCCATCGAACACGCGGGTAGCAGGACCACTGAGGTAGATATCGGTAAACGAGCCATCGGGGTGCGACTGGAAGCCCACGCGCAGGTCGCCGCCAGGCGTGCGCAGGTGCACGGGGCTGCTGGCACCGCGCCGCGAGGCGGCTAACGCTACGGCCGTTACGCCGGTGCCGCAGCTTTGGGTTTCGTCTTCTACCCCCCGCTCGTAGGTGCGTACCTGCCAGGGCGCATCAGGCGCGCTAGGTTCTTCCACGAAGTTGACGTTGGTGCCTTTATCGGCGTAGAGCGCGCCATAGCGCACGGCCCTACCCTCAGCAAACACATTGAAGGCAGCCAAGGACTCAGCGGGTAAGAACCGTACGAGATGGGGCGAGCCGGTATTCAGAAATACACCGTCGTGAGCTGCTACTTCTTCTTGCCCGGCTACGTCCTGCATGCGCAGGTGCACGGTGCCGTCGGCGTCGATACTGGCCTCGTGGGGTCCGTCGGCGGCCAGGAAACGGGCGGTGGCATCAATTACGCCTACCTGGCGGGCAAAGGCTACGGTGCAGCGTCCGCCGTTGCCGCACATAGAGCCCAGGTGCCCGTCGGCATTGAAGTACACCATCTCGAAATCGTACTCGGGATGCAGACGCAGCAAAATCAAGCCATCCGCCCCAATGCCGCGGCGCCGGTCGCAGAGGCGGTGCACGAGTTGGTGGTTGGCGGCGTCGAACTGATTGGCCCGGTCATCTACCATCACGAAGTCGTTGCCGGTGCCTTGGTACTTGAAGAAGGAAAGCTGCGTGGTCGTCATGTTGCAAAGATACGGCGCGGCGTTCTACCCTACTCCCTACCTTTGTGGCTATGTACTCTTTCCTTACCACCGGCACCTGGCCTGACTACGAACTGCTGGACGCAGGCAACTTCGAGAAACTGGAGCGCTTCGGCCAATACATTCTGGCCCGACCCGAGCCGCAGGCTATCTGGGATCCGCACCTGCCGGCCTCGGAGTGGCAGCGTGCCCATGCTGCTTTCACCCGCGAGAAAGGCAGCCAGGAGCGCGGCCAGTGGAAGCTGAAACCCAGCATGCCCGAGCAGTGGATCATCAATTACGACCAGGGCGACCTGCACCTGAAATTTCGGTTGGGTTTGTCGTCGTTCAAGCACGTGGGGCTGTTTCCGGAGCAGGACCCCAACTGGCGTTTTATATTCGAGCAAACCAAAAAGCGCCGTGCCCCTACCCCGCGGGTGCTGAACCTGTTTGCCTACACGGGTGCCGCTACCCTGGCCGCCCGCGCCGCCGGTGCCGACGTGACGCACCTGGACTCGGTGAAGCAAGTAAATTTCTGGGCCCGCGACAACATGGAAGCATCGGGCATTGACGGTGTGCGCTGGCTGGTGGAAGATGCCATGAAGTACGTGCGCCGCGAGGTGAAGCGGGGCAACAAATACCAGGGCCTGATCTTGGACCCGCCCGCCTACGGCCGCGGCCCCAACGGCGAAAAATGGCAGCTGGAAGACGAACTGAACGAGATGCTCAAGCTCTGCCGCGAGTTGCTAGACCCACAAGATCATTTCTTTCTGATCAACCTGTATTCGCTGGGCTTTTCGGCGTTGATTCTGGACAATCTGACCACCGCCATCTTCGGCGTGTCGGCTGGGCAGCGCGAAATCGGGGAAATATACCTGCACGACCAAGGCCAGCGCAAGCTGCCGCTGGGCACCTTCTGCCGATTTGCTACGTAGGGGCGCGTTGCGCGCCCCTCGTTGAACAACTGTTACTTTGTCCTGTCCCTAGCCAAAACGCACCCAAAAACAATGGGTGCGTAACGTGCCCCTACCTATGCACCCAACCCGCCACCGTCGCCTTGCCCTGATTGATATGGGCACTAATACCTTTCACCTGCTGATTGTGGAGCTGCCCGAGGCTGCGCATGTAGCGCCCAAAACGTTGCTGAGCACCAAAGCCGGCGTGAAGCTGGGCGAGGGCGGGGTGAGCAAGGGCGAGTTGCAGCCCGCCGCCATGGACCGTGCCCTGCATACGCTACAAGGCTTCAAAGAGGAAATAGAACTGCACCAAGTAACCGAAGTGCGCGCCACTGCCACCAGCGCCGTGCGCGTGGCCCGCAACGGCCGCGAGTTTGTGCAGCGTGTGTTCGAGGAAACGGGCATTCAGGTAGACGTTATCGACGGCGCCCGCGAGGCCGAGCTGATTGCCTACGGCATCCGGCAGGCCGTGCCACTGGGTAGTACTCGCCATTTGCTGATGGACATTGGCGGCGGCTCGGTGGAGTTTATCATTGCCGATGCCGATACCATTTTCTGGAAGCAGAGCTTCGAGATTGGCGGGCAACGGCTGCTGGACCAGTTTTTCCGCCACGACCCCCTCCTACCCTCTGATATTGCCGACGAGCAGGCCTACTTGGCTACCGCGCTGGCGCCCCTCACGGCGGCCGTGCAGCAGCACCAGCCCACGGTGCTGGTGGGTTCCTCGGGCACCTTCGATACGCTGGCCGACATGCACGCCGCCCGTGTGGGCGAGCCGCGCCCTACCCCACCGCCGGCTACTACCCTCTCCACAGAGAGCTTCTACGAAAGCTACCGCCTATTCCGCACCCTGGACAATGCCGGCCGTCGTGCCCTACCTGGTATGCTGCCTATGCGTGCCGATATGATTGTGGTGGCCAGCGTCCTCATCGACTACGTGCTGCAAACCTATAGTCTCACGCAGATTATTGCCTCGGCTTACGCTTTGAAAGAAGGCATGCTGGCGGAGATGTTGGCGTCATAGCAACCTTGTCATGCTTCGACTCCGCTACGCTGCGCTTAGCATGACGTTCTTTCACAGAAATAGCTTCACAACCACATGACCTTCTCCTACAACCATCTTTTCACCTTCACCGAAAACGTGTTCCGCAGCATGGGCTGCCCGGAGGCCGATGCGACCCTAGCCACCGAAAGCCTGCTGGCGGCCGACTTGCGCGGAGTAGACTCGCATGGTGTGGCGCGGCTGATTGGCTATGTGCGACTTTGGGAAGCCGGCCGCATCAACCCTACCCCCCGCGTGGGCGTCACCTACGAAACGCCCAGTACGGCCGTGGTGGATGGCGACGGAGGCCTGGGCCTGGTGGTAGCGCCCAAGGCCATGGAGGTGGCTATTGAGAAAGCACGCGTGGCGGGCACGGGCTGGGTATCGGTGCGCAACTCCAACCACTTCGGTATTGCGGGCTACCATGCCATGAAGGCGCTGGCGCACGATATGATTGGGCTGGCCATGACCAACGCCTCGCCCCTGGTGGCTCCTACCCACTCCCTCGACCGACTGCTGGGCACTAACCCCATTGCCGTAGCCATTCCGGCCGCCGAGCAGCCCGACTTTGTGGCGGACTTTGCTACCACTACTGCTGCCAACGGCAAGCTAGAAATTCTGCAACGCAAGAACCAACCCGCCCCTACCGGCTGGATTCAGGACAAGGACGGCAACGTATCAACCAACCCGAATGAGCTAAAGGATGGTGGCGCCCTGCAACCGCTGGGCGGCGAAACCGGCTCGCACAAGGGCTACTGCCTGGGTAGCGTGGTCGATATTTTTTCGGCAGTGCTCAGCGGAGCCAATTACGGGCCGTGGGTGCCGCCCTTCGTGGCGTTTCTGCAACCGCCTGCCGATCCGGTGGGCCAGGGCATTGGGCACTTTTTCGGGGCGATGCGCGTAGACGCCTTCCGCCCCGCCGACGAGTTCAAAGCACACATGGACAATTGGATTTCCACCTTCCGCAACGCCCGCGCCGTGCCTGGCCAGCAAGTGCTTATTCCTGGCGACCCAGAGCGCGAATCGTCGACCAAGCGGCTGCTGGAAGGCATTCCGCTTCTCGACCCCGTGGTGAAAGACTTGGAAACTGTAGGGCAGAAGTTTGGGATTACTTTGTAAAAACAACCTGTGCTACCAACGCAAACAGCCGCCGCGAATTTTTCGCAGCGGCTGTTTACGATTAGGGGTAGTCCGAAATTAAATCAGTTGTCCTGTATTAGAATTTGCAGCGGCCAAGGCCTGTGCGGCTACGTTTTGATCAAGGTAGTGTGAACTGTAAGAAGCATCATTGCCGTTCAAAAACAAGCACGTATGCCCGCCTACTGCATCAATAATCTGTGCGTATTGGTCCATGGGTAGGGCCGGGCAACCCAGGCTGCGACCCAAACGGCCATACTGCCGGATAAAGTCTTCGCTCACATAATCAGCGCCGTGCATCACAACGGAGCGCTTCAGCGCATTGTCGTTGTAGCCTTCATCGAGGCCTACCAGCTTCAGAGAGCGGCCATGTTTACCCACGTACTCAGCCTGCGTCACATAGAAACCCAAGCTGCTCATGTTCGACTCGTTTTCGTTGGAAAAGTTGGTCGCCATGTTTTCGCCAGAGTTGTGGCCGTGCGCTACCAGCGTGTGGAAAAGTACTTGCTTGCTGTCCAGGTCCAGCACCCACAGGCGCTTTTCGGTGGAGGGTAGGCTGAAATCGATAACCGTCAGGCGGTCTTTCTCACCCAGCTTATCGGCTTTTTTTAGGTTGAGGTAGCCGGTCATAGCTTTCTCAAACACACCGAATTGCATACCCTGCGCTTCCAAGTTCATATCCTGATACAGCTTGTCGAACCGCTGATTCAGGAAAGTGGCGCGCATCTCCTCGGCCGTGGGTAGGGTTTGGTGCGTACGAGCGCGCGCCAGCGTTTTGCTGACGGGTGCCGCTACCGGCGTGGCCAGAAACAAGGCGGCCACAAAAGGCATAATTCGACGCGTGAGCCGCTTGGCCCGGCGCTTCAGTCGCTGACGATGTACTACACTCGGCTTTTCCATTGGGAGTAAGGTTCTTACTGGAAGAAAAAAGCACCAACACATTTGCCTGGTGCTTATCTGCTCCTATACGAACAATGTTAATGGATGATTCAGTTTCCGCCTACTTCATTTTATTAGGACGACACTATATTGTCATGGCATCTTCCAGAGGCCTTTTCGACTAGCTTCGCCACCAAAAAATTTAGAAAGACGCGCCTGTATTCAGCTTCATGTAAAACGGCCACCCACCATACGATGCAGCTCCCACACAGGGGCAATTTTGCCGCATAGCTGGCCTTTAGTCTCGAACCATGCCTGGTTCCACTTGCTATTGAACAAGTTCGCGACCCAGGCCCCTACTTGGAAGCGGCGCAGTATAGCTCAGCACTACTTCTGAAATTCTAATCATTAAGTAATCTGGCACCTTCTGTTTCATGGTAGGGTAAGCACAAGGAAAATGCTTCCCTTTGGGAATATCACCCCGAGATTGACCAACTGCCCAACTACCCCGGCGTTGTTTCTTCGTTACTTTTGCGCGCCCGCACCGGTTCTTTTATTCGTATAGGTAATCAAACACCTATACTCCTACCGTTCGCCTCATCGCGCGCTTGGCGCGCTGCTTTTCGCATCTTATGGCTAAAGTCGCAATCAACCTCTCCACCGGGAGCCTGCAACAGGAAGAAATTATTGTTGGAATTGATCTGGGTACTACCAATTCGCTGGTGGCCTACATCCACCCGGAAACCCGCCAGCCCGTGGCCATCAACGACCAGGGCCGAGGCACTATTGTGCCGTCGGTGGTGCACTTCCCGACCGATGGTACCGCGCCTATTGTGGGTACCGAGGCCAAGCAATATTTGCTTACCGACCCGCAGAACACGATTTACTCGGTAAAGCGCCTGCTAGGAAAAGCCTATCAAGACCTAGGCAACCACGCCGACCAGCTGGGCTACAAGATTATCGATGATAATTCGGAAGGCTTAGTACAGGTACGGGTAGGTGAACAGTTCTACTCGCCCATCGAGTTATCGGCGGAGATTCTGAAGGAGTTGCGCCAGCGCGCCGAGCACGCTCTGAAAACGCCCGTTAACCGCGCTGTTATCACCGTGCCGGCTTATTTCAACGACTCGCAGCGCCAAGCTACCCGCGACGCGGGCCGTTTGGCAGGCTTGGAGGTGCTACGTATCGTAAACGAGCCTACCGCCGCCGCACTGGCTTACGGCATCGGTCTCTCGCCCGACGAGGAAAAAACTGTGGCCGTTTATGATCTGGGAGGTGGCACGTTTGATATCTCAATTCTGCGCATTCAGCAAGGCATTTTCGAAGTGCTAAGCACCAACGGCGACACCTACCTCGGTGGCGACGACCTCGATCAGGCCATCTACCACTACTGGGCTACCGAGTACCAGCTCTCTCCCCTGTTGTTCCAAAACGTAACGGCTCAGCAGCAACTTCGCCTGTTGGCCGAGCAGGCCAAACGCCACCTCAGTCAAAACGACGAGTTTGAGGTGATATTTGATGAGGTGCGCCTACCCTTAAGCAAGGCGAAGTTCAATGAGCTAATCACACCTCTGGTGCGCCGAACAATGGATGCTTGTCAGCAGGCCTTATCCGACGCGAAACTCACCCCCAAAGACCTGGATGCGGTGTTGCTGGTAGGCGGCTCTACCCGTGTGCCCTTGGTATACGATTCTGTATCGGCCTTTTTCCAACAGCCCGCCAATAATTCGCTGCACCCCGATGAAGTGGTAGCCTTAGGGGCCGCCATTCAAGCCGACATCTTGGCCGGCAACCGCCGCGACGTGCTGCTACTCGACGTAACGCCCCTCACGCTGGGCATCGAAACCATGGGCGGTTTGATGGACTCCATCATCCCGCGCAACTCCAAGATTCCGACCAAGGCTGGCCGCCAGTATACCACTTCTGTGGATGGGCAAGTCAACCTCAAGGTATCTGTGTACCAGGGCGAGCGAGATTTGGTGAAGGAAAACCGCAAGCTGGGAGAGTTCGTGCTGAGCGGCATCCCGGCTATGCCCGCCGGCCTACCCAAGGTAGATGTCAACTTCATCTTGAACGCCGACGGTATTCTGAAGGTAGAAGCTATTGAACTACGCTCAGGCGTCAGCCAACAAGTCGAAATCAAGCCCCAGTACGGCCTCACCGACGAGCAGGTAGAGAAAATGCTTATAGACTCGCTCACCTATGCCCGCGACGATGTATCGGCCCGCATGGTGATTGAGGCCCGCACCGCCGCCGACCAGCTGCTGTATCAGGTAGAGCGGTTTGTCAACAAGAATTTGCAATACCTCGAGGAAACGGAAATCACCCAAACGGCGGCCCTCACCGAAGTCCTGCGCGAAAGCCTCGCCACCAACGACAAGGATACCATCCTGAAGGCCATGGACACGCTGGAAGAATACACCCGCCCCTTCGCCGAGCGCGTGATGAACATTTCTATCAAACAAGCTATGTCGGGCAAGAAAATAGAGTAGGGAACACTGTCATCCTGAACGTAGCGGAGCGTAGTGAAGGACCTTATCACGTCAGGACGAGTCGTTAGCACGTCAGTCGTTCTAGCGTGATAGGGTCTTTCACTGCGCTCCGCTACGTTCAGGATGACAGTGTTTCCTACTCTATTTTCTTTTCTGTTTCTGCGGCGCCGGCACCATCCCAAACGTCAGCACCTGAGTAGCGGTCGAATCTCGGAAGCTAACGTCTAACAGCACCTGCGGCTTTGGCCGAAGCGTGTCGCTGGCAAAGTGGAATTGGTAGAACGGATGCGCCTTCTGATCGTCGCCAATGCGAAACCCTAGCTTGTAGAGCGTGATGCGCGGCCCAAACCGCTTTCCTTGCTCATACAGTACGCGGCTATCCGTACGGAACTGAGCGGTAGTCAAGCGTTGGCGGGTTTCGGGCGTCAGGAGGGGGTAGGCGTCGCGGTATTTGCCTTGCAACACCGTCAGCAAGAACTTCCGCGTCAACTGCACTTGCGACGCTTTTTTAGGAGGTAGCTCCGCTGCCAGCAGCAAGCTGCCACAAACGAATAATAGACAGGTAAAAAGAGCTGTTCGCAACAACTGGGTAAAATAGACCATGTCCCTGTTACTGCAAAAGCCGGTGCTGCGTTGGCTGGCACCGGCTTTTGCGGCTTATTCTTCCTCCTGCGGCACTAGAATGAACACGTCTTCTCCCGGCCGTTTCATGATGTACTTTTCGCGGGCAAATTTTTCTAGCAGTTCAGGGCTACTCAATAGTTCGGCGCGGTCCTGCTTTACCTGCTCAATATTTTTAAGGTAGTAATCACGCTCGGTTTGCAAATCGCGCCATTTGGCGTACATATCGTATTGCTTCACCAGGTCATTGGCATCGAAGACGAACATCCACACCAAAAAGCCCATTCCCGCCAAGAAGTAGAAACTGCGCAAAAAGCGGGGCACACGGTGAAATACGTCGAGCAGGCTCATAGCAAGTAGAACAAGGTAGGAAACGCACCAAAGCAGGCGCCTACCACAAATATCAAGATTTCAGTTGATACCGCTCACAACAAAAACGGCACCGCCGCTCGAAAGCAACGGTGCCGTTTTCATGGAATCAGTGAAATTCTGCCAAGCAGCAGAACCCGTGATTTACATTTTTTTGCCGGGGAAGTAAGCAGTTTCGCCTAGTTCTTCCTCAATACGGAGCAACTGGTTGTACTTAGCCATACGGTCGGAGCGCGAAGCGGAGCCCGTCTTAATCTGACCTGTGTTCAGCGCTACAGCCAGGTCAGCAATAGTGCTGTCCTCCGTCTCACCCGAGCGGTGCGACATGATGCTCTTGTAGCCATTGCGACGGCCCAGGTTCACGGCATCAATCGTCTCGGTCAGGGTACCAATCTGGTTTACCTTGATGAGGATAGAGTTGGCAATCTTCTCGTCGATACCACGCTGCAAGCGCTCTACGTTGGTCACAAACAAGTCGTCGCCTACCAACTGGGTAGTCGAGCCGATGCTGTCGGTCAGGCTCTTCCAGCCGCTCCAATCGTCCTCGTCCATACCATCCTCAATGCTGATGATGGGGTACTTCTTGGTCCAGTCGGTCCAGTAAGCTACCATCTCCGAAGAAGTCAGCTTATCGCCGGTGCTCTTCTTGAAGTGGTAGTGACCATCAGAGTAGAACTCTGATGCCGCGGCGTCCATGGCAATCATTACGTCGTCGCCAGGCTTGTAGCCAGCTGCCTCAATAGCCTGCAACACTACTTTAATAGCGTCTTCGTTGGATTTGATGTTCGGTGCGAAACCACCTTCGTCACCCACGTTCGTGCTCAGTCCCTGCTTTTTCAGCACGTTTTTGAGGTTGTGGAAGATTTCAGTGCCCCAGCGCAGCGCTTCCGAGAACGAAGGCGCACCGACTGGCATGATCATGAACTCCTGAAAGTCGATGGAGTTATCGGCGTGCGAGCCGCCGTTCAGAATGTTCATCATGGGCACGGGCAGCGTATTAGCCCCTACCCCACCTACATAGCGGTAGAGTGGCATACCGGCATCCTGCGCCGCCGCACGAGCAGCAGCCAGCGATACGCCCAAAATGGCGTTGGCACCCAGGTTTGCCTTATTCGGTGTGCCATCCAGCTCGCGCATGATTTTGTCGAGCAGCGCCTGTTCATACACCGAGAAACCAATCAGTTCTTCTGCAATCTTGGTATTCACGTTGTCCACAGCCTTCAGCACGCCTTTGCCCATGTACTTCGACTTATCGTCGTCGCGCAGTTCTACGGCTTCGTGCTTACCCGTGCTGGCACCCGAAGGCACAGCAGCCCGACCAGTAGCGCCAGAATCTGTCGTCACGTCTACTTCCACGGTAGGATTGCCGCGAGAGTCAAAAATCTGCCGAGCGTGAATGGAGGTGATAATGCTCATGTTGAAAAGTATGAGAGGTTGAAAAGTGGTAGGGTAGCCGCCAGCTGTTGAGCGAAACAGCAGCAAACGGGGTGTTTCGGTGGGCCAAGGTAAGAAATTCGACAGGGAAGCTGTACTCTTCTTATCCATGCCGTGTAGGCAAACAACAAAAAAGGACTGGCTTGCGGCCAGTCCTTTTCGTTTCAGAGCAGTTGCTTACGAAGCAGCTTCTTCGTCACGCTCCTGTGCTTCTTCGCGGCTTTCACCTTCTTGCACAGTGGTGGTAGGGGTATCTTCGGGAGCCGAAACTTCCACAGTAGCATTCGGAGCAATAGCTTCACCGCTTACTTCAGTGGCGCTGGTAGTGGTATCGTCGGTAGCTTTCTTACCACCACGACGCGAACGGCGGGTAGTTGTCTTAGCTTCACCGGCGTTCTTCGCCTCTAGTAGCGTTTCATTGTAGTCTACAAGCTCAATGATGCACACTTCAGCGTTGTCGCCCAGACGGTTCTGGCTCAATTTGATGATGCGGGTGTAACCACCCGGACGGCCAGCAATTTTAGCCGCTACGTCGCCAAACAGTTCTTTGATGGCTTCTTTGCTTTGCAAGGTAGCAAATACGGTACGACGCGAGTGCGTAGTATCATTCTTCGCCTTGGTCAGCAGTGGCTCTACAAACTGGCGCAGGGCTTTAGCCTTCGCTACCGTCGTGGTCAGACGCTTGTACTGAATCAGCGAAATTGCCATGTTCGACAGCATCGCATTGCGGTGGGACGTAGTACGACCCAAGTGGTTGATAGATTTACCGTGACGCATAAAAAAGAGAAAATGTAAGCTTGCGGATGCCGGCCACGGCGGGTAAGCAGCTTCGCTGCCTCCACATTAGTACCGACGCCCCTCAGGGCTTACTGGTTGAAAAAAGTGAGTGTTTTGTAACAAGTAAATAGCCGAATGGCCGAACCGCTGGCGGTATACTCATCGAGCAACCTCTTAACAGTCCAGCCATTCGGCTATTCAATACTAGTCTTCGTCGAGGCGATATTTGCCCAGATCCATCCCGAAAGTCAGACCTTTCTCCTCAACGAGGTTTTCCAGTTCCGTCAACGACTTCTTACCGAAGTTGCGGAACTTCATCATGTCGCTCATGTCTAGCTGCACCAAATCGCCCAGCGTTTTGATGTCGGCAGCCTTGAGGCAATTGTAAGCGCGTACGCTCAAGTCCATATCTGCCAATGGCGTCTTCAGAACCTTGCGCATGTGCAGCGTCTCTTCATCCACAGTTTCCTCTTCCTCGGGCTTAGCCGATTCGAAAGTCATTGTGTTATCAGAGAACAACATGAAATGCTGAATTAGAATGTTGGCGGCACCTTTCAGTGCTTCCTCCGGATGGATTGAGCCGTCGGTTTGAATCTCAACCAACAAACGCTCATAATCCGTCTTCTGCTCTACGCGGGTATTTTCAATGCTGTATTTCACGTTTTTGATAGGCGTGAAAATCGCATCAATAGCAATCTGGCCGAAAACCTGATCAGTCGGCTTGTTCTCTTCAGCTGGCACGTAACCACGGCCTTTCTGAATTGTGAACTCGAACTCGAGTTCCGTACCTGGGTCAACGTGACAAATCACCAGATCCGGATTCAATACCTGAAAACCGCTGGTGAAGTTGTTAATATCGCCCGCCGAGAAAGTTTCCTGACCTTTGATGCGCACCGTGATTTTATCCTCAATGGCGTCGCTCACCTTCTTGAAGCGAACCTGCTTCAGGTTCAGAATGATTTCGGACATGTCCTCAATCACACCTTCAATAGTCATAAACTCGTGCAGAACGCTACTGGTGCGTACCGACGTGATGGCGTAGCCCTCCAGCGACGACAGCAGGATGCGGCGCAGAGCGTTGCCGATCGTGACGCCGTAGCCTTTCTCCAGCGGTTTGAATTCAAACGTTCCGTAAAAGTCGTCTGATTTCTCCATCACGACCTTTTCCGGCATTTGAAAAGCTAAGATTGACATAAGTGGGGCTTTATATGTAGTGTGTATGAGTAGTAGGTAGCAAGACCACAAACAAGTTGTTTACGTCCTACTACCTACTACTCAGTACTCAAATCCATTAAATACAACGAAGAAAATCGAATGAACGCCCCAGCCATAGCCAGGGCAGTTACTACTTCGAGTACAGCTCGACAATGAGCTGTTCAGTGATTTTCTCCGGAATCAGTTCGCGGGAGGGAGCATTTAGGAATTTGCCTACCATCTCTTTGCCATCCCACTCCAGCCACGAGAACTGACGCGAGTTGCGCACGCTCAAGCTATCGGTGATGGTTTCCAACGACTTCGATTTTTCACGAACACCCACTACGTCACCAGCGCGCAGCTTGTAAGAAGCGATATTCACGATTTCACCGTTTACCGTAATGTGCTTGTGCAATACCAATTGACGAGCAGCACGACGGGTAGGTGCAATGCCGAAGCGATACACTGTATTATCAAGACGCGATTCCAGCAGGGCCAACAGGTTATCACCTGTAATGCCGGGGAGAGTAGCAGCCTTGTGAAATAGGTTTTCGAATTGCTTCTCCAACACGCCATAGAGGTATTTCACCTTTTGCTTCTCCATCAACTGGATAGCATATTCCGATTGCTTCTTACGGCGGCCACGACCATGCTGGCCGGGGGGATAGTTCTTTTTGTTGAGTGCCTTGCTCGGGCCGAAAATCGGCTCATTGAAGCGACGGGCAACTTTGGTTTTAGGACCGGTATAACGTGCCATTTCGGGGTTATTGAGTTTTACTGGGGGTTGAACCGCGTGTGTCGGGCCTCTCGAATGTGCCTTGCAGGGGTGAAAAGCTGCATTAGAAACCCGACACGGAGGGCAAGCCAACGCCAAGCGTCAGCTGCCAGTTCATTATATCAGACGCGACGACGTTTAGGAGGACGGCAGCCGTTATGGGGCAGCGGCGTCACGTCGCGGATGGTCGTCACCTCAATACCCACGTTCTGGATAGTACGAATAGCCGACTCCCGGCCCGAACCCGGACCTTTTACGAATACTTCGGCTTTGCGCATACCTAAGTCATGCGCTACTTTGCCGCAATCCGTAGCTGCCATTTGAGCAGCGTAGGGAGTGTTCTTCTTCGAACCACGGAATCCCATCTTACCAGCCGATGCCCAAGAGATTACCTGGCCATTGTTGTTGGTGATGGAGATGATGATGTTATTGAACGAAGCCTTTATATGTACTTGGCCGGTCTGTTCAACCTGGACAACGCGCTTCTTGGCTTTGTCTTTTCTCTTTTGTGCCATTTGGTTATCGCAAAATATGCGGAAGTTGTTGAAGCTATATATTACTGCTAGCTCCGATTTCCGCTACTGGTTATTTAGTAGCCTTTTTCTTGTTGGCAACCGTCTTACGCTTACCCTTACGGGTGCGCGAGTTGTTCTTGGTACGCTGACCACGAACCGGCAAGCCTTTACGGTGACGCAGACCACGGTAGCAACCAATATCCATCAAACGTTTGATGTTTAGCTGCACTTCCGAACGCAGTACACCTTCCGTTTTGTGTTCGGAAGCAATAATGCTACGGATTTCACCAGCTTCATCTTCAGTCCAATCTTTCACCTTCTTATCCAGCGAAATGCCAGCTTTGGTAAGGATCTTCTGTGCAGAAGAACGGCCGATGCCGAAAATATACGTCAGGGCGATTTCGCCCCGCTTGTTGTCCGGGATATCTACCCCTGCAATACGAGCCATGTTGTAGTATCTGAGTGCTTAACCTTGCCGCTGCTTATAACGCGGGTTTTTCTTGTTGATGACGTAAAGCTTGCCTTTGCGGCGAATCACTTTACAGTCAGCGCTACGCTTCTTTACGGACGCTTTGACTTTCATGAGTGTGGAAACTTAGGGTCTATGAGACATGAGGCCTTAGAAAGACCCCGAATTCTAGAAAAGTGGTGCAAAAGTACACAACTTCCTGAAATTCTGAGTCTCTAAGACCCTTATTTATAACGGTAAACGATTCTACCTTTCGACAGGTCGTAAGGAGACATTTCCAACTTCACCTTATCCCCTGGCAGAATCTTAATGTAGTGCATCCGCATCTTACCCGAGATATGGGCAATTAGCTGGTGACCGTTTTCCAATTCCACGCGGAACATGGCGTTGGACAGTGCTTCCAGAATGACTCCGTCCTGCTCAATGGAGGATTGTTTTGCCATGTGGCTATTGTAAAGCTTTTTCTATGTACTCAAAGGAGGTCAATACCTCTGCTTTGTCTTTTCTAACAACAACTGTGTGCTCAAAGTGCGCTGAAGGCATTTTATCCTTCGTACGGATAGTCCAGCCATCCCTTTCTTGCACAATTTGCTTGGTACCTAAATTGACCATTGGTTCAATGGCAATAACTAAACCTGTCTGTAACTTAAGGCCAGAACCACGCTTACCATAATTAGGGACCTCAGGACGTTCGTGTAACTTTTTACCCACACCATGCCCCACAAGTTCTCTAACTACGCCATAGCCCTGTTTCTCAACATGCTGCTGTACAGCGTAGCTTATGTCACCCATGCGGTTACCAGCTACTGCTTGTTCGATACCAAGATAAAGTGATTCCTTGGTTCGCTGCAACAACGCCAATATCTCAGGAGTAACATTGCCTACAGGGTAGGTGTAAGCGCTATCGGAATGGTAACCGTTAAGAAAAACGCCGCCGTCTACAGAGATTATATCTCCGTCCTTTAGCGTATAGTCACTAGGGAAGCCGTGTACTACGACTGAGTTGGGTGATATACAGAGACTGAAAGGGAAATCGTTATAGCCCTTAAAGGAAGGTATTCCACCATTATCACGGATGAACTCCTCGGCACGCTGGTCCAGTTGCCGTGTAGTTACTCCTTCTCTGATAATCTTAGCTACCTCTCCATGAGCTTGAGCCAGTACTTTCGCACTGGCTCTCATTAACTCTATCTCTTCTTCTGTTTTGTAAATTATCATTAGAACTATGAAGCCAGAGCGATATTCTGCGAACGGCCTCTTACTTTACCACTTTTCATCATGCCATCATATCGTTGCATGAGTAAGTAGCTTTCTATTTGATTCAATGTATCCAATACTACCCCTACCATGATAATGAGGGAAGTACCACCATAGAAAGCTGAAAAGGGCCTTGTTACGCCGAGTAATAAAGCGAAAGCAGGGAAAATGGCAATCAATGCAAGAGCTACTGCACCAGGCAATGTAATCCGCGTTAGTACCTCATCAATATACTCCGAAGTATCTCGTCCAGGCTTCACACCAGGTACAAAGCCTCCACTACGCTTCAGATCGTCCGCAATTTGATTAGGATTAACGCTGATAGCAGTGTAGAAGTATGTGAAAACGATGATGAGGGTAGCGAAGACTAGATTATACTGCCAAGAAGTGTAATCTGAAAACTTTAGCCCAATATAACTTGCAGTATCACTCTCATTTTGCCAGACTGATGCCACAATAGCAGGAACAAACATTAGTGATTGCGCAAAAATGATAGGCATTACGCCAGCTGCATTCACCTTCATTGGGATGAACTGACGTTGTGCATTTAACTGCGATGTACCACCAATTTGTTTAGCGTATTGAACTGGAATACGACGAACAGCCTGAGTCAATACAATGACAGCCATTACCACCAGGAACAAAACAACTAACTCAATCAAGAAAATAAGAGAACCTTGCATACGCTTGGCTGCTGCTTCTCCAATTAAAGCACCTGGTAGACGCGATACAATCCCGATCATAATAATCATGGAAATACCGTTGCCGATACCTTTATCGGTAATCTTTTCACCCAGCCACATGCAAAACAAAGTGCCAGCTGTGATTACTACCATTGTAGTAATAGTGAATAGTAACCCAGGATTAGTTATCGCTTCTGCGTTGATAGTTGCAATGAACCCGACTGATTGGGCCATTACAATTGGTATTGTTAGAAAACGCGTATACTGGTTTATCTTCTTCCGTCCAGACTCTCCTTCTTTCTGTAGCTTCTGGAAATAAGGGACAGCAATAGTCAGAAGTTGCAGTACGATAGATGCCGAGATATACGGCATAATACCTAATGCAAAGATGGAAGCATGACTAAATGCTCCTCCTAACAAGGTGTCCAAAATGCCAAAAAGGCCTTGAGCACCTTGTTTCAATTGGGTTGGGTCTACCCCTGGCAAAACTACATAAGAGCCAAGCCGGTAGATAGCAATGAAAAAAACAGTATTGAGGATCCGAGTTCTCAGATCCTCAATTTTGAAAATATTCTTTATCGTCTCGATAAACTTTTTCATTGCTTAGTATGCTTTACAGCGTCACAGCTTTGCCCCCAGCCTTTTCAATAGCTTCAACAGCCGATTTTGAGAAAGCATGAGCATGAACTTCTATGGCTTTGGTGATTTCACCACGACCTAGAATTTTTACTTTGGCGTTTTTAGATACCAAACCAGCATTCACGAAATAAGCAGCATCTAAAGTAGAGGCAGTGCTATCTTTCTCAGTGAGTGAAGCCAGAACATCAAGGTTGATGCTCTTGTATTCCACACGGTTGATATTCTTAAAACCAAACTTAGGTACCCGGCGCTGAAGGGGCATTTGACCACCTTCAAAACCCGACTTTTTGGAATAACCCGAACGGGACTTGGCACCTTTATGACCACGCGTCGACGTGCCGCCGCGGCCGGAACCCGTACCACGACCTACACGCTTTTCATTGCGGGTAGCACCAACGGCGGGTTTTAGATTGCTGAGATTCATATCCGACTTATTGCCTAAAGTTCTGTTACTTCTACAAGGTGCTGCACTGCAGCTACCATACCAGCAATTTGAGGAGTATTTTCAACTTCCTTTGTACTGCCAATTTTGCCCAGACCAAGAGCCTGAACAGTGCGCTTCTGACGCTCAGGGCGGTCAATAACGCTTTTCACCAAGGTGATTTTAATCTGTGCCATCTCTGCTTAGCCGTTAAATACTTGCTGAAGGCTGATTCCACGCTGTTGTGCAATCTGCAACGGGTCCCGCATTTTAGCCAATGCATCGAAGGTAGCCTTCACTACGTTATGCGGATTTGAAGAGCCTTTTGACTTTGCTAGCACGTCTTTGATGCCAGCGCTTTCAAATACAGCACGCATAGCACCACCAGCAATTACGCCAGTACCTGCAGCAGCAGGCTGTACTAACACGAAACCACCCGAATACTTACCTTCCATTACGTGCGGTACAGTATGCTTATACAGCGGCACCTTTACAAGATTTTTCTTAGCGTCGTCGATGCCTTTGGCAATAGCGTCAGTTACCTCATTGGCTTTGCCAAGACCGTAACCTACTACTCCGTTGCCATCGCCTACTACTACAATAGCTGAAAAGCTGAAGCGGCGACCACCTTTTACTACTTTGGCGACGCGGTTGATTGCAACCACTTTCTCCTTAAGGTCGGTTTCGTTAGCACGAACAACCTTGTTGTTATCTCTATTCTCTTTGGACATTGTCTTAGAAATTCAGCCCGCCTTCACGCGCGCCATCTGCCAGTGATTTTACGCGGCCGTGGTAGAGATAACCGGAACGGTCGAATACCACTTTCGTAATGCCTTTACCTTGAGCACGGGAGGCAAGCTCTTTGCCTACTGCGGCAGCAAGGGCGACTCCGTTGCCCCCTTCTACCGAAACGTGCTTCGAGGAAGCAGACGCCAACGTGTGACCAGTAGTATCGTCAATAATCTGGGCATATATGCCTGTATTGCTACGAAACACTGATAAACGTGGGCGCTCGGACGTGCCAGCAACCTTTGTGCGGATGATGCGCTGGATCCGTTTTCTTCTAGATGCTTTATCGAAAGCCATGATGTGAAATTATTTCGAAGCCGTTTTACCAGCCTTACGACGAATTTGCTCGCCCACGAAGCGCACACCTTTGCCTTTGTAGGGCTCAACTTTGCGCAGCGAACGTATTTTAGCAGCTACCTGACCAAGCAATTGCTTATCAATGCTGTTTAGTGTAACGATTGGGTTCTTACCTTTTTCCGTAACAGCAGTGGCAGTTACTTCTTTCGGCAAAGCCAAGAAAATATTGTGCGAATATCCCAAGGCAAGTTCTAGCGTATTACCAGCAACAGTGGCTTTGTAACCAACACCTACCAGTTCTAGCTTCTCCTCAAACCCGTTACTAACACCTTGGATAGCGTTGTTAATGAGTGAGCGATACAAACCGTGCAACGCTTTGTGACGCTTTTGCTCAGTGGGACGCTCTACGACCAATTGGCCATCAACAGTAGAAACCGTAATATCTTGATCAACCGGTGTTACCAGTGTGCCTTTCGGGCCTTTCACGGTTACCTGGTTTTCGTTGTTTACATCAACCTGAACACCAGTGGGCAGGCTAATAGGCAGTTTACCAATACGTGACATAGTCTCGGCTCCTTTCGGTTAGTAAACGTAGCACAGCACCTCGCCGCCCACATTCTCGTTCTTAGCTTCTTTTTCTGTCATTACACCTTTCGAGGTTGACAGAATAGCAATACCCAAACCGCTCAACACACGAGGCAAATTCTCTACGTGTGCATAAGTCCGTAGACCTGGCGTGCTTACGCGCTGCAACTTAGTAATTGCAGGTTGCTTGGTAGTTGGGTTATATTTCAGAGCGATTTTAATCGTACCCTGCACCGACGAATCATCAAAACGGTAGCTCTGAATATACCCTTTATGGTAGAGTACCTTCGTAATCTCCTTTTTAATGTTGCTGGCCGGAATCTCTACTACCCGGTGGTTTGCCTTAATGGCATTGCGCAACCGGGTCAGGTAGTCGGCAATTGGATCTGTATTCATTTGACTATTAGAGCGAGTCCCTGTTTTTTAGAGAGCCGCAAAGATAAGAAAATTTCACCATTGCTCAAGGCAACTTTGAAATTTTCAAGTTAAGACTGCTTGGCTCGGCTGTCTGGGCTCGGCCAAAGGTTTCTTAGGCAAAGAAGGCTGGATAGCTATAAAACTACCCAGCCTTTCTATTTACCAGCTCGATTTGGTTACGCCGGGAATTTTACCAGCGAGAGCCATTTCACGGAAGCGAACACGACTGATGCCAAATTTCCGCATGTAGCCACGCGGACGGCCGTCAATCATATCGCGGTTATGTAAACGAACAGGAGAAGCATCGCGAGGAAGCTTATCTAACCCTTCGTAATCGCCAGCGGCTTTGAGAGCAGCACGTTTCTCAGCGTAGCGAGCAACAGTGGCGATGCGCTTACGCGCTCTTGCTTTTGCGGATTCTTTAGCCATTAGCTTTGTTTCTTGGCGTTTGTAAACGGCATACCGAAAGCTTTGAGCAGTTCATAGCTTTGCTCATCATTTTCAGCTGTCGTTACGAAGGTGATATCCATACCTGAAATCGATTTAATCTTATCAATAGAGATTTCAGGAAAAATGATTTGCTCCTTTATGCCCAAGGTATAATTACCGCGGCCATCGAAGCCTTTGTCATTAATACCTTTGAAGTCACGTACGCGGGGTAGTGCAACAGTCAATAGACGGTCCAAGAACTCATACATCCGCTCACCACGCAGGGTTACGCGAGCACCAATAGGCATTCCCTCGCGGAGTTTGAAGTTAGAAACTGAACGCTTTGCGATAGTAGGTACTGCTTTCTGACCAGCAATGGTCGTCAGCTCTTCCACACCGTTATCTACAAGCTTCTTGTCAGCAACTGCTGCGCCAATACCGCGGTTAATGCAGATTTTAGTGATACGTGGCACCTGCATAATGCTCTTGAATTGGAATTTCTCCTGGAGCGCGGGTACTACTTCTGCTTGATATTTTTCTTTGAGTCGAGCCATTGTCGTAAAGCCAAATTAGGCGTTTGTCGTTGCAATTGGCTGCACGTTGCTCACGTGAATCGGTGCCTCAATTTTGGTAATACCCCCTTGAGGGTTTTTTGCACTAGGCTTATTATGCTTAGTTACCAAATTTAGGCCTTCAACGATTACACGTTGCGTAGAACGGTTCACCGATTTAATCACACCGGTTTTGCCGCGCTCATCACCAGCAATCACCTTCACAGTATCGCCAGTTTTAACGTGCAGTTTAACAGGCTTTGCTTTCGTTTTCGTTGCCATTGCTTAGAGAACTTCAGGAGCCAGTGAAACAATCTTCATAAACTGCTTCTCACGCAGTTCGCGGGCCACGGGGCCGAAGATGCGGGTGCCACGAGGCTCATTATTATTATTGAGCAATACAGCAGCATTGTCATCAAAGCGAATATACGAACCGTCCTTGCGACGTATCTCTTTCTTTGTGCGTACCACTACTGCCTTGGATACAGTGCCTTTTTTTGCGTTGCCAGAAGGAATAGCTGACTTAATAGCTACTACAATCTTATCACCAACGCTAGCATATTTCTTACCCGTACCACCTAAGACACGGATGCAGAGCACTTCTTTAGCGCCGCTATTATCGGCGACGGTCAGACGGGATTCTTGCTGGATCATCTTACTTAGCGCGCTCTAGAATTTCTACCAATCTCCAACGCTTGTTCTTGCTCAGTGGACGGGTCGACATAATGCGAACCGTGTCCCCTTCACCACATTCGTTGTTTTCGTCGTGTGCCATGAACTTAGTGGTCTTGGACACAAACTTACCATAGATCGGGTGCTTCTGTTTAATTTCCACAACTACCGTGATGGACTTATCCATCTTGGAGCTGGAAACGCGCCCGATGATTTCCTTGCGCATGTTGCGCTCAGGTGCGCCGGCTACCGGCTGCTGTGCTGCGTTGCTTTCCATCGTTTATTTAGCAGTTTGGTTGGCCTGCTCGTTCTCGCGACGGGTCAGCTCCGTCAGCAGACGGGCTACGTTTTTGCGGCTGTGCTTCAGGCGAACCGGGTTTTCCAAAGGAGATATAGCATGCGCAAAGCGCAATGACTGCCCGTTGGTCTGTTCGGTTTTGATTTGCTCTTTCAGCTCTTCCAGCGAAAGGGCGCGGATATCTGCGTTCTTCATCTTGTCTTAGCTTTCTACGTAGTCGCGACGAACAACAAACTTGGTCTTAACCGGCAGCTTCTGCGCGGCCAGACGCAGCGACTCCTGCGCTACTTCTAGTGACACCCCGTCCGATTCGAACATGATGGTGCCGGGTTTAACTACAGCTACCCAATATTCAGGTGAGCCCTTACCCTTACCCATACGTACCTCAGCAGGCTTCTTCGTAATAGGCTTATCAGGGAAAATACGGATCCAAACCTGACCTTCACGCTTCATTGCGCGGGTCATAGCAATACGAGCAGCCTCAATCTGGCGTGCCGTAATCCAAGCCTGCTCTAAAGACTTGATAGCGAATGAACCGAAATCGATAGTGCTGCCGCGATGGGCGAGGCCGTGGATGCGACCCTTCTGCATCTTCCGATACTTAGTTCTTTTCGGCTGTAACATGAGTTATACGAAAAAAAGATTCGAGATGAGAAAAAGGGCCTAGCGACGAGGGCCGCCACCCTGACCACCACGGTTTCCACCAGCTTGGCCTCCACGACGGTTACCGCCTTGGCCACCACGGTTTTCACCACCACGGTCATTACGGTCGCCACGCTCACGACGAGGGCCACGGTCACCACGGTCACCACGTGGGCCACGGTCGTTGCGGCTTTCACCATTACCAGGGTTAGTTGGCTGTTGGTTAGGCGACAAATCAGGCTTGCCGAAAACTTCGCCACGCATGATCCACACTTTGATACCGATCTTGCCGTAAACCGTTTGAGCTTCTGACAAAGCGTAATCGATATCCGCACGCAAAGTGTGCAGAGGCGTGCGACCTTCTTTGTACTGCTCAGAGCGAGCAATTTCAGCGCCACCTAAACGACCGCCACATTGAATTTTGATGCCTTCAGCACCAACCCGCATAGCAGCTTGGATAGACATCTTCATGGCGCGACGGAAAGAGATACGAGCCTGCAATTGCTGTGCAATGCTTTCTCCTACCAGTTTCGCATCAAGTTCAGGACGCTTAATTTCGAAGATGTTGATTTGAACGTCTTTGCTAGTAATTTGCTTCAGCTCGTCCTTAATCTTATCAACCTCCTGACCCCCTTTACCAATTACAACACCTGGACGAGCCGTATTAATTGTAATGGTAATACGCTTCAGCGTACGCTCGATTACGATACGGGAAATGCCGCCTTTCGGAATACGAGCAAGAATATATTTACGGATTTTTTCGTCCTCAACCAGCTTATCGGCAAAATCTTTACCGCCGTACCAGTTAGAGTCCCATCCTTTGATGACTCCCAGACGGAAGCCGGTTGGATTTACTTTCTGTCCCATAGTGCTTATGCGGTAACCTCAGCTTGATTTGCGGTCGATTTCTTAGACGAACGACGGGTAGCTTTTGCGTCACCCGCGTTACCAGTTGTTTCAGCAGCCTGCTTAGCGGCAGCTTTGCTGCCTAAAGGCTCAACTTTCGTATCAATAATCAACGTTACGTGGTTGCTACGCTTACGAATACGGTGACCGCGACCTTGAGGGGCAGGACGTAGACGCTTCAACTGGCGACCTTCGTCAACAAAGATTGTCTTGATATAAAGATTAGCATCTTCGATACGCTCGTCTTCGTTCTTTTGCTGCCAGTTAGCTAGAGCTGACAGGAGCAATTTTTCGATTTTTGCGGCGCCCGAATTAGCTTCAAACTTCAGCAGGCCTAAGGCACGAGTCACTTTCTGACCACGAACCATGTCGGCTACCAAGCGCATTTTACGCGGCGAGGTAGGAACATTACGGAGTTTAGCTACTGCTTCCATCTTAGCGCTTGCCTTTATCTTTCTTGGCTACGTGGCCACGGAAGTTACGCGTAGGCGCAAACTCACCGAGCTTATGACCGACCATGTTTTCGGTCACGTATACCGGAATAAATTTATTGCCGTTGTGTACGGCGAATGTGTGGCCAACGAAATCCGGAGAAATCATAGAGCGGCGCGACCAAGTCTTCACCACTGATTTCTTACCGGCTTCATCCATTGCCGTTACTTTCTTCTCGAGCCGAAAGTCAATGTACGGCCCTTTTTTTAGCGAACGTGCCATTGGTTATTTCTTGCCTTTACGGTTAACGATGAGCTGCTCGGAGTACTTGTTCTTATTACGGGTCTTCTGTCCTTTTGAGAAGATACCGTTACGGCTGCGCGGGTGACCACCTGACGACTTGCCTTCACCACCACCCATTGGGTGATCGACAGGGTTCATAGCTACACCACGAACGCGGGGACGACGGCCTAACCAACGGTTACGACCAGCCTTGCCTAGACGCACATTCATGTGGTCACCATTCGAAACAGTGCCTACTGTAGCCATGCAGGTAACCAGTACCATGCGCATTTCACCAGAGGGCAATTTCAAAGTAGCATACTTGTCTTCGCGAGCTACAAGCTGCGCGTAAGTACCTGCTGAACGGGCCATAGCAGCGCCGTTACCAGGCATCAGTTCAATATTGTGTACAATTGTACCGAGTGGCATTTCACGCAGAGGGAGCGTGTTGCCTACTTCAGGTGCTACACCAGGGCCCGAAACAATCGTAGCACCTACTGTCAAGCCGGCGGGCGCGATAATATAGCGCTTTTCACCGTCAGCGTAGTTTACGAGTGCGATACGGGCAGTGCGGTTTGGATCGTACTCAATCGTCTTCACCGTGGCTGGAACACCAGCTTTGTCACGTTTGAAGTCGATAACACGATACTTCGCTTTGTGTCCACCGCCAATATAGCGGTTCGACATCTTACCCGAATTGTTACGGCCACCAGAGTTTTTGAGGGGTGCCAACAGCGACTTCTCCGGCGTCGACGTCGTAATCTCGTCGAATGCCGGGGCGATGCGGAAGCGCTGACCCGGTGATGTTGGTCTTAGTTTTTTGAGTGCCATTACTATAGCTGGTTTGCTCGATCAGAAGGCTTAGATACCGCTGTAGAAGTCGATTACGTCGCCTTCTTTCACCGTTACAATAGCCTTTTTGCCATGAGGACGACGGCCGCTTACGGCACCGCCTTTCGTGAACTTCGATTTTACTTTACCATTCGTGCGGATGGTGCTAATGCCCGTAACCGTCACGCCGTAAAATTGCTCGATGTCCTTCTTGATTTGAACCTTGTTAGCCGTACGGGTCACTTCAAACACGTACTGGCCTTTTTCGTTCAGGCTAGTAGCCTTTTCGGTTACAACCGGTTTTTTCAGCGTGCTCATTATTCAGCAGAGGTGTAAAGTTGTTCTAAAGACTTCAGACCATCTTCTGACAACAGCAGGGTGTCAGTATTCAGTAAGTCGTGCGTATTTAAAGCTACTGGAGCAGCCACGCTTACTTTCTGAAGATTGCGAGCCGACAGAACAACGTTCTTGTCAACTTCACCAGTTACTAACAAGGTCTTCTTGCCGTTATCCAGCTTCAGACCAGCCAAGATGTTCGCGAAATCTTTCGTCTTCGGAGCCGACAGCGTGATGTTCTCTACAAGAGAAATTTTGCCATCTTTCGCCAGTGAGCTGAGAGCAGACAGACGAGCTAGACGTTTGGTTTTCTTGTTAAGTTTGAAGCCGTAATCGCGTGGCTGTGGACCGAAAACACGGCCACCACCGATGAATACAGGCGACTTCATGCTACCAGCGCGAGCACCGCCCGTACCCTTCTGCTTCTTCAGCTTCTTGGTCGTGCCACTTACTTCGTTGCGCTGCTTCGCTTTATGCGTTCCCTGACGTTGGTTAGCCAAGTACTGCTTCACGTCGAGATACATGACGTGCTCATTCGGCTCAAGACCGAAAATAGCGTCCGACAGGGTCACTTTGCGACCAGTGTCTTCGCCTTTAATGTTATATACTGACAGTTCCATCTCGCGTTATTTTTCCAGGACTACGTAAGAGTTCTTCGCGCCGGGAATCGAGCCGCTCACCACAATCAGGTTTTTATCGGCCACGATGCGCATCACCTTCAGGTTCTGCACTTTCACACGGTCGTTACCCATACGGCCACCCATGCGCATTCCTTTGAAAACGCGAGAAGGCCAAGAGCAGGCACCGATGGAACCGGGGTGACGGCCGCGGTTGTGCTGGCCGTGCGTTTGACCACCTACACCGGCAAAGTTGTAGCGCTTCACAACGCCTTGAAAACCTTTACCTTTTGAGGTGCCTACTACGTCTACGAACTCACCTTCTTCGAATAGATCAGCTTTCAACTCGCTGCCAGCCGAATAGCTAGTTACGTCATCAACGCGAAACTCGACGAGCTTCTTCTTGGGAGTAGTACCGGCTTTGGCGAAGTGGCCAGCCAGCGCTTTTGTGGTATTTTTCGCTTTTTTCTCGCCGTAGCCGAGTTGAACAGCGGTATAACCGTCGTTCTCTAGCGTTTTCACCTGCGTCACTACGCACGGACCCGCCTCAATGAGGGTGCAGGGAACATTCTTCCCGTCCGGAGTGAAGAGGCTTGTCATACCGATTTTTTTACCGATGATGCCAGGCATTCTATTGGATGTTTATGAAAAAGACACAGTGAAAACGCCCAAATAGCGTTTTCGTAATGGGAGTGCAAAGCTAAGGAAAGTTTTTGTAAGAAGCCAGCATGTCTCTAAAATATTTCTACACTTACCCTTTCAGGTTATCACTAACAGTCAAATACTTTACTATGGCAGAAACTGTCTTATTCTCTTCTTGATCTCATGATAATACCATCAAGAGAGTAACCCATATTATGTGAGAATTTGCATAAAAAAGGAAGTCCGATCAACTGTAATAGTTGATCGGACTTCACTTCCTAATTAGTCGGAGAAATTAAATCCTCAGACTTTGATTTCAACGTCAACACCGCTAGGTAACTCTAGCTTCATGAGAGCATCCACTGTCTTCGATGAGGTCGAGTAAATGTCTACAAGACGCTTGTAGGTGCAGAGCTGGAACTGCTCGCGTGACTTCTTGTTCACGTGGGGCGAGCGAAGTACAGTGAACTTCTCCTTGTTTGTAGGCAGTGGGATAGGGCCGCTAACAACAGCGCCCGTCGCCTTTACCGCCTTCACAATCTTCTCCGACGATTTGTCCACCAAGTTGTGGTCGTAGGATTTGAGTTTGATGCGAATTTTCTGGTTCATTTCTGTGATGTGAAAGCGGAATTAACGAATGGTATTACCTTTTTGCTTGGCGATGATACCATCAGCCAAGTTGTTAGGTACCTGATCGTAGTGCGAAAAGGTTAGTGAGGCTGAAGCACGACCTGACGTGATAGTACGCAATGAGGTTACGTAACCGAAAAGCTCTGACAGAGGAACGTCAGCTTTCACTACGTTAGCACCGCCTTTGGTATCCATACCCTTCATAATGCCACGACGGCGGTTCAGGTCACCCGTTACGGAGCCGGTGTACTCGTCTGGTGTTACCACTTCTACCGCCATAATTGGCTCAAGCAACTTAGGTCCAGCTTGACGAGCAGCATCGCGGAATCCACCACGCGCAGCAAGTTCAAACGAGAGAGCATCGGAGTCTACATCGTGGTACGAACCGTAGAACAGACGCACCTTCATGTTATCCAAGGGGAAGCCAGCCAATGGGCCGTTTTTCATAGCTTCTTCAAAACCCTTTTGTACCGGTGCGATAAATTCGCGGGGGATTACACCACCCGTGATATCGTTCACGAACTCTAGGCCAGGTTTCTCCGGATCGGTTTCTTTCGGACCGAGTTCGAATACAATGTCGCCGAACTTACCACGGCCACCTGTCTGTTTCTTATACGTTTCGCGATGTTCTACTTTCTTAGTTAGAACCTCCTTATATGCAACCTGTGGAGCACCTTGGTTGATTTCAACCTTGAACTCACGACGCATACGGTCAATGATAATCTCAAGGTGTAGCTCACCCATACCACGCAATACAGTCTGTCCCGTTTCAGGGTCAGTTTGTACCGACAAGGTAGGATCTTCTTCTACAAGTTTGGCAATAGCCATACCCATTTTGTCAACGTCAGCCTGAGTTTTTGGCTCAATAGCGTAACCGATAACGGGCTCAGGGAACGACATCGACTCTAGTACTAAAGGCTTACCTTCAGCAGTCAGCGTATCACCAGTCTTAATGTCTTTGAAGCCTACACCAGCAGCAATATCACCCGCCTGAATTTTTTCTATTGGGTTCTGCTTATTGGAGTGCATCTGCATCAGACGCGAGATGCGCTCTTTCTTCTGCGTACGGTTGTTGAACACGTACGAGCCGGCATCAAGTTGACCGCTGTAGCAACGGAAGAAGCATAGACGTCCTACGAAAGGGTCAGTAGCAATTTTAAATGCTAGCGCAGTGAAGGGTTCATCATTATCAGGGTGACGCTCTACCTCTTCACCGGTATCAGGATTCGTACCGATAACAGCGGGCATATCTAGGGGAGATGGAAGGTAGGCCATTACGCCATCCAGCATCGACTGCACACCTTTATTCTTGAAAGCTGAACCGCACATTACGGGCGAGAACTTCATATCAATAACCGCCTGACGGATAACAACCATCATTTCTTCGCGGGTAATGCTCTCCGGATCTTCGAAGAACTTCTCCAATAGACGGTCGTCGTATTCAGCTACGCTTTCAATCAGCTTTTGACGCCATTCAGCTACGGTATCTACCAAATCCTCAGGAACCGGAATCTCATGATAGGATTTGCCTTGAGTAGCGTCATCCCACACGATAGCTTTACCAGTTAGCAGATCAACTACGCCCTTGAACGTATCCTCAGCGCCAATCGGGATTTGCAATGGTACTGGGGTAGCACCTAGCTTCTCCTTAATTTCGTTAACTGCTTTGAAGAAGTCAGCACCAGCGCGGTCCATCTTGTTAACGAAACAGATGCGAGGTACTTTATACTTGTCAGCCTGACGCCATACTGTTTCCGACTGTGGCTCTACACCCGACACAGCGCAAAACAATGCTACAGCACCGTCTAACACGCGCAACGAGCGCTCTACCTCTACCGTAAAGTCAACGTGACCCGGGGTATCAATGAGGTTGATTTTGTATTGTTTGGTCTCAGGAGTTGGGTCGCCTTGCTCGTTCGTAGGATAGTTCCAGAACGTAGTAGTTGCGGCCGAGGTAATAGTGATACCGCGCTCCTGCTCCTGCTCCATCCAGTCCATCGTGGCAGCACCTTCGTGCACTTCCCCGATTTTATGGGTTTTGCCGGTATAGTAGAGAATGCGCTCCGAAGTCGTGGTCTTACCGGCGTCGATGTGCGCCATAATCCCGATGTTCCGGAGGAATTGCAGGTCTTTATTAACAGCCATTGCTTTATTAAGTGTTATTTAAGTGCTTAGGGTCTTGGGCACCTAGTAAGCTTCAAAGAGAAAACTAAGTTCCTAAGACCCTAAGTCCTTAACAACGATTTAGAATCGGAAGTGCGAGAAGGCTTTGTTGGCTTCAGCCATACGGTGGGTGTCATCTTTTTTCTTGACAGCAGCACCTTCGCCTTTAGCAGCAGCAATAATTTCACCAGCCAGCTTGTCTTTCATGGTTTTCTCACCACGACGACGAGCATATTGGATCAACCACTTCGAACCAACAGCAATGCGACGGTCAGCGCGAACTTCGATCGGCACTTGGAAGGTAGCACCGCCTACACGGCGGCTCTTCACTTCTACAGTTGGCATCACGTTGTTCAGGGCTTTACGCCACATTTCCAGACCACTTTCCTTCGTACGCTGCTCAACTAGCTCGCAGGCATCGTAGAAAATAGTGTATGCTAGGTTTTTCTTTCCGTCATACATCATGTAGTTGACGAAACGGGTTACCAGCGTCTCCTTGTATTTGGGGTCAGGCAGGAGAATGCGCTTCTTCGGTTTTGACTTTCTCATAGTATCAGAAGTGAGTAAAGAGAAGTGAGAAGTGAGATAAGAGCCATAGTTTGGCACTCACCTCTCACTTCCAACTACTCATCTCTTAGTATTTACTTTTTCTTACCTGGTGCTGGTTTGCCGCCTTTGCCGGCTGCGGGAGCTTGGCCTGGCTTCGGACGCTTAGCGCCATACTTCGAACGACGCTGCAAACGGCCGTTTACACCGGCGGTATCGAGAGCGCCACGGATGATGTGGTAACGCACACCTGGCAAGTCTTTCACACGGCCACCACGGATTAGCACGATGCTGTGCTCCTGCAGGTTGTGGCCTTCACCGGGAATGTAGGCGTTAACTTCTTTGCCGTTGGTCAGGCGCACGCGGGCAACTTTACGCATAGCCGAGTTCGGCTTCTTAGGCGTAGTGGTGTATACACGGGTGCAAACGCCGCGGCGCTGCGGGCACGCATCAAGGGCCGGCGACTTTGACTTCGTCGTCAGCTTCTCGCGGCCTTTACGTACTAATTGGTTAATGGTAGGCATCTACGGAATGGTTTGTCCAGGAGGGTCTTCTCCCAAAAAATTAGGCTTGCAAAGGTAGAGAAAGTGTTTTGAAATAGCAAACAGGTTGAAATAGTTTGTCTTAGAGAAATCACGAGAATACCTTTTTCTAACCTGCCATCCTTTCTTCACCCCTACCCTACTACACAAAAAGCAATGCTACAGATTCCGCTCAACAAGAAATCCATACCTGTTATATAAGCTTCGGCTAGCTATGCCTCCCCCATCGTCCCTCCAAAATTCATCGGAAAGCTTGGCATCTCGGGTTGCGAATTAATAGGGCCAAATGTCTGTTCGAAGCGTTCTACGTTATCGGCCAGTGCGGCGAGTAAACGCTTGGCATGCTCTGGCGTGATAACAATACGAGCTTTCACTTTAGCTTTAGGTAGGCCCGGCATCAATCGGATAAAGTCGATAACGAACTCGCTACTGCTATGCGCAATCATAGCCAAGTTGGCGTACTGACCCTCAGCAATGTCTTCGGGCAGCTCTATATTGATAGCATTTGGATCTTGCGGAATGCTGGGGTCTGATGGGTGACTCATGTTGAAGCGGAAGATGAAGGATCAAAATTACTAAAAACAAAACGACCGGTCGGATTACTCCAACCGGCCGTTTTTTATTCAAGATCTTATCGGATTACTCCGATACCGACTCACGCTTGGCACGTGACGCCCGCTTGGGAGCTACGACTTCTTCAGTTGCCCGAGCGTTCTGCAACGCTTCGAGTTCCTCCTTCGAGCCTACTACCTGGCGCGTGTATTCGCGCAAGCCAGTACCGGCCGGAATGAGGTGACCTACGATTACGTTCTCCTTCAAGCCCAGCAGTTCGTCGGCCTTGCCACGGATGGCAGCTTCCGACAGCACCTTAGTCGTTTCTTGGAAGGAAGCAGCCGAGATGAATGACTGTGTACCTAGCGAAGCCTGTGTGATACCCTGGAGGGTAGGACGCGATACAGCGGGCTGAGCCTCCCGTACCTCCACCAGTTTCAAGTCACGACGACGGAGCGACGAGTTTTCATCGCGCAGCTTACGAGCCGATACAATCTGGCCGGGGCGCATGTTGGTCGAATCGCCGGCTTCCGTTACCACCTTCATGTCGATGATGGTATCGTTCTCCTCCATGAAAATCACCTTGTCTATTACTTGGTGCTCCAAGAAGCTAGTGTCGCCTGCATCGAGAATCACAACTTTCTGCATCATCTGGCGCACTACCACCTCAATGTGCTTATCGTTGATTTTTACACCCTGCAAACGGTACACTTCCTGAATCTCGTTCACGAGGTACTCTTGCACTGCGCCTGGACCCTGAATGCTCAGAATGTCGTTCGGAGTGATAGCACCATCGGAAAGCGGCATACCGGCCCGGATAAAGTCGTTGTCCTGCACTAGAATGTGCTTCGACAGCGGCACCATGTATTTCTTCTTCACGCCGTCTTTCGACTCAACGAAGATTTCACGGTTACCACGCTTCACCGTACCGTAGCTCACTACACCATCAATTTCCGATACAACGGCCGGGTTTGAGGGGTTACGAGCCTCGAATAGTTCCGTAACGCGAGGTAGACCACCGGTAATGTCGCGGGTTTTACCCACGGCACGCGGAATCTTAGCGAGGATGTAACCTGCTTTGATTTTCTGACCATTCTCCACGTTCAAGTGAGAGCCTACTGGTACACTGTAGCCTTTCTGAGACTCGTCAGCGTCCTTCTTGCCCGACTTAACGATGATAGACGGGTTCTGGGTCTTGTCGCGTGACTCGATGATTACCTTCTCACGGTGACCTGTCTGCTCGTCCGACTCTTCACGGTAGGTTACGCCTTCCGTAATCGAATCGTACTGAATCGTACCGTCAAACTCAGCCAGAATTACCGCGTTATACGGATCCCAGTTATTGAGCTCTTGGCCTTTCTCAACTTGCTGACCTTCGTCGACGAGCAGGAAAGAGCCATACGGGATGTGGTGCGAGATAAAGACCTTACCAGTACCTGGTTCCACAATACGAATCTCGCCTGAACGGCCCATCACAACTTTCACTGACTCGCCTTCGGCATTAGCAGTGTCTACTGTGCGGACATCTTCAAATTCGATTACACCATTGAACTTAGCACGTGTGCTAGCTTCTACCGCGATATTAGAAGCCGTACCACCTACGTGGAACGTACGCAGCGTCAGCTGGGTACCAGGCTCACCGATTGACTGAGCAGCAATAACACCTACCGCTTCACCCTTCTGGACCATACGGCCCGACGACAGGTTACGACCGTAGCACTTGGCGCAGATACCACGTTTCGATTCGCAGGTCAGTACCGAACGGATTTCCACCGATTCGATGCTGGTCTGATCGATGCGACGCGTCACCTCTTCGGTGATTTCGTCGCCAGCCGTCAGGATTACTTCATCGGTTAAAGGATCGATGATGTCGTGTACTGCTACCCGACCCAGAATACGCTCAGCCAACGATTCTACGATATCCTCGTTGTCTTTCAGTGCGAAAGTCTCGATGCCGCGCAGTGTGCCGCAGTCTACCTCATTCACGATAACGTCCTGCGATACGTCTACCAGACGACGCGTCAGGTAACCGGCGTCAGCCGTTTTCAGTGCCGTATCGGCCAGACCCTTACGAGCACCGTGGGTAGAGATAAAGTACTCGATTACGTCCAAGCCTTCTTTGAAGTTGGACAGAATCGGGTTTTCGATAATCTCTCCTACCGAACCCTGCAATGACTTCTGTGGCTTAGCCATCAGACCCCGCATACCGCCAAGCTGACGGATTTGTTCGCGTGAACCACGGGCACCGGAGTGCATCATCATGTAAATCGAGTTGAAGCCCTGGTTCTCCTTCTCGAGGCGACCCATGAGGGTTTCAGTGATTTGGTTGTTGATACGCGTCCAGATGTCGATAACCTGGTTGTAACGCTCGTTGTCCGTAATCAGACCCATCTGGTAGTTCTGGGTCACGGCTTTCACGTCGTTCTGAGCTTGCAGAATCAGCTCGTCCTTCTCCTGTGGAATCTGGATATCACCCAGACCCATCGACAGACCACCTTTGTAAGCCGACTGGAAACCCAGCGTCTTGATGTCGTCGAGGAATTGTGCGGTACGGGCCATGCCGGTCCGCTTGAACACCAGCGAGATGATTTGCTGAAGTTTCTTCTTAGTCAGCAGTTCGTCTACGAAACCTACCTCCTCAGGTACGAGTTGATTGAATAGCACACGACCAGCAACGGTTTCGATGATTTTGGTAACGAGGTTGTCGTCTTCATCACGAACCTTCGTACGCACCTTGATATAAGCGTGCTTCGAAAGTTGCTTTTCGTTGATGGCAATTACTACCTCCTCATCCGAGTAGAACATCCGGCCTTCGCCTTGGATCTTCTCGTCGTCGGTCGAGCGCTTGCCTTTAGTTACATAGTACAGACCTAGAACCATGTCCTGCGACGGTACCGCGATGGGCGCGCCGTTAGCAGGGTTCAGGATGTTGTGCGAAGCCAACATGAGCATAGAGGCTTCCAAGATAGCAGCAGGTCCCAGGGGAACGTGCACAGCCATTTGGTCACCGTCAAAGTCAGCGTTGAAGGCCGTACAAACAAGTGGATGCAGCTGGATAGCCTTACCCTCGATGAGGCGCGGCTGGAATGCCTGGATACCCAAACGGTGCAGGGTAGGAGCACGGTTCAAGAGCACAGGATGGCCTTTCAGCACATTCTCCAGAATATCCCATACTACAGCATCCTTACGGTCAACGATTTTCTTCGCTGATTTCACCGTTTTCACAATACCGCGCTCAATGAGCTTACGGATGATGAACGGCTTGAACAGCTCGGCAGCCATATTTTTAGGAAGACCGCACTCGTGCAGCTTCAACTCAGGACCTACCACGATAACCGAACGACCAGAATAGTCGACGCGCTTGCCGAGCAGGTTTTGGCGGAAGCGGCCCTGTTTGCCTTTCAGCATGTCAGACAGCGATTTCAGCGCACGGTTGCCCTCAGCACGCACGGCATTCACCTTACGCGAGTTGTCGAACAGTGAGTCTACAGCTTCCTGCAGCATGCGCTTCTCGTTCCGCAGAATTACCTCAGGAGCCTTGATTTCAATCAGGCGCTTGAGACGGTTGTTGCGGATGATAACACGACGGTACAGATCGTTCAAGTCGGAGGTAGCAAAGCGACCACCATCCAAGGGCACGAGTGGGCGCAGTTCCGGCGGAATCACCGGCACCATGCGGATTACCATCCACTCAGGCTTGTTCTCGATGCGGGTAGCGGCGTCGCGGAATGCTTCCACTACGCGCAGACGCTTCAGAGCCTCAGCCTTCCGCTGCTGCGATGTTTCGTGGGCAGCAGAGTCACGTAGAGAGTAGGACAGCTCATCCAAGTTGGTACGCTCGAGCAGCATTTGCAGCGCGTCAGCACCCATCTTGGCGATGAATTTGTTCGGATCTTCGTTAGGCAGCATCTGGTTCTCGCGGGGGAGACGGTCGATGATGTCCAGGTACTCGTCTTCCGTGAGGAAGTCAAGTTGCTGTACGCCTTCTTCAGCCAGAATACCCGGCTGCACTACAGCGTAACGCTCGTAGTAGATAATCTGGTCGAGCTTCTTGGTGGGTAGGCCCAGCAGGTAGCCGATCTTGTTAGGTAGGGACTTGAAGTACCAGATATGCGCAACGGGCACCACCAATTCGATGTGGCCCATCCGCTCCCGGCGTACTTTCTTCTCGGTTACCTCCACACCGCAACGGTCGCAGATGATACCCTTGTAGCGAATCCGCTTGTATTTGCCGCAGTGGCATTCCCAGTCCTTCACCGGACCGAAGATTCGCTCGCAGAATAGACCGCCCATTTCGGGCTTGTACGTCCGGTAGTTGATCGTCTCAGGTTTCACTACTTCACCGTTCGACCGCTCCAAAATGGATTCGGGCGAAGCCAGCGAAATGGTAACTTTCGAGAAGTCCTGTACCAGTTTCTTGTTTTTTGCAAACGCCATGTAGGGTAGCTGTTGTTAGCTGTTGGCTTGTATCTGTTTGTTGGTTCCGCTAGTCTTAAGACAGGTCGGAAAGAACATAACAGTTCGACTCTGCGAAAAGTGCTCTGCGGGTCGGATAGGTACGCCGCGCAGTAGTTTTCCGCCAGGTCTTACTAGTTGGTTGATTCAAAAGCTGAATCGAATTGCGGCCAACTACCACCGAGGATGAATGCTGTTCTGACCATATCTCGGAACAACGCCGGCAGCGGCTGTTATCGGTTTCCCGAACCGCGGGTATTCTAACTGACTTGAAAAGTGGCTGCCGATACCGAAATATCAGCAGCCACCGCTTTCAAACTTTAATCAAGCGTGATTTCCAAAGCCAGACCGCGCAACTCATGAATGAGTACGTTGAAGGACTCGGGGATATTCGGCTTGGGCAGTACGTCGCCTTTTACAATTGCTTCGTACGCCTTGGCACGGCCAATCACGTCATCCGACTTCACTGTGAGGATTTCCTGTAGCACATTGGATGCACCGAAGGCCTCCAACGCCCACACTTCCATCTCACCGAAGCGCTGACCACCAAACTGCGCCTTACCACCCAGCGGCTGCTGCGTGATGAGGGAGTACGGCCCGATAGAACGAGCGTGCATCTTATCGTCAACCAAGTGACCCAGCTTCAGCATGTAGATCACACCGACCGTTACAGGCTGGTCAAACCGGTCACCCGATAAGCCATCGTGGAGATAAGCACGACCCCAATCAGGCAGGCCAGCTTCGGTCAGTTCTTTCGCTACTTCATCTTCGGTAGCACCGTCGAAAATTGGGGTAGCATAAGTGCGACCCATTTTCAACCCGGCCCAGCCAAGAACGGTCTCGTAGATCTGACCGATGTTCATGCGGCTTGGTACACCTAGTGGGTTCAGCACAATGTCCATCGGCGTGCCATCAGGTAGGAAAGGCATGTCCTCGTCGCGCACGATACGGGCTACTACACCCTTGTTACCGTGACGACCGGCCATCTTATCCCCTACCTTCAGCTTACGCTTTTTGGCGATGTATACCTTGGCCAACTGCACGATACCAGCAGGCAACTCGTCGCCTACCTCCAGCGTGAACCGGTCGCGCTTGAAGCGGGCTGTGATAGTGTTGCGGCGCTTCGCATAGTTTTTCACTAGCTCAGCCAACATGCTGTTTACCTTCTCGTCGGCTGTCCAGCCTTCCAAGATGAGATCTTTGAACATGTTTACCTCTTCCGGCACAGCGTAATTGCTCTCATCCTTATAAGGGTTTTTGTCTGGAAAGAGAGCATCAGTGATGTTCTTCTTGCCAAACTTGGCACCCTTTGTCAGGATTTCATCGCCAAACTTGTGCTTCACGCCTTGCGACGTTTTGCCGTCGAGCAATTGCACCAGCTTGTCGATCATCACAGCTTTTACACCACGAAGCTCTTTAGCGTAAGAGTCCTTCAACTCTTCCACTTCCTTCTTCGACTTGGCACGTAGGTTCTTATCTTTCTTCGGACGCGAGAACAGCTTCGTGCCAATTACTACCCCGTTCAAGGATGGCGGCGCCTTAAGCGAGGCATCTTTCACATCGCCGGCTTTGTCACCAAAGATGGCGCGGAGCAGCTTTTCCTCTGGCGTCGGATCCGTTTCACCCTTCGGCGTAATCTTACCGATGAGAATGTCGCCTTCACGAACCTCAGCCCCCAGACGGATGATACCGTTGTCGTCGAGGTTACGTACAGCTTCTTCACTTACGTTTGGAATCTCCGACGTCAGTTCTTCTTCGCCGCGCTTAGTCTCACGCACCTCCAATTCAAACTCCTCAATGTGAATCGAGGTGAAGATATCGTCGCGCACTACACGCTCCGAGATGACAATAGCATCCTCGAAGTTGTAACCCTGCCATGGCATAAAGGCCACCTGCATGTTGCGTCCAAGTGCTAACTCGCCGTTGTTAGTGCCGTAGCCTTCACACAGCGGCTCTCCTTTGCTCACGCGCTGACCGCGCTTCACAATAGGTGAAAGGTTAATGCAAGTATCTTGGTTCGTGCGACGGAACTTGATCAGATCGTAGGTGATACGCTCCGCATCAAAGCTCACGAGGATGTCATCAGCCGTCAGATCATATTTCACAATGATCTTGTTGGCATCTACATAATCGATTACCCCGTTACCTTCAGCTACTACCAACGTCCGCGAATCGATTGCCACACGGCCTTCCAGGCCTGTACCAACGATAGGTGCAGTCGCTTTCAGCAACGGTACAGCCTGACGTTGCATGTTCGAACCCATCAGGGCACGGTTAGCATCGTCGTGTTCGAGGAAAGGAATCAGCGAAGCAGCTACCGATACAATCTGGTTCGGTGCTACGTCCATGTAGCTATACTCGTCAGGACCTACTACCGGGAAGTCACCCTCGAAACGGCCTTTCACCAGCTCGTTTACGAAGTTACCCGAATCATCCAAACGGGCGTTTGCCTGCGCGATGTGGTGGGTATCTTCTTCCTCAGCCGTCAAGTACTTCACGTTCTCAGTCATGTCGACCTTACCGCTTTCTACCGTACGGTAGGGCGTCTCAATGAAGCCCATCGAGTTTACGCGAGCGTGCACACATAGCGACGAAATCAGACCGATGTTCGGACCTTCCGGCGTCTCAATCGTGCACAAACGACCGTAGTGTGTGTAGTGTACGTCACGTACTTCGAAACCAGCACGCTCCCGCGACAGACCTCCCGGCCCCAGTGCCGATACGCGACGCTTGTGCGTCACCTCAGCCAATGGGTTGGTCTGGTCCATAAACTGCGACAGCTGGTTGGTACCAAAGAACGAGTTGATAACTGACGACAAAGTCCGGGCGTTGATTAGATCGACCGGCTTGAAGTCTTCGTTATCACGCACATTCATGCGCTCCTTGATGGTACGCGCCATACGAGCAAGGCCTACCCCAAATTGGGCATAGAGCTGCTCCCCTACTGTGCGTACCCGGCGGTTGCTCAAGTGGTCAATGTCATCGACAATGGCCTTCGAGTTGATCAACCCGATCAGGTATTTCACGATAAGTACGATATCCTCGTTGGTCAGCACACGAGCTTCCCAGTTGGTATCGATACCCAGCTTCTTATTGATACGGTAGCGGCCTACATCGCCAAGGTCGTAGCGCTTATCCGAGAAGAACAGTTTTTGGATGATGTCGCGAGCCGTCTCTTCATCAGGTGCCTCCGTGTTACGGAGCTGACGATAGATTTGCTCTACGGCTTCTTTCTCCGAGTTGGAGTTATCCTTTTGCAGCGTATTATAAATAATTGCGTAGTCCGCAATATTCACGTTCTCGCGGTGCAGAATAACCGACTTCGTACCCGAGTTGATGATTGTGTCGATGTCCTCGTCTTCAATAGTCGAGTCACGCTCCAGCAATACCTCGTTCCGGTCGATAGACACTACCTCACCGGTATCTTCATCTACGAAGTCTTCTGTCCAAGTGCGGAGCACCCGAGCGGCCAGCTTACGACCTACAGCCTTCTTCAGAATCTTCTTATCAGCCTTCACCTCCTCCGACAATCCGAATAGATCCAGAATGTCTTTGTCCGTACCATAGCCGATAGCACGTAACAGGGTAGTAACCGGGAATTTCTTCTTCCGGTCAATATATGCATACATCACGTTGTTCACGTCCGTGGCAAATTCAATCCACGAACCTTTGAACGGAATGATACGAGCAGAATATAGTTTCGTACCGTTGGTATGCTTGCTTTGCGCGAAGAATACACCCGGCGAACGGTGCAACTGAGATACAATTACACGTTCTGCTCCGTTAATGACAAAAGAGCCTTTTTCGGTCATGTATGGGATGTTTCCCAAAAACACTTCCTGCTCAATTGTCTCAAAATCTTCGTTGTCCGTATCGTTACAGATAAGGCGCAATTTTGCTTTCAATGGCACTGAATAAGTCAGGCCACGGTCAATACATTCATCCACCGAATACTTCGGAGGGTCAATGTGATAATCAATAAACTCCAGAACGAAATTCTCGCGCGAGTCCGAAATAGGGAAGTTCTCCGCGAACACCTTGAACAACCCTTCATCGGTGCGGTTCTCGGCGGCCGTCTCCAACTGGAAGAAATCCTGGAACGACTGCAACTGCACGTCCAGGAAATCCGGATACTCAATAACCTTTTTAATCTTGGCGAAGTTGATCCGCTCGTAGGCTTTCTGCAAAGCCGTTTCTTTCGGTGTAGCCAATGGGTAGGGGTTTATAAAATGGACACTGAGAGGGCACTTGATAACTCAACTACAGCCCTATGCGTTTAGCCACGAAAAGCCGCAAAGCGGCGCGTAAAAGGACTTTCGTAAAGTTTATTACCTACAAACAGGAAAAGACCTGGCTTAGTTGCCAGGCCTATCCTTATTTGTGAGGTAAGATGCTAGGCAGCAGAATTACTTAACTTCTACTTCAGCGCCAGCTTCTTCCAGTTGCTTCTTCAGCGAATCGGCTTCGTCTTTAGCCACGCCTTCTTTCAGAGGCTTGGGAGCACCGTCAACCAGTTCTTTGGCTTCTTTCAAGCCCAGACCAGTCAGGTCTTTCACCAGCTTCACAACAGCCAGTTTCTGACCACCAGCAGCCTTCAGAATTACGTCGAACGACGTTTTCTCTTCAGGAGCCTCAGCAGCAGCAGCGCCACCACCAGCAGCAGCTACAGGAGCAGCAGCAGCCGGCTCGATGCCGTACTCGTCTTTCAGGATAGTAGCCAGTTCGTTTACTTCTTTCACCGTCAGGCTAACGAGCTGCTCAGCGAATGCTTTCAAATCTGCCATTTCTGTAGATTGTTAAAAAAGAGTTGTTGAATTATAAATTGAAAGTGAAAAAGATGAGCAGCGGTTAGCCTGCAACCTCTTCTTTTTCGGAAAGCGTTTTGAGGAGACCAGCCAGAATGTTGCCACCGCTCGACAGAGCAGAAATAACGTTTTTGGCAGGCGACTGCAGAAGGCCAATAACCTCACCGATAAGCTCATTTTTGCCTTTCAGCGTCGAGAGCGTATCCAGTTGATTAGCGCCGATGTAGATGCTTGCATCAATGTAAGCACCTTTAAATGCGGGCTTTGGCTCTACGTTCTTGCCGTAGTTCTGCGCCTTGTAGAAATCCTTTAGCAATTTGCCAGGAGCATTACCAGCCTCTTTCGAGAACAGTACGCCCGACTGGCCTTTCAGAGCTACGTCCATTTCTGCAGTGTCACCGCCGAGAGTATCGAGGGCTTTGCGGATGAACGTATTCTTATAGACCTTATATTCCAGACCGCGCGTGAAGCACAGGCGACGGAACTCGTTGATTTTTGCCACCGACATTCCCGAAGCATCGGCAATGTAGAACGCGTTGTGCGATTGAAACTTCTCGCTCAACTCGTCGACGAGGGCTTGTTTTTCTTCCCGGGTCATATCGTTTTGATTGTAGTTTAAGCGGAAGTAACCGAAGTATCAACCGGAACGGCTGGGCTCATCGTGCTCGACAGCGTGATGCTCTTGATGTAAGTTCCTTTAGCCGAAGAGGGCTTCAGGCGCTGCAGCGTTTGAATAACCTCGATAGCATTTTCAGCTAGCTTTTGGTCATCAAAAGACACTTTACCTACTGAGCAGTGAATGATACCGGTTTTGTCAACTTTAAAGTCGATTTTACCAGCTTTCACTTCTTGTACTGCTTTCGCTACATCAGTCGTTACCGTACCCGACTTAGGGTTTGGCATCAGACCACGAGGACCCAATACCCGGCCTAGACGACCAACCTTAGCCATTACAGCAGGCATAGTGATGATAACATCGATATCCGTCCAACCTTTCTCGATTTTCGAGATGTAATCGTCAAGACCAACGAAATCAGCACCAGCAGCCGTAGCTTCAGCTTCCTTATCGGGAGTTACTAGGGCCAGTACACGAACAGTTTTACCAGTACCGTGGGGCAACGTAGCTACGCCACGCACCATTTGGTCGGCTTTACGGGGGTCAACGCCCAGACGAACATCGATATCAACAGAAGCGTCGAATTTGGTATAGGTGATATCCTTTACCACTTTAGCAGCTTCTACTAGATTACGAACCTGCGTCAGGTCGTGCTTAGCAAGGGCTTCCTTGCGCTTTTTGCTAACTTGTGCCATGTTGATTCTGCTTCGTTTAATTAGTTAGCGAAAGGAGAATCCCCTTTGATGGTGATACCCATGCTGCGAGCCGTGCCGGCTACCTGGCGCATAGCTGCTTCCACTTCGAAAGCATTTAGGTCAGGCATTTTAGTTTCGGCAATGGTGCGAACCTGGTCCCACGATACCGAGCCTACCTTGTTGCGGTTGGGCTCTTTCGAACCGCTCTGGAGCTTTGCAGCGTCCATCAGCAGTACGGGCACCGGTGGTGTTTTCACCACGAAGTCGAACGACTTATCGGTGTACATGGTAATCAGTACCGGACAAACTTGGCCAGCCTTATCCTGGGTCCGCGCATTGAACTGCTTGCAGAACTCCATGATGTTAAGGCCTTTGCTACCAAGTGCAGGTCCTACCGGCGGTGCAGGGTTTGCAGCGCCTCCCTTTATCTGAAGCTTCAGATAACCTCTAATTTCCTTGGCCATTTGGTTTAAAAAGGCTTCCGTTCCTTGCGTGGTAACACACGCGAAACGTCAGTTGAAAAGTGCTCCTGTGTGGAAGCCCCGCCGGTCGGAGCGAATAACCAGCGACGTATTGTATATACAGTCTTAAGACTCTTTCTCTACCTGGGTGTAGCTCAACTCCATGGGAGTGCTTCGGCCAAATATCTTCACGATAACGTTGAGCTTCTTCCGCTCTTCGAATACCTCGGAAACCGTACCAGAGAAGCCGTTGAAATTGGTATCTATGATTTTCACCAAGTCCCCTACGATGAATGGAGTTTCCAGCGTAGCTGTCTGCTCTTCCGTCTCGTCCACGATACCCAGAATACGGTTTACCTCTGACATACGAAGCGGTACTGGTTTGCCAGCTGTATTCTTACCCTCGTTTTCGCTGAGAAAACCGATCACACCAGGCGTGCTTGTGATGATGTGGTCTACTTCGCCATGCGACAAATCAGCATGAATCAGGATATAGCCAGGAAAGAAGTTACGCTCACGTACGCGCTTTTTACCATTGCGCATTTCGTAAACTTTCTCTGCTGGAATCAGTACTTCGGGCACTAACTCAGAAAGGCCATGACGTCCTATCTCTGTTTCGAGATAGGTTTTGGCTTTCTTTTCTTGCCCGCTAACTGAGCGTACTACATACCATTTCAACTCTCCCATTTCTTCTACTGCTTAACGGAACGAGTTGTAAAATGCTTCCAAACCTGTTTTGAAAATGATATCCATGATACCAACAACAGCAGCAAATACCAGCGAACCGATCAGCACTAAACCAGCGCTCTTCTGTAATTCCGACGAAGTTGGCCACGTTACTTTGTAACGCATTTCCTCCGTGGTATCGCTAAAATATTTCGTCAGCTTGCTCATGGTTAGGACCGGGTTTGGCTGAAATAGATGCGGTCTAATGACCAAGTAAAGCACGGGCGGAGAGATTCGAACTCCCATCAAAGGTTTTGGAGACCTCTATTCTACCCTTGAACTACGCCCGTAGAATATTTCCCAGCAAACTTTCGTTTTAATTGGGAGTGCAAATGTACAGTAATCTATAGACAAAACAAATCCGCCCCCGAAAAAATCGGAGGCGGATTGTCTTAATTCAGAGATTAGTCGAGGATTTCGGTCACCTGACCGGCACCTACCGTACGGCCACCTTCGCGGATAGCGAAACGCAGGCCTTTCTCCATCGCTACCTTGTTGATCAGTTCAACCGTGATAGTGATGTTGTCGCCAGGCATTACCATTTCAACACCTTCGGGTAGGGTAATGATACCCGTTACGTCAGTGGTGCGCAGGTAGAACTGGGGACGGTAGTTGTTGAAGAACGGGGTGTGACGACCGCCTTCTTCTTTCGACAGAACGTATACCTCAGCCTTAAACTTTTTGTGAGGAGTTACCGAGCCGGGCTTGCAGATAACCATACCACGACGGATGGCTTCTTTCTCAATACCACGGAGCAATAGACCTACGTTGTCACCGGCTTCGCCACGGTCCAGAATCTTGCGGAACATCTCAACACCAGTCACAGTCGACTTCAGACCTTCAGCACCCATGCCGAGGATGTCAACTTGCTCACCCGAGTTGATGATACCACGCTCGATACGACCAGTAGCAACCGTACCACGACCCGTAATAGAGAATACGTCCTCTACGGGCATCAGGAAGGGCAGGTCGGTCAGACGAGCTGGGATTGGAATGTACGAGTCAACAGCAGCCATCAGTTCCTCGATCTTAGGAACCCAGTTAGCGTCGCCGTTCAGGCCACCCAGAGCAGAGCCTTGGATTACAGGAATGTTATCACCGTCGAAGTCATAGAACGACAGCAGTTCACGGATTTCCATTTCCACCAGCTCGAGGAGCTCGGGGTCATCCACCATGTCTACTTTGTTCATGAATACTACCAGCTGAGGAACACCTACCTGGCGAGCCAGCAGGATGTGCTCACGGGTTTGGGGCATCGGACCATCGGTGGCAGCTACCACGAGGATAGCACCGTCCATCTGGGCAGCACCTGTTACCATGTTCTTCACGTAGTCAGCGTGACCAGGGCAGTCAACGTGTGCGTAGTGACGATTTTCGGTAGCGTACTCTACGTGGGCAGTGTTAATCGTGATACCACGCTCTTTTTCTTCAGGAGCGTTGTCGATCGACGAGAAGTCACGCTTAGCGGCCAGACCTTTGTTCGCCAGTACCGTCGTGATAGCAGCAGTCAGGGTGGTTTTGCCGTGGTCGACGTGCCCGATCGTACCGATGTTCACGTGCGGTTTGGAACGATCAAAATTTTCTTTAGCCATTGTAAAGAGATTAGAGGAATTTTGTAGTAAAGTGGGGAAAAACGCGGTGAAGCTATACTCAAAGAAAGCGAAACACAGCTCCGTTTAGTAGGGACTGCACGTCGCTTTACTCTATCCATAGCGCCAACTACTCAATTACTGAGTAAGTTGGTACTCGTCATTCTGAGCCATTTATGGGATTTGAACCCATGACCTCTTCCTTACCAAGGAAGTGCTCTACCACTGAGCTAAAACGGCTAATATTGTTTGAAACCTAAACGCCTTACAGAAAACAACAGCAACCTGCTTGATCGTTTGATTCCACTTTCACGGTGTGAAAGTAAAGAGCGGGAGACGAGGTTCGAACCCGCGACCTGCAGCTTGGAAGGCTGCCGCTCTACCAACTGAGCTACTCCCGCGTAGAAGTAATTTAAGGAAATGGTGCCTGAGTGAAATCACTCAGGCACTAAATCATTATTTCACTGTGGGGGTAACAGGACTCGAACCTATGAACCCGAAGGAGGTGAGTTACAGTCACCCGCAATTGCCGCTATGCGATACCCCCAGTTAAAAACGCTCCGTCTGAGCTGTCTTTTTCACCCTTTCTGTTCTATCGTTGTGCGGTAGCTTTCAAAAGGAGTTGCAAAATTAACGGGTTTCTGATGTAAGTCAAGCCTTACTTCCAGAAAGAGCTAATATTTTTTTTGCTGTCGTGCCCTTACTTCCCTTTATGTAAGCGATAAGACTTTGATTCTGTTTTAGATGCTGTATCATTTTACCTGGCCTAAAAATCTGAAAAAATTATTGCAACATCGTATAGATGGTAGCTAGGTTCTTATCCTTTTCACGGCTTCGGATGTCCTGCAAGGTGAGTTTTACATTGGGGCTGCTCGGTACCAGCATGCTTAGTCCCTTGTATGCTCCAAGTCGGGCGTATTGATTGGGATAGGAACGGGCAATTGTTTCGAGGCGGGCAATGCCTTTATCGCGCTCTACTGGTGGCATGCGTAGCATTAGTGTAGCAAAGTTTTGCAAGAACTGATATAGCGCTTCATTGCGCACGTCGTTGCTTCGCCGTAAAAACCACTCATACTGGTCAGCAGTGCCATTGAGGGCGAAGTAGTTGGACACAGCATCTATAAGCGCAGCATTTTTGGTTTCCTGTAGCGCAGTAATCTCTTTTAATGAAGTGACAGTAGGCGCCTTAGCCAAAGCGTTAACCGCCGCGCTTGCTACTGCATAAGAACTGTCTGTGAGAGCAGCAGTGTACAATTGGCCGTAGTCTTCGTTTTGGAAGGAAGCAAGAGAGTTGATAGCGGCAGCTCGCACTTGAGTTTTAGGGTCGTTGGCAGCCACCTTTTGCAGATCTTTCCGTATGGCAGTCCCTTCTGAGCCTTTATAGCGTCGCAATGCCTCTACGGCTGTTTGTCGCACGGCCCAGAAGTCGTCGCTCAGCGCGTTGCGCAGCATGGCACTTACGGGCAACTCCATCGTCTTGCCGCGCAGAAGGGTAATAGCTTCGTACTTCTGCAGGAAGTTTTGCGCATGGTAGAATTGATACAGCAACTCCTCCGTAGAGCGCTCTTCCTCTATTTCAGCCAACAATTGTCCAGTAGCATCAAACTTTACTAAAGCAGGTCGTTGACTGACTGGCAAGGCGAATGTTTGATCCGCTTTGGTGACTGTGATACGATGATTGACCGGTTGGTTATTAACCCATGTGGTAACCGTAACTGGCAATTGGTAGATGGGCGAGAAGGTAGAATCCTGTACCTGTCGCACCCGCAACGCTACTTGATTTCCGGCATAAGAATGCGTAATCTGCAACTCAGGGTGTCCCCGCTTTAGAAACCATTGGTCAAAAAACCACATCAAATCTTCGCCCGTCACTTCCTCAAAAGCAAGCCGAAGCTCCGCTATTTCTACAGACGAAAGCTTGTTGCGGGTTAAGTAACGGTTGAGCGAGGCGAAGAATGCTTCGTCGCCTACGTATTGCCGTAGCATGTGTAGCACCCGCCCCCCTTTACTGTAGGAATGCCGGTCAAACATATCTTCCCGGTCGGCATAGTGATAGCGAATGAGAGGCTCGCGTTTAGTCTGAGACTCTTCCAAGTATGCCATTAGCGCTTTTTGTTGTACCAGAGCGGCTTCAGCCGGGCCATATTTGTGTTCGGCCCACAGGAACTCAGAATAGTCAGCGAAGGCCTCGTTGAGTGGCAGGTTAGACCAAGACTCGCTGGTTACGTAATCGCCAAACCACTGGTGGAACAGCTCATGTGCTACCACCGACTCTGGCTCGTAGGTGATATCCAGCAGTTCGCGCGGCGTAAACTGAGTGATCTTATCCTGAAATGTGGAAGCAGTCGTGTTTTCCATCGCACCCGATACAAAATCGTGTACGGCTACCTGCGCATATTTTTCCCAAGGAAACTCTACTCCCAGTTTGGTTGAAAAAAACTCCAGCATCTCGGGCGTATGACCAAAGACAGCCTTCGCCGTGGTGCTATAAGGTGGATCAACGAAGTACTCGACGGATTTGCCTCGCCATGTATCACTAACAACGGCAAACTCGCCCACAGCCAGCATAGTAAGGTAGGGAGCAGCGGGTAGGGCTTGCTTCCAAACGTCTGTACGAGTTCCATCTGCGTTTTTTCGAGATGAAATCAGCAGACCATTGGACATAGTGCGAAACTTATCCTCCACCGTCAGCGCAATTTCCTGAGTCATGCGCTGGTTGGGCTTGTCGATGGTAGGAAACCAAGCTGAATTCGCCTCCGTTTCGCCCTGAGTCCAGATTTGCCGAGGCTTGTTCTTATCGGTGCCGAGTGGGTTGATGAAATACAACCCCTTGTTGCTGGTAATAGCTGCGCTGCCACTCGCTGGTAATTCGTTGGGCTTGGCAACGTAGCTGATACGTACTTGGTAAGCCTCCGTGCGGGGGTAGCTACGATCCAGTGTTATCGTCAGCTTCTGCTTATCGTATGCGTACGTGAGGTTTTTTTCCTTGCCGTTCACCAATAGACGCACCGATTTGACTTCGAAGCCCTTTGCATCAAGTACTACTTGGTTTTGAGGGTAGAAGTGCGGCCGCAACGTAAGCGTGGCCGTGCCTAACAGCCACTGCTTTGCCCAGTCGAAACGTACATCTAGCTTGGTGTCCAGCACGTTGGTAACAACTGTAGCTGCTGGTTGCACCGGATTGTCTGGTGGAAGCCACGAAGGAATAATAACGATATCCTGCTTTGGCGTAACTGCCGGAGCTTCGTTGGCGGCCGGCGTTTTATGGCGCGTGCCGTTCTTATCGGTATCTGGTTTTCCGGCCTTGCCCGTCTGGGCCAAAGTAAGGCCACTATGAAGCAGCACTACGCTAAGCAAGCCAAGAACTCGGTACTTCATGTAACTAATCAACGAGGGAATGAAACCTCAATTTCTGGATTTATTTCAAATTTGGCCTATCTTTAAGCCCCTTTAGCTCGTCCTATTTCTTCCTTCTTTTATGCTACAGGTACAGACCGGTCCGGCCCAAAATTGGGAAGTTGATTTCCGTGCCAACGACAACATTCTGCTGAACGGTGAGCCTTTTGCATGGGACATTGTAGCACTCGGCCAACAACGATACCACATTTTGTATCGGGGTAGTTCTTTTGTTGCGGAAGTGTTGGAGGCAGACTATGCTACCAAGACAATTCGCTTGCAACTCAATGGCCAAATAGTAGAGATACAGGCAAAAGACCGCTTCGATCTGCTATTGGATAAGCTGGGAATGAGCGCTGCTGCCAGTCAAAAAATAAATGAGCTGAAGGCACCCATGCCGGGCCTGATTGTAGACGTGCGTGTAACTCCGGGACAATCTGTCCAGAAAGGCGACCCGCTGCTGGTGCTGGAAGCTATGAAGATGGAAAACATTCTGAAAGCTCCCGGCGATGGCACCATAGCAGCCATTAAGGTGAAGCTGCGCGATAACGTCACGAAGGGACAAGTATTGATTCAATTTTCTTAATGCAGTGGCCGATGGATTTCTTCTATCGGCCACTCGTTTTTTAATCTTAATATTTCCTCGTTTTGAAGTACAACCGAATCCTGCTGAAACTGAGTGGCGAGGCCCTGATGGGGGAGCAACAATACGGTATTGACGCCGTGCGCCTCATGCAGTATGCCGAAGAGATAAAAGCCGTAGCGGCCACGGGCACACAGGTAGCCGTGGTGATTGGTGGAGGCAACATTTTTCGGGGAGTGCAGGCTGCTGCTTTCGGGCTCGACCGGGTGCAAGGCGACTATATGGGGATGTTGGCCACCGTTATCAATTCAATGGCCCTGCAAAGTGCGCTGGAGAAACTGGATGTAAGTACGCGTCTACTCTCTGGCCTTACCATCCAGCAAGTGTGTGAGCCCTACCTGCGGCGGCGGGCGTTGCGGCACTTGGAAAAAGGTCGGGTTGTGATTTTCGGCGCGGGCATTGGTTCGCCCTACTTCACCACGGACTCGGCGGCCTCGTTGCGTGCGATTGAGATAGAAGCCGATGTAGTCTTGAAAGGCACCCGTGTAGATGGCATTTATACGGCCGATCCGGAGAAAGACCCTACAGCAGTGCGCTACCCAGAAATCACCTTCGATGAAGTGATGGCCAAAAACCTTAATGTAATGGATATGACAGCCTTCACGCTCTGCAAGGAGAACAACCTGCCCATTATCGTGTTCGACATGAACAAAACCGGCAACCTACAACGCCTCATTGAAGGCGATACAATAGGTACGCTGGTAACCATGAAAGGCCCTAGTACCGTACAGAATCCGGGTGATAGTGAATTGCAGCCCATTCTGTAACTCCATACATTTCCGTTGAAAACGGACGGCAACCCATCCTTGCAGCTTTCTTACGCAACAAGCCGCCTGTTTTAACTTCTTAACCTAACACTTTTAACCAATGGACGAAGAAATTCAGTTTTACCTAAGCGAAGCCGAAGAATCGATGGGTAAAGCCCTAGAACACACTGGCGTGGAACTAAGCCGCATTCGGGCGGGTAAAGCCAGCCCAGCCATGCTCGATTCGCTGCGGGTAGACTACTATGGCACACCTACCCCCGTGGCGCAGGTAGCCAACATTTCGACGCCGGATGCCCGCACGCTTTTCATTAAGCCTTGGGAGAAAAACATGATTAGCGAGGTGGCCAAAGCTATTAAGAATAGCGACCTGGGCCTCAATCCGCAATCCGATGCGGAAGGCGTACGGCTCAACATTCCGCCCATGACGCAAGAGCGTCGTCGCGACTTAGTGAAGCAAGTTAAAACCGAATCGGAAAGCGGCAAAGTGCGCATCCGGGGTATTCGCAAAGATGTAAACGACTCGTTGCGCAAACTGCTGAAAGAAGGTGCTTCTGAGGATGCTGTTAAAGATGCCGAAGCCAAAGTGCAAAAGGCTACTGATTCTTACATTGTGCGAGTAGATGAACTCGTTAGCAAGAAGGAAGCAGAAATTATGACTATCTGAGGACGCTTTTACGTCAATGAAAAAGCCCCCGCACCGAATAGTGCGGGGGCTTTTTCATTGAAAAACTTTTTTGATTTTTTGCTAGTTTATTCTTGCCAATAGCGCTGTTCTTGAATGCGCTTCTCCACTCCGGCAGGTACTAAGTAGCGAATAGATTTACCCGCACGTACACAATCGCGCACGAAAGTGGCCGATATATCCAGTAGCGGTGCATCTACGATGCGCACATTTGCCGGGCTAGCTATTGCGGTAGCCTCAATACCCGGCCGTGGATACACATAGATTTCATATTCGGCCATGATACGGTCAGCAGCTTTCCAGCGGGGTAGGCCGGGTAGGTTGTCTTCCCCCATCAGCAACACAAACCGATGATGGGGATAGTGCTGATGCAACTCCTCCAACGTATCGATGGTATAGTTCGGCTTAGACATAGAAAATTCTACGTCTGAAACTTTTAGCTGGTCGTTGCCTGCAATGGCTGCTTCTACCAGTTCGTACCGAGCACGTTCTGGCAGCAGCTCCTGCCCTACCTTAAATGGGCTCTGAGGCGACACAATCAGCCACACCGCATCGAGGTCAGTGTGTGTGGCCATGAAATGCGCCAGAATAAGGTGCCCGGTGTGGATAGGGTTGAAAGAACCAAACAACAAGCCTACCTTCGGATCAACGGCACTCACAGCACGTTAGGGGTGGTAGCGATGAAATTGCGCACCAGTCGTTCAGCTTCGTCCGTAGCCTCATCCAAGTTGTCGTTGACAACGGTTACATCGAACCGGTCTTCAAACGTCAACTCAAATTCAGCCTTATACAAACGGCTGGAAATGCTGGCAGCTGAATCGGTAGCGCGACCTCGCAAACGAGCTTCTAAAGCCTCCACGGAAGGTGGTTTCACAAAAATGGCTAGTGCCCGATCCTTATAGAACTCCTTGATGCTGAGACCACCCTTTACGTCCACATCCAAAATGGCGTAGCGGCCGGTAGACCATATTCGCTCTATTTCAGATTTCAGAGTGCCATAAAACGCACCTTCGTACACCTCCTCCCACTCCACAAATTCATCGTGACGGATTTTCTCCTGAAACTCCGTCACGGAAATGAAGTGGTAGTCCTTGCCGTTGGCTTCGGTTCGACCGCGTCGGTCACGGGTGCACGCTGAAATAGAGAAGCTTAGCTCCGGAATCCTATCCATGAGCCGGTGAACAATCGTGGTTTTACCGGCTCCGGAAGGCGCTGAAAAGACAATAATTTTACCCTGCATCGGGCAAAATTAGGCCATTTTCACTTGCAAACGGTTCATAATAGCTTCTGGTAGCGAAGAAGGAGCACCTTTGCGGCCTACATGCTGCGCCAGAAAATCAATGAAGATGTGTTGCTTATCGATGCTATCGAAGCAGGGCGAGCAATCTTCGGCGTGGCTGATGAAGTACTCTTCATCTTCCAAGCTAGGGTCGTTGCCCACAATAATTTGGTCGAGAATCGTGTTTACACGTTCACAATCGGGGCCATCCGTAGCGGCAGTCTGGGGGCTTAGGGGCGTAGCAGTTGGTTTCATAACAGTGCCTGAAAGGTTATTCTGAGGGGTTATCTTCAATGTCTTCATCTGCCGCATCGTTGGAGTTGCCATAGCCCATTGTTTTGGCGTATTTTTCAAGTTTTTCCTTCAAAAAATTTCGGGCGCGGTGCAAACGCGACCGAACCGTTCCGATAGGAATGTCCAGTACTTTCGCCATCTCCTCGTACGTGAATCCTTCTAGGTCGCAGAGGATAATGACGGTGCGAAAATCCACGGGCAACGAGTTGAGCGCACGGGCTACCTCATCGCCGATGAGGTCACGCACGGCTTGTTGCCGCATGTCCGACGAGGTGCTACCCGCGTCGCCCTCGGCCTCTACGTCTTCCGAATTGTAATAGCTCTCAATTTCGTTGTAGTCGACCTTGGCGGGCTGCTTACTCCTTTTTCGGAAGTCGTTGATGAACGAGTTTTTCAGGATGCGGAACAGCCACGCTTTGGCGTTGGTTCCCTGCTCGAAGTACTCGAAGAAGCGGTAGGCCTTCAAATAGGTCTCCTGGACGAGGTCGTTGGCATCGTCTTCGTCAAGCGTAAGGCGGTAGGCGAAATTGTACAAAGAGTCGATTACCGGCATCAGTTCAGCCTGAAACCGGCGGTCTTTCTCTTCTTTGCTCAATTTGGGTACCCGTTCGGGAGAATCGCTCATTAGACTGAAAAATTACGGCTTAAAATGCAAAAAAAGTACGCAGACAGAAAACAAATGGATGGAATAACCTTCCCGTGTAGGTCATTATTTTGTTAAATCTGCACTCTGGCGCTCTATAGCCACCAATAAGAAACCATAGCAGAACACGAAGAGATTGAAGCTGATCTGAATTTCCAGCAAAGAATCGACCAACATGGCTGCACCTTGAATTAGCAGGAAGTTATACACGTACGGATTACGACGTAGGGCAGGTTGTGCTAATGGCCCCAATAGTACTAGTAGCCATAGCGCCAAGCCCACCAAGCCCCCAGCCAATAAGAAGTGTAAATATTGATTATGCACCATAACACGGTTGAGGGGAAGCAAACCGAAAGAGCGCCAACTGTATTGCGCCATCATTTCGTCGGTGGCATCGGCAGCGCCTACCCCTAGCCACGGATTTGCTTGCGCTATCGTTATAGCTGTGTGCCAAGCAGCCAAGCGTTTCGCTAAAGAGTAGTTGTTTATGTCTTGCCCCCAATCAAACTGCTCAATATCGTACTGGCTGCTCACTATTTGACGTGATACAGACGGCACAGTATGATAAGCCACTAGTGGCGCAGCCACTAATGTTACGAGCAATAGCAATCCTATCTTCCACCAGCGGCGACTCATCAGCAAACGCAGGGTGTTGAAAGATAGCATGACGTAGAAGGCTAGTAGACCAGTACGGTACACCAAAGCGTGCAGAACCAAGGCACTTAAAAAACCACTTATCCACAGTAGCCAACGGCCCCCCAAGGTGCGAGCATTTTGCCCCAGCAAAAAGCCGAAAACACTCGCCATTGCTAGCATCACTCCAAAATGGATGTGAAAAATACCTGTTACAGATTGCAGGTTGGTTGCTTCGCGTAATTCCTCATTAGTGCTGCTGGGAGAAAGCCAGTAGCGTCCGGCTGTAGCCAGCCCAATGGCTGTGACGCCTATTGTAAACGCTACCCCTACCCAATAGCGTTGCCGCGAGCGAAGGGGTACAGCCAGCGCAAAAGCCAGCGGAATGGCTAAGAAAGGCAGTTTGCGATATAACTCGTGGCGCCAAACGGTCCAGGCACTCGTGTATAGCCCGCTGAATAGCAACAACGCATATAGCAAGGCTAGCCACCAAGCGCTTTGGTTGCGTAGCCAGCCCGGCACGGCTGCCCGCAGGTTGGGATTCATTAGAACTGCCACAACGCCCACTATCGGGCTGATAGCAACCAGTGCACGGGATGTTAGCAAACCAACTACGCCAGCAAAACATGCCAACAGTAATACATATTGAGAAAGGAGTCCTTGCTGATAGAGGTATTTCAACCGCTGCATTGCCAATACGCGCATAGGACCGCAAATAACGCAGCAAATGCTTACAAAACTTTATCAGCTATTGGCAATGGCTGCCAATCTGCTACCCGCTCTAGTGCCTGCATAGGTAGTAAGGCTTTGATGCAGGTGCAGGCAGCAGGCTGGCTGCGGCAGTCCGAGCAATCGGGGCGGTTGAAGACCATATAGCCGGCGTGGGGGCCCAAGGGAGCCCAGCGGCCGGGGTGCATGGGCCGGATGGGTGGGTAGAGACCCAGCGCATGGCGACCTAGGGCGGCGGCTAGGTGCAGCGGGCCCGTACTACCCGCCACCAGTCCATCAGCGGCGGCGATGAAGGCAATAAGCTGCGGCAAGCTAAGCTGGCCTGTGAGGTCGGCGGCTAGGTAGGATTGATGTTCTTGTAGCCAATCAGCCAGCTCCGCACCTTCGGCGGCGGTGCCCGTTACCCATACGCGATGCCCCGCTGCGTGGAGCAGCCGAGCCAGCTCACCGAAGTGAGGCAATCCCCATTCGCGGGCGCTTCCACGGCTGCGCGGGTGTAGGATAACGTTGAGCTGACCCGGCCGACGTTCGCGTAACGATTTTTGTATGGGCTCGGGCAGCACTACCTGCGGTTGCAAGCGTACCCACTCCCCTACCCTGCTCAACGGCAAATCGGGAAGGTAGCCCAGGGAGGTTAGCAGGTGCAGATTGAGTTGGGCCTCATGCAGCGGTGAGTTACGGCGGCTCAGAGCCACCAGCTTCGTACATGTTAACCAATGAAACCAACGGTTGCGGGTGCCTATCCGCACAGGAATGTTAGCTAGCCGGGCCAATCGGGCTATTGTCTTATTTGGGAAAACGTGTACTACCAGATCGGCCTGCACCTGCCGGAGTTGCTGTACTTGTTCGGCCACTGAAAGCGTCAATAGCTCGTCGAAGTTGAGGAACGCATCCACCCAAGGGCAGGCATCGGCTACGGCTTGCGTGTAGGTACGCCCCATCAGTACCACTCGGCACTCTGGAAACGTCTGCTTTAGCCAACCTGCTACGGGTAGCGTGAGCACTACATCGCCAATGGCATCGGTGCGGCTAATGAGGAAGGTTTTCATGGGTAGAGGCACGGGTACGCAGCTTGGCAAATTTTAGGAATACACCCCAAGCCGAGATAATGGCGATGCTCAAGCCGGCAAAGCCATCTAGAAAACCCAACCGCAGCACATAGCCGTGCACAAATTTCCAGATAGGCTTCAGCACCAACTGAAAGGGCGTAACGCGGGTTTTGCCACGTAGGGCCAGTTCCTCGGCTGCTATGCTGGTGAAACGGTTCAGCTGCGCCACGTGCTGCTCTACCGAGTCGTACGAGTAGTGCAGCAGGTCGCCCGCTAGGTCCCCTACCGACTGAAACGGTTTTTCGATGAACTGCTCGTGCAGCAACAAACCCTGCCAGCTACCCAGGCGCCGGTCGTAGAGACGTAGCTTGCGGTCGGGGTACCAGCCACCGTGGCGCACCCAGGTGCCGCAGTAGTTGGTGAGGCGCTTGAGGGTGAAGCCTGCCACGGGCGGCCAACTGGCTTTCACTTGTAGAAGGCTCTGACGCAGCTCGTCGGTCAATACCTCGTCGGCATCCAGTTGCAGCACATGGTCATACTGGGCCTGGCCGGTAGCGTAGTTTTTCTGCTCCACGTAGCCGGCAAACGCGTGTTGTATAACCCGGGCTCCGTACTCCTCGCAGATAGCTACCGTGCGGTCGGTGGAGTAAGAATCGACCACCACTACCTCATCGGCCACGCCTTGTACGGCTTCTAGGCAGCGGGCAATGTTGGCTTCCTCGTTGAAGGTAATGATGACAACCGAGAGCATAATGGACATAAGCACGGCAAATATCCGGATTACTTCTTTACCACCTTCTACCGTACTTCATCAGCAGTTGCAGGATTTAAGGGCTTTAGCTTAATTGCACTTATTTTATATAATCAACCTAATCATTTCCTGTATGTTCAAAGATGCTTTTTCCTTTAATGGCCGCATCCGCCGTAAAGAATATATTGTTAGTCAGTTACTCTACTACGTTGGCTTACTGATTATCTCCTTCTTTGTCAGTGAAGCCGATATGCCAATAGTAGGCTTCCTTTTCTTGCCTTTGGCTTGGTTTAGCTTGGCACAAGGAGCTAAAAGATGCCATGACCGGGATAATACCGGTTTCTTTCAGATCATTCCCTTTTATAGTATTTGGATGTTTTTTGCACAGAGCGATAATGGTCCGAATCGTTTTGGTCCTGACCCCAAGCAAACAGCTATGGAGATGCATCTTATCTAGCTATCTAATACTCTACTAAACCACAAGACCAACCTTTTTGGGTTGGTCTTGTGGTTTGGTAGGGCTAGCGGTTTCCATTTATTACTCAGCATTTCGTGCTGTGATGCGTATATGAAGAATTCTAACCTAGCTTAAATGCTCATGCCTATTCTACAAGACAAAACCATACTCGTGACGGGGGCTACCTCCGGTATTGGGCAGATTACGGCGCAGGAACTCGCTAAACAAGGCGCCTACGTAATACTGCTAGCTCGCAATCCTGAAAAAGCTGAGCAAGCCCGCCGCGACATTGTGGCCGCCGCCGGCCACGACCGGGTAGGCATTCTGTTGGCCGACCTATCCGACCTGGACCAAGTGCGCAAAGCCGCCGCCCAGTTCAAAGCCACCTACCCTCGCCTCGATGTGCTAGTAAATAATGCAGGCTTATTGCCCAAGAAAGAGCGCGAAACCTCCGCCCAAGGCTACGAAATGGGCATGGCAGTAAACCACTTAGGGCCATTTCTGCTGACCAGCCTCTTGTTGCCCATGCTCCAGGAAAGCTCCGCCGCACGTATTGTGAACGTAGCATCGGAGGCCTACCACTTTGCCAAGCCTAATCTGGCTGACTTTCAGTCGGAACAGAACTTCAGCGCATTGCGCGTGTACAGCAATACCAAGCTCTACAATATTATGTTCACGCAGGAACTGGCGCGGCGACTACGTAGCCACGGCATCCGTAACGTGACCACCAATGCACTGCACCCCGGCGCCGTAGCCAGCAGCTTCGGCGGCGACAGCACCGGACTAATGGCCGTGGCCATGCTGGTAGCGCGGCCTTTCATGATTTCGCCGGAGCAGGGCGCGCAAACCAGCATCTTTCTGGCCTCCGATCCATCGGTGGCCGACATCAGCGGCGGCTACTACGATTCGAAGCAGACCAAAGCAGTGAAGCACTCCTTCAACACTCCGGAGAACGCCCGACGACTGTGGGAAATCAGCGAGGAGCTGACGGATACGCACTTTCTGGAGTAAGCAGCAAGCGTTTACCCCTCGAAACATTTGGGGCGGCTAGTCGCTTGCTTCTACATTCACTTGTTTATTTGAACTCATGGAATTAGGCATTAGCTCTTTTGGCGAAGTAGCACCGGCCCACGTAGCTGGCCAAGACTACGCCGCCCAACAACGCATGCAGGAAATATTGGCCCTGGGTCGCCAAGCTGATGAGGTAGGGCTAGATGTGCTGGCTATCGGCGAGCATCACCGTTCCGATTATGTGGTGTCGGCGCCGGAGGTGGTGCTGGCGGCCGTGGCTGCCACTACCCAACGCATCCGGTTGGCCAGCGCCGTTACTGTGCTTAGCTCGGCCGATCCGGTGCGCACGTTCCAGAACTTTGCTACAGTCGACCTTATCTCGAATGGTCGGGCTGAGATTATTGCAGGACGTGGTTCTTTCATTGAATCGTTTCCGCTTTTTGGTTACGACTTGAAGCACTACGACGCGCTGTATGCTGAGAAGCTAGAGCTTCTATTGAAGATCAACGAGCAGGAGATTGTGAGCTGGCAGGGCAAGCACCGGCCTAGCTTCGCGCAAAAAGGCGTGTATCCGCGCCCGGTGCAACCGCGCCTACCCATCTGGATTGGGGTAGGCGGCACGCCGGCTTCTGCCCAACGGGCCGGCGCGCTGGGCCTAGGCCTCACCATTGCTATTTTGGGCGGCGCACCAGCGCAGTATGTGGCCTTTGCCGACCTCTACCGCCAAGCGGCTCAGCAGGCCGGCCACGACCCGGCTACCCTACCGCTATGCCTCAACTGCCACTTTCACGTAGCCGAAAACTCCCGACAGGCTGCCGACGAGTTTTTTCCGGCTTACGCTACCGTGATGAACCGTATCGGCCGGGAGCGGGGTTGGTCACCCATGTCGCGGGCGCAGTTCGACCACTTGCGTGGTCCGCAGGGACCATTGCTGGTAGGCAGTCCGCAGGAAATCATCGACAAGCTGCTGTATATCAGTCAACTTTTTAACAACACCCGCTTTATTGGACAGCTGATGCTGGAGGGAATGCCGCACGAACAAGTGATGCGCTCCACCGAATTGTTTGGTAAGGAGGTAGCACCAGTAGTGCGTGAGCGGCTGGGAGTAATGGTATAAATTACTTTCCTGGTTACCGCACCGCTTCTCAACATATCATACAAACAAAACCCCGCCCGGTATAGCACCGGGCGGGGTTTTGTTTGAGCACTGGTTGTTTTCTAGTAACGGTACAGATCCGACTTGAACGGGCCTTCCACATCTACGCCGATGTACTGGGCTTGCTTGGGACGCAGTTCGTCCAGTTCTACCCCAATCTTAGCGAGGTGCAGGCGGGCTACTTTCTCGTCGAGGTGCTTGGGGAGGGTGTACACCTGGTTCTCGTACGCCTCAGCGTTGGTCCACAGCTCAATCTGGGCCAGCGTCTGGTTAGTGAATGAGTTCGACATTACAAACGAGGGGTGGCCGGTGGCACAACCCAGGTTCACTAAACGACCTTCGGCCAGGATAATCACCTCTTTGCCGTCGATGTTGTAGAGGTCTACCTGCGGCTTCACGGTGTCTTTGGTGCTACCGTAGGTCTTGTTAAGCCACGCCATGTCGATTTCATCATCGAAGTGGCCGATGTTGCAGACGATGGCTTTATCTTTCAGCGAGCGGAAGATTTCTTCCGTGATGATGTCGCAGTTGCCGGTAGCCGTCACGATGATGTCGGCCTGGGGGGCAGCGTCTACCATTTTCTTCACCGCGTAGCCATCCATGGCGGCTTGCAGGGCGCAGATAGGGTCAATTTCCGTCACGATAACGCGGGCGCCAGCGCCGCGCAGCGAGGCAGCGGTACCTTTTCCTACGTCGCCGTAGCCAGCTACTACCGCTACTTTACCGGCCATCATCACGTCGGTAGCGCGGCGGATAGCATCCACAGCCGACTCTTTGCAGCCGTACTTATTATCGAATTTCGACTTGGTAACGGAGTCGTTAATATTAAAGGCGGGAATGGGTAGGGTGCCGGCTTTCACGCGGTCCAGCAGGCGCAGCACGCCCGTGGTGGTTTCTTCCGAAATACCCTTGATGCCAGCGGCCAGCTCGGGGTACTGGTTCAGCACCATGTTGGTCAGGTCGCCGCCGTCGTCCAGAATCATGTTCAGAGGCTGACGCTCTTCGCCGAAGTATAGCGTCTGCTCGATGCACCAGTTGAACTCCTCCTCATTCATGCCCTTCCAGGCATACACCGGAATGCCAGCGGCCGCAATGGCTGCAGCAGCGTGGTCCTGGGTAGAGAAGATGTTGCACGACGACCACGTAACATCGGCGCCCAAAGCAATCAGGGTTTCGATGAGAACGGCCGTTTGGATAGTCATGTGCAGGCAGCCGGCAATGCGGGCGCCTTTCAGCGGCTGCGAGGGGCCATACTCCTCGCGTAGCGCCATCAGGCCTGGCATCTCAGCCTCAGCCAAGCGAATTTCCTTGCGGCCCCACTCGGCCAGAGAAATGTCTTTTACTTTATAGGGGACGTAGGTCGTCGCCGTGGTTGGGTTTGTATCAAGCATGATGCAGGTAATTTGGCGTTTCAACCACAAAGGTAGCCAAGTTGTTGAGGAATTTCGAGATGACGCTCTGCTAGTTTGCGGGTTGCAGCTCCTCTACACTCAGCGCCAGCGAGCCGGGCGTGGTAGCCGTAGCCGCGGCCCCACGCAACACTACATTGTATAGCTTGCCCGCCCGCAAAATGGAAGGCTGGGAGGTAGTAGCCACTACAGAGCCTCCAGGTTGCACGGCACGCAACGTTACAGTATCAGGATCAACTACCAAAAAGCCGGTATTGCTACGGAAAGCAACTTCCGGGGCATAGGGGGAAGTACCTGCTTTGCTATTAGTCAGCGTAATACGCGGCGCTTCATACCCCAGATTAATAAAACGCAAGTGCGCTTTGCCAGCCGAAGGAATCGTCAGATCATCCGTTAGGCTCAAGGCCACTACTTGGGTAGGGCTGCTATTGTAGATATACACTGAGTGAAATTTCCGACTGTTAATCGTGAGCGGCACGCTCACTAGGTTGGATGGGGTAGCAGCATCTTTAACTTCCAATGTATGCGCCCCGGCGCTTAGCTCAGTATATCCGGTACTCTGACCATAATAGAGGGACTTTGCAGTCTGATCATCCACCCGCGCATTCACGGAAGTTGGTACAGCAGAAGCCACGTGCACAATGTTGAGCTTACCAGCAGCTGGCGTGTTTTCCGCGTCGTTACAGCCAGCCAAAATCAGTAGAACCGGTGCCAACAGTGCCCCGCAACGTGATGCAGGAAATAGAATATGTGTCATGCTTATTGTTTTTATAAGGATATAAATTCCTAAAGAAAACAGATTACTAGCAAATAGTCGCATGTGCGTGCTAAACTACTGTCTTCTGCAAAACCATATAGTGCGGCAAACGGCCTCTGCAAAGCTATTTAAAGCGAGTGTAGACAGTCGTCGTCGCCGCGTACAGAACGAATCAGCCCGGAATAGTGTTCGACAAAAAAATAGGACTCTTTTTTGCTAACAAGCCAAATCCGTTCTGTCTAGGCACTTTTTATTGTCGCATCTATGCGCTTCTCTGTTACGACGATCTGCCGTCGCATTGCTCTGCTGTTCTTTTTTCTACTGGGGTTTTCTCAGGCGTATGCGCAGCAGCCTACCCCTATGGGGCAATATATTCGCTTGAGCCCCGAGGATAAAAACCGAGGTCTGAACGGGCCGCAGACCAATTTTTACTTTGCCACCGATACCAGCACCAATTACCGCAACGCGGGCTATTTCGGGCAGAAGCTTCGCCCCTACTTGGCCGACAATTCCGAGGCGCTGGAATTTCTTAACGATTACCGCCGACAGAAGTCGTTGCATTTGGCCGAGCGACTGGTGTTTGTTGGCTCTGTGGCGCTATATGGTCAGCAAGTGTTAGCCGGCGACAAGCGGCAGTACTTCAACAACACCCAAAAGGTGGCCGCAGGCGTAGCCGTTTTCAGCTTGATAGCTAATGTGCTCATCTCGCGTAACACCAACACCCACTTGCTGCGGGCAGTAGAAACACACAACAGCATGTTCCCCGCAGCGCGGCACGGTGCCCTCTGGCAGCGCTACCGCCCCACTACAGTAGGCATGAGCGCCACCGCTACGGGCCGGCCTTTGCTGGCGTTGAGCTGGCAGTTGCACTAATTTGCCCGTTTTTGCGTAGATAGGGGCATGGAATATCCGTTGCCCGCGGCGGCCCGGCAGTATGTAGCCGACCACCTGCACCACGACCCGGCCCAGCTGGCGTTGCAGGCCCGCCGCTTTCCGGGACTCCCCGTCCCCGAGCTGGTTCGCCAGATTCAGGCCCGCCAAAAGGCGCGCACCAAGCTGCCCGCCTGGGCCGAAAACCCCGAATTGATTTTTCCGCCGGCCCTGTCGGTGGAGCAGGCTTCGTCGGACCGCACGGCAGCTTTTAAGGCCGAGTTGGTTGGCGGGCAACGCTTAGCCGACCTCACGGGCGGCTTCGGTGTAGATACCTGCTACTTTGCCAGCCACGTAGCCGAGGTGCACTATGTGGAGCGAAATCCACAGTTAGCCGAGGTGGTGCAGTACAATTTGGGTCTGCTAGGTGTGCGCAATGTGCACTACCACACTACTGATGCCCTGTCATTTTTAAAAAGCACACCGGATACGTTTGACTGGCTCTACCTCGATCCGGCCCGCCGCGACACCGCCTCGCGCAAGATTTTCCGGTTGCAGGACTGCGAGCCGGATGTGCTACGTATCCTACCCCTACTGCTGCACAAGGCCCCGCGCGTCCTGCTCAAAACCTCACCCATGCTCGATATTGAGCTAGCCATTCAGGAATTGAAGCATGTGCGTCGGTTGTGGGTGCTAGCTGTGGATAACGAGTGTAAGGAGGTGCTGTATGAGCTAGGCGAAGAACCCGCCGTAGACCCCGAGCGCTACGCCGTGAACCTGACCCGCACCGGCGAGCAGCAGGAGTTCCGCCTGAACCGCGCCCGCGAAGCCCGCGCCATATCGCGCTACGCCGAGCCGCAGATGGGGCAGTACCTCTACGAACCCAACGCGGCCATCCTGAAAGCAGGAGCGTTCCGTAGCATCGGCAATGCCTTCGAGCTACTGAAGCTGCACCAGCACAGCCACTTGTATATGGCCGACGACCTGCGTGCGGACTTTCCGGGTCGAATCTTCCGCATTCAGGCGGTGGAGCGTTATGATGCCGATGCTCTTCTACCCTACCTTGGCCCCGAAGCGCGCGCACACGTTACTACCCGCAATTTCCCAGATACGGTAGCCATATTCCGGCAACGCACCGGCATCCGGGAGGGCGGCCACATCTATTTGTTTGCTACCACCGATTTGCGGGGCCGCCTAATGGTATTGGTGTGCGAAAAGGTGAAGCATTGGAGTGGAGAGCTAGTAGCGGCTACTCAATTGGCTTAGTATACCGTACTATTTGGCCGGGCTGGTCCACTGGCTATCCTTGATGCGGAAGCGCCAAGGTAGGCCAGCCGCCTCCGCGCCAGCGTAGGCCAGCCCTACTCTGGCGCTAGCGCGTACCTGCGTGTCGGGCACGTCCTCGCCGTGGTCTTCCAGCCAAAGCACGTCGCCCTGCAGATCGGTGCCGGTGAGGGCGGGTGTGACGCCTAGCGCCTGCGTGAGCAAGCCAGGGCCGGCCGTCAGGTTGCGGGCTATGGCCGCTAGACCGCGCCGGCGGAGCATCGTATCAATGCCCACGGTAGGCTCAATGGCGCGAATCAGGACAGTATTAGGAATATCGGCGGCGTTGCTGACGATGTTGAACAGCGTGTGCCGCTGGTACACTGTGTAGAGGTAGGCGCGGCCGCCCGGCTCATATAGCGCCTGTCCGTGCTGACCGCGCCGCTTCAGGTGCATTGTGAGGGAGTTGTCGCCCTCGTGAGAGTAGGCTTCGGTTTCGACGATGCGGCCGCCGGTTAGCTCGCCATCAATGCGGGAGAAGACGTACTTCCCCAGAAGTTCGCGGGCAATTAGGGTAGGGTCGGGGCGCTGGAAGAAAGCGGCGGAAATTATATTGGCCACGGATTCGCTTGGATGTTGAGGGTTACACGAATTTTTGTGAACGAGAGTTTTTTCGCCCATCGCCTACCCTATCATCCTGAGCTTTCTAACAGCCCCATCCACGAAATCCGTGTAATCCGAAAAATCCGAGCGAATCCGTGGTTCAGACAGTATCTTTGTGGCGTAGCGGTGGCCGGACCCTAAATGCGGGGCGAGGCTGAAAAGG